>DATHPI010000200.1:0-3716 GCA_035484035.1 Chthoniobacterales bacterium
AAAATAGAACTCGGCAGAAAATTCGGCGGCGATCCGCCCAATAGCCCTAACCGTTCGTGGTGTCAAAAAGTTGGCCAAATGAGCCGAGTTTTTCAGGTACAGACCACTGGTCGGTTTGAGGTCGAAGACTTCGCTAACCGTTCGTGGTGTCAAAAAGTTGAACAAACGCCCCGAGTTTTTCAGGTACAGGCCACTGGTCGGTTTGAGATCGAAGACTTCGCTATATAGATACGACGCTTTACTTACTTCTGCGGGCAAATCGGGACGGTTAGCTTGCAAAAAGAGGGTAAGGCGGGACGCCTTACTTACTTCTGCGCGCAAATCGGGACGGTTAGCTTGCAAAAAGAGGGTAAGGCGAGACGCCTTACTTACTTCTGCGGACGTAGCCTTTCGGGCCGTAAAACCGACGCTAAACAGATACCGGCCCCAAGGGCCGTCCCGGCGTTAAAACGCCGGGCTCAGTCCTGCAACCGGTGCGGGGGAGGGCCCTTCGGCCACTGGACTTTGGACATTTCAAGACTTCTTCAGGGTCAATAAATGGCTTCTTTCTACGAAAACTGAGAGAGACTTAGGAGCGTGGCCTAAGGCGCTGGCCCAGAACGCGTCCCGGAGGGACATAGGACAGTAGCCCGGCGATTTATCGCCGGGGTCCGGGACCACATGGGGCCTGCGTCCCGGAGAGACGCCCGAATACCGCCGCGCGATCAAGCGAAGAGAATGTATCAGCCATGGGCCAAGCCCAATTTCAACCGTGCCTCCGGGACGAGATCAAATTCTAAGCACGAGTACCGGCGATAAACCGCCGGCCTACTTTCTAGTCGTCCCTCCGGGAGACACCGGCATCGCTACCGCGTTAAACGCTGAAATGTCCAAACTGCAGGGGCCCTTCGGGCCGCAGGAAAAGCTCTAAGTACTTCCGGCGCCAGTTTCTCCAAATGTTCAGGAAGGGTCGGTTCAAGCCTTGGCAACCGAAGCCTGGTAGATTTCGTCGATCGCTTTTGCTAACGAGGCGTCAAACTCGGTGTCGCTCATTGGAAAACGGAGATCTTCCATCAATGCCCGCGAAAAACTCGCGATCATTCCATGATTGACGGCGAGGCGGTGGCAGGCGTCTTTCCGGGAATAGCCGCCGGAGAGCGCCACGACTCTGGTGACGCGGGGGTGCTCGATCAAAGGAGAATAATAGTCCGGAACGTCCGGGATGGTCAGTTTCAACATCACCTTGCGGGCCAGCGGCAATTCATCCAGGCCTCTTGCGAGTTCTTCGCGAAGAATCGCTTCGGCGCCCGGTTTGTCGGGGCTTTTGATCAAAACTTCCGGCTCCAGGATCGGCATCAGTCCATGCTCCGCGATTTGCGCTGCCAATGCGAACTGCTGGGCCACAATCGCCGCGATACCGGTCTTGGAGGGCAAGTGGATCGTCGAGCGCATTTTCGTGCCGTAGACCCCGAGTTTCACGGCACGTTCAAGAAGCGAGTCTAGTCCCGGAATCGGCTTCATCAGACTGACCCCGTCCTTTTCCGTTTCCAATCCTTTATCGACTTTCAGGAACGGGACGACACCGCGGTCTTCCCAGAGGAATGCAGACACAGGTTTCCCTTTAGCCTGTCCATCCATGGTGCGTTCAAACAGAATCGCTCCGATGACCTTGTCGCCCGTGAAGGCGGGCGAACTGATGATGCGTACGCGCATCTCGTGCATCAGCCTAAACATCTCGGTCTCTCCGCTATACGCGCTATCAGGTATACCGTAGTAACGCAAAGCACCGGGTGTCGAACCACCACTTTGATCAAGCGCGGCGATAAAGCCTGGCTTGGTGGACATCTGCGAGTTCATTTCGTTGCTGGTCATTTTCTTTTCCTTGGACGGCCAGTTACTCGTGAAGCTTTCGGGCCAAAATGTCAAGGGGCGGTAACTATTCAGCCGATCCTGGGCGCTTCTCCCCGAGCGATCCGTCTCTTTTGTCGCGCTAGGGGCTAGCGCATAGAATCTCATCGTCTGCTGCTCGAATCAAATGTCAATAGGTCAATTGTTCAATGTCCTCCTCAGGAGCCAGGAGCCAGGAGTCAGGAGCGCCCGACACGGGGACGCGCGTGAAGATTAGAGAGGAGACTGTTCCTCGGCGAACCTCGCTTGTTTCAGAGAAGCCAGGAATCTTACGCTCGATCAAATTATCCAGGACGTCTCGGATTTTTTCCCGAAGCAAGACATTTGGGCTACGGTCAAGATGGCGGTGCTACTCGGTTTAAGAACTCCAATTCAATCATTGGTCCTCGTTGCCAACACTTCGACCCATTCCTCGCCGTTTGGCGTGAGGTAGACGTAATGGCTCAGGTCTACGCTTAAATTATTCCGGATATCACCGACATTGCGTCCTGGCTTCATCGCCAAAAGGCCCATCCATCGCAGGCGCCGCAACTCAGACCGGAGGGAATGACGACCTTGATAGTTGGAGGTCCGCCCGCGCCCCAGATTCAAAAGGTGCTTCCGCTCTGCTTCGGTCGTGAACCCAATAAAAATTTGGACGGCCCATCCGCGCCAGCGCTTCCTCTCTTCGTATGTCACTGTCGTTACCATTCCCTAATAATTCGTAAAAATTTCTCAGAATCCTGACACTCGGAGCTGGCAATCTATTTGTAACATAATGAGGGACAATTCATTCCTTCGGAAAAAGGCATAATTTATTATGGAAACGATGACCTACGCATCAGTCGCAACGCTCCCTTGGAGCATCGCTCAAAACAAAAAACACCCGGTCGTACTAGAGGCAGAGTTCACCCCTCTGGATCTGTCGAGGATCACCCGAAAATGGATCCAATGCGAAATGCTCCAGGGGAGCAGCGTCGCACATTGAGGACGATTTTTTCAGGTCGTCTTGCCGAGAGTGCCGATAGGTGGTTTGGTCTGGAAGGGGTCTGGCGCGATCACGCTCATAAGTAGCTCGAACGTAATGCCTATCAACTTGCCAATCGAACCGTCTCCTAGCGTGAGTGTGCCCGCATTCAACGAAAGGCGGATGCGACCGTCAGGTATTGGCCATCATGGGACTCGACCACACGCTCCGGTTGCTCGACGCGCTGACGGCTCCAGCGAAGCACCACATTCGTTCCGTTGGGCGTGGTGTCGAGGGTGGGGGGAGTGGGTCCAGCCCAGACCGGGGCGGCTGGGACGGCCTCGGTGTATTCCGTGATCCAGAACACTGTCGTTGTGTAGGCGGGGATCTTGAGGAGGGTAGTGAACGTCCCGCCCGCGGGAACGACACCGACCGCGGACGCCGCTACGCTCAATTCCTGGGCTTTCCGTATTGCCTCTCCATTCAAACTGCTTATTCAGGGCGCGGGGTAAGGCGAGACGCCTTACTTACTTCCGCGGACGAAACGGCCGTTTGATTACCCTTCTATCCCAGTATCTCCCGCCTATCTGAGGTAAGTAAGGCGTCCCGCCTTACCTTCCCGGGTTGAAACCTTGGGCTGAGTTCTCCAACTCCTTCGGGGCAGTTGATCGTCCCAAACAGCTCTCAACTTAGCGCATTCAACCCTGGGAACCATCAAGTAAGGCGATTCGCCATTCTCAGGAACTAGAAGTTCCTTTCTTCCAACAGATGGCCCAGCCAAATGAAGTGCCCACAAAGCACATGAATGTGCGTTTGGAGGAAAAACACCCGGTCCGCCCGGGTTGGAGGTGCTGAAGGGGCGAGAGATCGCTACATGTTTGAC
>DATHPI010000201.1:0-22045 GCA_035484035.1 Chthoniobacterales bacterium
CAGCCTGCCCCGGCTGGTGGAGGGTGCCGATCGCCGGATCACTCATGCTGTCGCGCCCGGTCTCCAGGTGACCGGCAAGGCGGTGCCGAAAAAGCGAATCCGAACTTGTCCTAATCGTCAAGTCATACCAACCGTAGGCTGTGTCGACCGACCAGAATTCACTCTGCTCTCCATTTGGTTCCAACCTCAAATTGATCGTTTGATGAGTGTAATGTTCGGAAACTTTCACTTCGCACGGAATTCGCGTTTGATTGTGAACCCCCAGGATAACACCGTTACTTTGAATATCGTAGATCAGGCTGCTGGCGATGTTTGCACTTCTATCCGCGATGCTTCCCTTGAAGCTGCGCAGGAAACCATTGGGACCGAAAACCGACAAATCGTATTCGGTCTGGCCGTTTGACCTTAAATTCCAACGATCGACGAGCTGGGTGTCTGGCGCGACCGTGTAGGTCCACGGGCCACTCCGCCCATCCGCAGAATAGACTTGAAAGACGGCTGCGACCTGGCCGGAATTCCTTAAATAGATATTCAGCGCACCCTCTTCGAGATCCACTCTGGCGCGGACATGCAATTCATACGGCAGAGCCCGCGCGGGGCGCACACCCGGCTCCTGTACTGGCAGCGCCTGGACTATCGGCGGAACAGGCACATAGTCCGGGTGCCTCTGATTATCAGGCGGAATGTAGGCAACTGTACTCGGCAACATCACCGTTGCGTCGTTCGGTGACGTAAAATTGAATGCGGAGGTCAGGTCGCCAGAGACCGCCCGGCGCCACTTTGTAATATTGCCTTCCATGATGCCTGGGTACTGGCAGCCAAACCGCCGTTCGATAAACCGGATGAGCGAACTGTGGTCGAAGACCTGTGAATTGACCCACCCCCCCTTGCTCCAGGGCGAAACAACGATCATCGGCACGCGGATGCCCATCCCGTAAGGGCCGGCAGCATATTCAGAACTGCCCGGAAAAATTTCGTTGGTGATGTCAACGTTTGAGAGACCTTGCGTTCGCGTCGGCGGGACCGTCGGCGGAACGATATGGTCGAAGAATCCGTCATTTTCATCGTAGGTCGTGAAAAAAGCGGTTTTGCTCCAGACCTCCGGATGATCTGTCAAAGCATCGAGGATTTGCGAGACATACCAGGCGCCATAGTTGGCAGGCCAATTCGGGTGCTCCGTATAAGCTTCGGGGGCGACCACCCAGGAAACCTGGGGCAAATTGCCGCTGGCGACATCATGGCGGAAAATATCAAAGAGGGTTCCGCCGACAGCGATGTTAGTTCCGGTCTTTGCACCATTGGCCAGCTGAGACCCTGCGGGTGCGTTCTGGTACTGATGGAAGTAGAGGAGCGAATTGTCACCGTAATTGCCAATATAGGCGTCGTCGGTGAAACCCCAGAATTGTTCGGCTGTAAGCCCAAGTCCGACGTCCTGATAAATCTTCCAAGATATCCCAGCCTTTTGTAGGAGTTCTGGATAGGTCGACCAACCGTAGCCGGCCTCTGCGTTGTCTACCACCGGACCGCCGCCTGACCCGTCGTTGCCGACCCAGCCGGTCCACATGTAGTAACGATTGGGATCGGTGGGCCCAAAGAGGGAGCAATGATAGGCGTCGCAAATAGTAAAGGCGTCGGCCAGCGCGTAGTGGAAAGGAATATCGCTTCGGACCAAATGGGCCATCGTGGTCGTTCCTTTATTAGGCACCCACTGGTCGTATTTACCCAGGTTCCAGGCCGCGTGCGTGGTTGTCCAGTCATGTGCCAGATCCTCAATAAATTGCAATCCCAAATTGGGGGCTCCTGGATGGAACGGCAACAAATAACCATTGTTGTTCGGCTGGTACCAAACCGGGTTGCCATTGGGCAAGTTAATTACTCGATTATCACCAAATCCGCGCACGCCGCGCAGCGTACCGTAGTAGTGATCAAAAGAGCGGTTCTCCTGCATCATAATAACGATGTGCTCCACATCATTAATCGTGCCGGTCTGGTTGTGGGCGGGAATCGACAGCGCCCGGGCAATGCTGGGCGGGAAAGCTGCAGAAAGCGCACCTGTGGATAGTAGTTGGAGGAAAGTACGGCGATCAATACTCATGATGGCCAAAGCTTTAGTTGAGTTTTGTGACACCTTGGTGGCGGTCGCGTCGCGATTCGGAGACATTTTTAGCAGAAGCCATCCGGTAATGGCGAAAGGAATTTCCTCCGACTCTTGTTGGGCCTCGTTCCTCTGATAGCTTGTTAATAACTGTCCCGTTTCTTTTCACCTTTCGTGAGTCCCGAAAGCCTATTCGACATTGGCTGAAAGCCCGTCCCAGGGTTGAAACCCTGGGCTGAATGGCGCGAAGTTAAGGAATTTAGAGGTGGGCAACAACTCCCATTATTTCCAAGGTGCTGCCCGTTGCCACCCCGACACAGGCTGGAGCCTATGCTACACTAACACCGTCGCGTGGTAGCGGTGGGCGCGCGGAACTCCCCTCAGGAAGCATTTATGGAACCTCCAGCCCCTCCGAGACAAGAATTTTGCCGGGCTAGAAATCTGGCGGCGTCGCTTAGTCTCCTGAGCAAAAGCCGGTTACCACAACGGCTCTTTTTCAACCGCCAGTTGGTTGTGTGCGTGCCGGATATCTTTCGCCTCGGCCACGTAAATTATATCCTCGGTGATACTCTCGATGAGATAGATAATCTGTTCCAGACCGCGGACAATGATAATCAGATTCACGTACAACGCGGAACGTTCAGGATTTCTGCCCACCGCGTCGCTTACCGTTTCCATTAAGTCACGAGCACCCTCCGCCAGCGGTTCCATTTGGCTGCGAAGTTTCTCAGCTCGGAGACTATCAAAGGTGGAGAAGGCCTCCAAAGCTTCAGCAAGAGACTTCTCGACTACCTCGACGAGGGAATTCAATTCATCGTTCTCTTCCAAAGCGCTTTCCTGAATTAACGTCCGAGCGCGCCGAGCAATGACTACCGCCTGATCGGAGATATTCTCCAAGTGTGAACCCAGTTTAATGGTTGCCAGCACGGTGCGGAAGTCCAAAGCCAGCGGTTGAAAGCGGATCAAAATGTTTGTTCCGCTCCGATCGACCTGTCTCTCCAGGAGATCCACCTCTTCATCATCGGCGATGACCGCCGAGCAACAGTCTTCATCTCGCTCAGCGAGGCCCGTCTTGACATTGCTTAGACTGCGGCGGACCAGCGCCGCCATCAGCAGGATGTCTGTCCGAAGATCCTCCAATGACTTTTCAAAACCCGGTAACGAATGCTTGCCGCCTAGAGCCATAAATTAAATAACGGTAGAAAGTAGACAACGTCGCCGCAAAGCACAACGGCCGGATTGTTTCGAAGTTGTCACATTTGCGTTTTTGCGATCCTCATGATCCAGTGGTCACTTAGTAGCCTACAAAAAACGGGCCTGATCGTGTCTATTTCTTAAAATCGGCAAGTGGTACCCCGACTGTTTTATGGAAGAAACGAGAATCGCTCCAAATTTAACGGCTAAAACACCCGGCTCCGCGCCTTCAAGCGCTTCCAAAGCCGCGCCAGCGTCCCCGTCCCTTGAGACGGCCCGAACGATCGTGGACGTCGATGGAGTTGACTTTCACTATCACGCATCTAAAGCGTTAAAAAATATCAATCTCAAGATACCCGAAAAACAGGTCACTGCATTCATCGGACCTTCCGGTTGCGGAAAGTCAACACTGTTGCGCTGCATCAATCGGATGAACGATTTGATCGATCAAGCCAGGGTAACGGCTGGTGCGATCCGGATCGATGGTGTGGATATTAATGCTTCGGACGTGGACGTAATCGAGTTGCGAAAACGGGTGGGAATGGTTTTCCAAAAGTCGAATCCGTTTCCGAAGTCAATCTATGAGAACATCGCTTATGGGCTGCGAATAGCAGGGGTTCGTGACAAGCGTATCGTCAATGAGACAGTCGAGGCTAGCCTAACAGGGGCAGCACTCTGGAACGAGGTCAAAGATCGGCTGCACGAGAGCGCGCTCAGCCTTTCCGGAGGTCAACAGCAACGCCTCTGTATTGCCCGGGCCATCGCAGGAAAACCTGAAATCGTCCTCATGGATGAGCCCTGTTCTGCACTCGATCCGATCGCGACAGCAAAAGTCGAAGAGCTCATTGATTCGTTGAAGGAGCACTTTACGATCGTCATCGTCACTCACAACATGCAGCAGGCGACTCGTTGTTCCGACTTAACGGCGTTCTTTTATCTCGGCAGTTTGATCGAGATCGATCGGACGGACAAGATATTCGGCAATCCTTCGCAGAAGCAGACCGAGGATTATATCTCCGGTCGGTTCGGATAGTCTTAAGATGGACATAGGGATCTCAAGCCGAAAAGGATCAAAATGACAGGTGACGTAAAGACGAGTTCGACCGGTCTGCAAAGGGGAAAAATCAAGCGCCGACCTGACTTCTTCATGGTCCTCACGTGGGTGGCTTCAGCCACCGCGGTTCTGACTCTCCTCTGGATTCTAGAGAGCATCATTACGCCGGCTTGGCCGGCCATCCAGAAGACGGGCGTGAGCTTCCTCACCAGCACCGTCTGGGATGTCAACAGGGACCGTTATGGCGCTCTGCCGTTTCTGATCGGTACGACACTGAGTTCACTCATCGCGCTTTGTATTGCGTTACCGTTGGGGGTTTTTATCGCTCTGTTTCTGAGTGAAAATTTCCTTCCTTTTGGGGTCCGGCAGTTTATTAGGTTTATTGTCGAACTGTTGGCCGCCATTCCGAGCGTGGTTTACGGACTGTGGGGTATCGCGGTGGTCATCCCGCTAGTGCAACAGTTCGGCGGGTACCTCTCTGACTCTCTTGGATTTATTCCGCTCTTCCAAGGACCCGCCTCCGGTAACAGCATGTTAACCGCCAGTCTGGTTTTGGCGCTCATGGTTCTCCCGACGATCACGGCAATTTCCCGCACCGCCCTGGTCGCTGTTCCCAGCACCTTGCGGGAAGGTTCCTATGCAGTCGGAGCTACCCGTTGGGAAACCATCTTTCGCATTCTCGTCCCCACGGCGGCACCGGGAATCGTGGCGGCAACGATTCTGGCGTTTGGCCGTGCAATGGGCGAAACCATGGCGGTAGCTATGTTGATAGGCAATAGTCCGCGTTTGAGCATGTCCCTGCTTTCACCCGCCGGGACACTCGCTGGCCTCCTTGCTAACCAGTTTGGTGAAGCGCAAGGACTGCAGATCAGTGCTCTCATGTATGCCGCGTTGGTTTTGGTCCTCTTAACCTTGTTAGTCAATTTAGCTGGAGAGGCGGTGTTGCGCCGAGCAGAAAAATCCACGGCTGGAATTCGCTGACCGCCATGACAATTGCCACTTCTTCCATCGCGCCGGTTACCCGTTCTCTCAAGGCTGTCGACCTTCACTCGCGGGCCAGAATTCTCGGGAACAACTTTTGGACGGTTCTCTGTGTGACCCTTTCGTTCTTAACCTTGATTCCATTGTTTTCGATCGTTTTTTTGCTTTTGCAAAAGGGCCTCCCGCTGTTGACTCCGTCCATATTCACGGGCTTGCCTCCTGCTCCCGGCTTGACGGGCGGAGGATTCGGCAACGCGATCCAGGGAACAGCGGTGATGGTTGGCCTTGCGCTACTATTTTCGACACCGCTTGGCGTTCTGTCTGCAATCTATGTCAATGAGTACAACCCAAGATCGCGCCTAGCTCAAACCGTCCGCTTTGTGGCCAAGCTTCTAACTGGGATTCCATCCATTATTTGCGGTGTCTTTGCCTTTTCCGTGGTGGTGCTTTCGACAGGCACTTCTTCGGCTCTAGCCGGCGGCGTGGCCCTGGCCGTGCTGACTCTGCCAACGATCCTCCTGACAACCGAACAAGCACTGCTGGGAGTTCCGAAGACGCTCCGAGAAGCCTCCTACGGCCTTGGTGCCACCAAACTGCAAACTATCTTCCGAATTGTTTTACCCGAGGCGCTGCCGGCTATCATGACTGGAATTATGCTAGCAGTGGCACGCGCTGCAGGCGAGACTGCCCCGGTCCTGTTCACCGCGGCTTTCAGCCAATATTGGATGAAGTCTCTTATGCAACCGACCGGTTCGATGTCGGTCTTGATCTTTAACTTTTCGACACTCCCTTACGACTACCAGATTCAAATGGCCTGGACCGCTTCGTTAGTCCTGGTGGCTCTGGTTACGGTGACCAACATCGCCGCCCAACTTGCTTTCAGCCGCAGGAAACGGTAGCGGGGGAAACGTGTCGGCGTATCGGTGTGGGGGCGTGTCGGCGTAAGGCCCTCAGGCTATCGCCTGCCAACCGTAGGACCGATACTCTGCCGCAACATGGCCGCTCCGGCTGAGATCGAGCACCGTAAACCCTTCCGGGCATCCCACTTGCGCTCCTTTCCACCAATTTCCGCAAATCGCGCCACTGTTGAGATAAGCGACCCCGTCGATTTGAATCTGCTCCAAGTGATGCAGGTGACCGGCAAGAACGAGTTTTACATTCGCCTTGGTCTCGTTGAGGACCTTGTGCAAATCAGAGGCGTTGTGCGCTAAGAGAGAAGCTGGAGTTTCGATATTCGCTCCTGCGCTTTTGGTCTCTCCGCAGATACTGAGGTTGGGCAGAACGGAGACTGAGGGAATGTGGCCACAGAGGATGGTTGGTGTTTGAGAATCTGTCTGCAGTTCGGAACGCAAGAATGAAAGCTGTTCTTCAACAAACTCTCCGACGTACGAGCCATCAGGTTCCGCCAGCACATCATCGAGCACAATAAATCGCCATCCTCCTTCTCGAAAAGCATAGAAATTCCGTTCGAGTTCGAGTCGCATCCGATACAAACCTTTGCCAAACCTTGGATCTTCGCGGTTGACAGCTGAGTTTTTAGTTCCAACCAGGTCATGGTTTCCGAATGTGTAAAAGGTCGGCAAATCAGTATGATCTTTCCAGATCTTCAAAAATCGATCGATAAGGCGTTCGGCCGCCGGAAAATCGAGTTGAGGCGATTCGTGGGTGAGATCCCCTCCGAACAGGATGAAATCGGCTTTAGGACTCAGGCTCTCGATTGCCGAGAGAGCAGCCATGAGACCATCTCCGGAACGAAGCAGATTATCGACCATCAAGTGAGAATCTGTGGCAAAAACCACTCGCAACAGTTCGCCGTCTGCTGCGTCCGTAGCCAGTGTACGGCTGGCCCGTAACCCGGCCGTCAGTCCTCCTGCGATGATCGCGGTATGGGTTATGAAATCGCGTCGAGATATTCGCATGTCGGGTCAGTGTCAGTGTCAGTGTCAGTGTTAGTGTCAGTGTGATCCTCTCCCTTGGAATTTCCAGCGGGGTTTTTCCTGATCGTGCTCGTGCTCGGTCCGCCCGGCGAGGCAAGCAATCCAGCACGACGACGACGACGAGCACGATAAAGAAGCGGCGGGATTCTTCCTAATCGTGCTCGTGCTCGTTGTCGTCCTCGGTCTGCCTGGCGAGGTAAGCAATCCAGCACGACGACGACGACGAGCTTTATAAAGAGGCGGCAGGGTTTTTCCTAATCGTGCTCGTGCTCGTCGTCGTCCTCGGTCCGCCCGGCGAGGTAAGCAATCGAGCACGACGACGAGAACGAGACGCTAACCAGATACAACCCGGGTTCGGGCGGAGTCCCAGCCCACCCTGCGTCTGTCGTCCAGGCACCGGCTTGAATTGGCCTTTAAATAACGCAGATTTGTTGACCGAGACGAATGGAAGCTGCAGTCGAACATTCTGCAACTCCTGAACTCCTGCAACTCCTGAACTCCTGAACTCCTGCAACTCCTGAACTCCTCCACCAATCGTCCCCCTCATGAGCAAGCCAATCGGGTCTCTTGAATTCTGTCGTCGCGCCTTGGAACAGCCGGAGAGCTTCTGGGCTGAACAGGCCGAAGCGATTCACTGGCACAAACCTTTCCGGAAAATCCGCGATTTCAGCAAACCGCCGTTCGCGAAGTGGTTCGAGGGTGGTGAAACAAATCTTTGCTATAACGCAATCGATCGGCATCTACCGCTCCGCGCGAGCCAATCGGCTCTTCATTACATCTCGACCGAGATCGACGCCTCACAGTCGTTCACTTACCAGGAGCTTTATGAAGAGGTTTGCAGATTTTCGGCAATCCTCAAATCACTGGGGCTGAAACGCGGAGACCGGATCGTCATTTATCTTCCCATGATTCCGGAGGCCGTATTTGCCATGCTGGCATGCGTCCGGCTTGGGTTCGTGCATTCGGTGGTGTTCGCTGGATTCGCGCCTGCCAGTCTCGCAACTCGGATCATGGACGCCGAAGCCAGGCTGGTGATTACGGCGGACGCAGGATTGCGTGGTGGCAAAGTCATTCCTTTGAAGCGGATGGTCGACGAAGCGCTTTCGGTTGCCAAGTTTCAGCCTGAACACGTTCTGGTCTGTAATCGGCACATCGACGAGGGAATCCAAATGAAGAGAGGTCGCGACCTTGATTACGCGGAAGCTCGCGAGAGACATTTGCGGGATGAAGTTGGGGCGGTCTGGCTGGAGAGCGGCGAACCGAGTTATTTATTGTACACGTCCGGAACGACGGCGATACCAAAGGGTATTCAGCGAGATACAGGCGGCTATGCCGTCGCGGTGGCGGCATCCATGCGCTATGTCTTTGCCGGCGAGCCGGGCAGCAGCATATTCACAGCGGCAGACATCGGATGGGCGGTGGGTCACTCGTACGGCGTCTACGGTCCTTTGATTCAGGGGATGCAATCGGTGCTTTACGAGGGTCTTCCGACTCGTCCGGATGGCGGCATCTGGTGGCGGATTGTGGAAAAATACGGGGTTTCGGTGATGTTCACCTCGCCCACTGCCATTCGAGTTTTGAAGCGGCAGGACCCCGCGTATCTGCGGAAATATGACATGAGGAGTCTGCAACGGCTTTACCTGGCTGGCGAACCGTTGGACGAAACAACCTGGGACTGGATCGGCAGCGCTTTGCGAATTCCAGTTTTAGACAATTATTGGCAGACGGAGACGGGATGGCCGGTGCTGGCTTTGCTGCCCGGACTTGAAGCACCTCAAATACGGCCGGGATCGCCAGGGATCGCCTTATTCGGGTACGATGCCAAGATCGTCGATCCAGCCACCGGCGAGACCCTTCCTCGCGGGGAGAAGGGTGTTCTGGCGATCGGTCTCCCCTTGCCTCCTGGCTGTATGCCAACGGTTTGGAAGAATGATGCATTATTTGAGCACCATTATTGCGGTCGATTCCCGGGCAAACAGCTCTATTCGACGTTCGATTACGCGATTCAGGATGAAGAAGGCTACTTTTTCATTCTGGGGCGTTCAGACGACGTGATCAATGTCAGCGGACACCGCCTTGGGACACGGGAGATCGAGGAAACGGTAAGTTCGCATCCGGCGGTGGCGGAAGTTGCGACTGTCGGCGCCAGTGACGAGGTGAAAGGACAATCCGTTCATTGTTTTATTGTGCTCAAGAAATCGGCAGATTTTGCGTCGCCGGAAGCGGAGATGGCGTTGAAGCGGGAAATTGAATCCGCCGTGGCGCAGAACCTTGGCGCGTTCGCACGTCCGTCGGCGATCTACATCGTCCGCGCGCTGCCCAAAACCAGGTCCGGCAAAATCCTTCGTCGGGCCATTCTGGCTGCTGCCGAAGGCCGGGACACCGGCGACCTTAGCACCTTGGAGGATCCGATCGCACTCGACGCGATCAAAGAGTTGCTTGAGGTGACGCAAAAGGCGATCTGAACACCATTTGCCTTCCGACCCTTAATGAGGGTAAGTGTGCTGCCGAAAGGAGGCACATGCATTTCAGGGTCACACATATTACCGACTATCGATACGGGGAACCGGTTGCCGAAGCCTACCTCGAACTTCGATTGACGCCTCCGAGTCGGGAAATGCAGGCTGTGCGCGAACATCGCTTGTCGATCGAGCCGGCAAGCCGGACCTCCGGCTATCGCGATTATTTCGGGAACGAAGTCTTTTTTTTATCTCTTCCTTACAGGCATACCCGGCTGACCATCCGAAGCGAGGCATTGGTGCAAACCATCTCCGGAACCCTCCCGACCGAAAGCCTGGATTTGACGATTCAAGAATCGCGTCAACTTTTGACCGGCTCTCTGCCATTTGTGTTCGATTACCTCCAACCAACCGAGACAGTCAAGATCGGCCGGGAATCTGTGCAGTGGGCAAAACGGTATCTGAACGGTCCAACGACCTTGCGGCAGGGCTTGGAAGCTCTCAACAGTGCCATCTACGAAAACTTTCAATACAGAAAAGGGGCCACAAATTTTTCGACGGATGTGGGATCGATCTGGCGTGACCGAATTGGCGTATGCCAGGATTTTGCCCACATCATGCTGAGTGTACTGCGAACAGGAGGTTTGCCCGCCCGCTATGTCTGCGGCTACATCGAAACCGCGCCAATCAAAGGGGAAGACGGCAAACCGAAGAAACTGATTGGTTCAGTGGCAACCCACGCCTGGGTCGAAGTTCTGGTACCCGGCCAACATTGGGTCGCCCTTGACCCCACGAACAATCGCTGGTGCGGAGAACAGCATATCTCCGTTTCCTTCGGACGCGATGCCGGTGAAGCCGCTCCGATTCGCGGAACCTTCAAGGGAAGCGGGCATCAAACGATGAAGGTTCAGGTCAGGGTTAACCGATTAAAGAAATAGAGTTCCGAACGGACGGGCCACGAAACACAAAACTTTCTTGTTTGCATCTTCATTCTCATGCACGTCAAAATTGAAAACTGGATGCGCTATTCCTACGAGGAACCGGTCAGTTTCTCCCCGCACGCAATTCGTCTTTATCCTCGCACGGACCAATCGATCACCACGCACCAGCTTCAAACCACGGTTAATATAGAAAGCGATATTCAGTATCGCCGGGATCTATTTGATAACATTGTCGCGAATTGTTTCTTACCCAAGCCTGGCCAGGTTCTGGAGATCCGCGTTGAACTCAAACTTGAACTCTGGCCGAAGAATCCGTTTCACTTTCTGCTGGCCCCGCGCGCCCTTAACCTCCCGTTTGAGTACACTCCAGAAGAAAACCGTGTACTGGCTCCATACCGGAACATCAATCCTGAAGAAGAAGCAGAGACGGGAACGATCTGGAGACTGAACGGGAAGCGAAATACGGTCGAAGCGTTAGTCGACCTAGCCGACACTTTGCATAGCGACATCGCGTACGAGGTGCGGTCTGAAGGTGATGCGCGGTTACCGTCCGAGACCATCGAATTGCGGTCAGGTGCCTGCCGGGATACGACGTTGCTCTGCGCGACGATGCTGCGGCAGATCGGCCTGGCCGTCAGGGTGGTAAGCGGATATCTTTGCGAATTCAACGTTGATATCAAGGATCGGCGAGCGGAAAGCAGTCTGCATGCTTGGATCGATGTTTTCCTGCCCGGCGCTGGATGGGTGGGGATCGATCCAACCAACGGCACATTTTGCGACCATCGTTTTATCCCGACTGCGGTCGGTACGCGAATGCCGGAAATTGCTCCGATTCAAGGCTCTTACTTCGGTGAGCATCATGGGGAATTTGATTCGTATCTCGACCTAAGTTTACTGGTTGAAAAGAATATGACCAAGATTGCCGAACACGTCGAGAAGACGCTGGCTGCCGAGCACGTTGTCTTGACGATGGGGGGAGAACCCACCTTCATACCGACCGAGCCTGAGGGTCCCGAGTGGACCTATGCGGCGGTCGGGCCGACAAAGCTTCGATACGCCCGCGCTTTCGCAGAAAAGCTGGTGAAAGCGGTTTCGCCTGGCGCGATGATTTTGTATAGCCCGGGAAAATTGTACCCTGGGGAAGTGAATCCACGCTGGGCTCTCAACATCCTGCATCCGGATTCGCCGGGGTCGCTCGGCCCGCCAGACACCAACAAGCAACGCGCTCCGACCAGCAAAACGCTCAAGCTGATCCGGAATCAACTGATCCAGGAACTGGGACTGGAAGACCGCTGGCTGCCAGCAAAAGACCCGTTAAATCCGCGGTCACCGGTCTGGGTATTGCCTCTCGATTCCAAAGAAGGAGAATGGATTACGGAACCGTGGGATATTCGCCGGATCGAACTATTGGAGACGGAAGGGCCGGCCGGGCTTCGCCTTCCGCTCAATCGTTTACCCCAAGACGCAATCAAGCGGGCGCTGGTTTTCCAGGTTCTAGATAAGTCCCTGCTCATTTTTCTGCCACCTCTCTTGACGGAACCATGGGAATCACTGGTCCGCCTGATCACGGCGGCCGTCGGCGACCAATGCGCCGTGGATTGGCAAGGATATCTTCCAGTCGATCTTCCGTCGACCTGGACCCGGCTTGGCTTCACCGCAGACCCTGGAGTTCTAGAAGTCAATCTGCCACCATGCAAAGAGTGGACCGAATTCCAAGAGTGGCTGGTTATCCTGGAAAAGATCGCGGGACCGATCGGTCTCCGGAGCTTCCGTGAAAAGCCTTTTCCGGCCGGCACGGGCGGCGGTGCGCATCTGTTATTTGGCGGAGTTTCTCTTGAAGAGAATCCGTTCTTCACAAGACCCGGCTGGCTGGCATCGATCCTGCGTTACTGGCAGCATCACCCGTCACTCTCCTACCTTTTCACGGGGTGTTACGTTGGGCATTCCTCGCAGGCCCCGAGACCGGACGAAAGTGGGAGCACACTATTGGACCTGGAGCTGGCGTATCGCCAACTGGAAGACCTGCCGGCGGGCGATGCTCGTCTGCAGATTAATGAGTTACTCCGGCATCTTCACACGGACGTTTCGGGAAACACCCATCGAAGCGAAGCAAGCTTTGACAAATTCTGGAGTCCCCCCAACGGGTACTTCGGCCTGATTGAGTTCCGGGCCATCGAAAGTCTTCCGAACGCGGAATGGACCGGTACGGTTGCGTTGCTTTGGCGCGCCCTGCTAAGCTACCTGCTCAAGCAGCCCTTCCGGGAAGCCCTGAAAGATTTCCATTTCGAATTGCACGACAAATATTTCCTGCCCACCCCTCTCTGGGCGGACTTGACGGACGTCCTCAGTGAAATCGCGCAATTCGGGTTTGCTTTTGACCCCGCGGTCTTCCGAGAGATCTGGGAATGGCGATTCCCGACGCTGCTGAATCAAGAGGGATTGACGATCCGAAAGGCATTGGAAAGCTGGTCATTACTTGCGGAAACGCCGACCCTCGGGGGAAGCACCAGCCGATTTGTGGATTCCTCCATTGAACGTATCGAGCTGGCCGCCTCCACCACCTTCTATCAGCAGTACGCCGTATTCGTGAACGGACGCGAGTTGCCGTTTCGTTCGTTTTCCCCGAAGGAATCGATCGCTGGATTGCGTTATCGAAAGTCCGCGTTATATCCGTCACTGCATCCGTTGATCGGGATTCAACTGCCACTGTCGATTGTTTTGATCGAACGCGAAAACGATCAAATCCATAAACTTTTCAAACTGCACCCGGACGCCACAGCATTTGTCGAAGAACCACCGGGCGAATTCAAACGCGGAAAGCCGTGCGAATCGCCGATCCCCGGGATGTACACCTGCGATCTGCGAATCGACGCGGAGCCCTTTTTCGCAGAGGAACGGGCTTAGGACCAAGAGAAAAAGCTTTCTAATACTCTTTCGACAAGCCGCTTTTCTTCTTCACTGGAGCCGAAGAAGAGGCCCCGGCTGGTTCGGGCGGGTGAGCCAATTGGTAGGTATCGGCTCCAATCTTGGTCCGACGTTCCTCTTTCAGACTAGCTCGCAGCGTCTGGATATCATCATTGACGACCGTGGGTTGAATAAAGACCAGCAATTCATCCCGTTCACGATTGTTCGTTTTATACTTAAAGAGGTTGCCCAGATACGGAACATCCATCAGGTATGGGATACCACTGACGTCTTTGGTATTCTTGTCCTGGATCAGCCCTCCAAGAATCACGGTGGCGCCGCTGGGGATGGTGACCGTGGTCGTCAATCGCTGGCTGTTGACGATGGGAACCTCATTCCCCGAGATATTGACGTCGGTACCAAGGGTGTCGTTGATTTGGGCGATCTTCATGGTCACCTCATTCTTCGAATTGACCAGCGGAATGACTTCCAGGCGGAGCTCGACATCCTCGTAGCCCACCGTAGCCGCCACTGCGGTGCTGCTGCTGTTGTTGATCACTCCGCCGGTGGTACCGGTGGTTAAATTGCTCAGGGTGCTTTGCGGGACCGGCACACGTTGACCACTGGAGATCACGGCGCGCTTGTTATTCGCGGTGTAAACGGCCGGCCGGGCCAACACTTTGAAATCGCTCCGACTGTCGAGTGCCCGGACAAAGTATGAGACAGCGTCCCCGATCGTTCCGAAAATCGTCAAACCGGACAAAGCAGGAAAAGCAGTGTTGGTAAGGAATTGGCGCGGATCGCCGATCACCTGCCCGTTGGCGTTGATAATACCGGCCGTATTCAAGTTACCGGAAGCGATTCCGGTGTGGCCGGAAATCTTCTTGAAGGTCTGCACCCAGTCGACACCAAACTGGTAATCGTTGGTCAGGGTCAACTGTCCAATCACCGTCGAGAGATAAACCTGTTGCGGACGGCGGTCGAGCAGATCCAGAATCGACTTCACCTTGCGAACACTTTCCGGCGGCCCAATGACCAGAATTTTATTATCTTTGGAATCCGATATAATTCTGGAACGGCCTACCACAACGGCCTGTGGCCCTAGTTGTTCATTCGGCTCCTGGAGCAAATCTTCCCCCGCTCCGACCGAACCTGCCGAGCCGCTGACCGGGCTGTATCCTCCGGCGCTGCTATTGGACGAGGACGAACTGTTGCGGTTGCCTAGATTAGCAGGTCGATTTTGCTCCTGCGCCGGCTGATTCGGCGTCCCTCCTTGACCCTGGGCTTGGTCTTCGACCAGCAGATCCTGAAGCACCGGAAGAACTTCACCGGCGGGGATGTAGCGAAGACGGTACTCCAAGGGCTCCGAAGCGCCGACGGCGGAGTCAAATTGTTGAATGAGCGTTCTGAAATAGGGTACCGTTTCTGGCCGTGCGATCACCAAAATGCGGTTGGTTCGCGAATCAGCGATGACTTGAGCCTGGCCACTCAACAGACTGGCGTCCGGAGCCGCACCGGCAGCCGCAACCGGCTGGACTGCACCAGCCGGGGCCCCCGGCACCGGTGCGCCTTGATCCCCACCCGTGCGTGCTTTCCTCTGGAAATCGATTAACTCGTTGATCGTTTTTGCCACCCGCTCCGCGTCCGCCCGGATGAGGGGGATGAACTCGGTAACCGTCCTGGCAGGGGGAATATCGATCAACTGTTGAAGGGCAATCAATTGGCGGATCACTGTCGTGCTTTCGGTAATCAGGAGGGCTTGCGCACTATTGATTGGAACAAAGGAAGTATAGGCTCTGGGAAGAATGTGGGTTTGGAAGACAGTCAACGCTTCGCTGGCGGAAATATACTGGAACGGCATGTAATAACTGATGACTTGTTCCCCTGGAGGGATCGAATCAACGCCGGTATACAAGCGAACACCTTCGCTGCGGGGATTCTTCCCGGTATTAATATTGATCACCTTGACGGTGTTTTCTTCCTGGGCGGGAACCAGAACGATATTGTTCAATAGCAACGAGGCCTCAATCAGGCGGACCAGCTCGCTTTTTGGCACCGGCTGCGGAACCGAGATCGTGATCGGCAAGGCATTGGCGGAGAGATTGCTGTCCTTAATCAGCACTTTGCCGGTCAATTGCTCATATTGCATCAATACGGTGTCAACACTTGCATTGATCGCCTGGAAAGAACTCGGCGCATCGTCTCTAGCTGGGGTCTTTGACGGTGATGCATCCATAGCCTGCTGCGCCTTCGCCACTGAGAGATGTATGATCAAACCGAACGACAAAAAAAGAAGAGGGCGAAAACGCATGAGATTCGACTACTGTGTCTGAGGTTGAACGGGGTTGGGGACATTCTGGACAGGTACCGGCACTCCAACGGGCTGCTCTACTACCGGCGGCGGCGTAATCCGTTTGCGGCGCGCTTCAGAAGCACGCGGCGGCGGGATGGTGCCTGGTGCAGGCTGCGTTTGGGTCACTCCTTGCTGATTGGCCCCAAACCGAGGCACTTGCTGCCCGTTCTGCGCTGCTTGAGCCTGGCGCGACATGATTGCCGGCCCCGCCCCGCCCGGCAGTGGGTTTTGCACGTTTTGCGCCGTCGGCGCCGCCGGCTGAGCGACGTTCTGCTGAGGAGCGGTTGCCGCGACCTCCGTGCGGAATTTAACGGATCCTTCTTCTGCGCCGTTGGAGAGTACGACCTCTGCCAGCTTTGGATCGGGGGATTTATGGATCGCGATCAAACGGAGATTGCCCGAGTTGGCATCCGTAGTAATTTTCTGCACTTCGTTAGTCTCTGTATTCTGAACAAAGACAATGTCTTTACTGCCGTCGTTGAGCCAGCTCAAAAGGACAAGCTTATCAAATACTTTTGGCTTTGCTTGCACGGTTACCGGTGTCACCAGCGTGAACGGATTTCGTTCCCAAACCGGTTGATAGCGGTCGGCTTGATGGCCGACCGGAATGTCGTCCGAAGCCATGGCCGCCCAGCTAGCCACCCCTAACACAAACGTCAGGATAAAGGGCGAGTACCGACCGGAATTTAATTTACGATTTCGGAGCATACCAGCGGGCAATCTCCAGCTCAAGGGAGACAGTAGGAGGCTCGTTCGCGCTTTTCAAAGAAAAACTGGTGACGGCCTGGAACAACTCCGGCTGCTGAACCTGGACGAGCCATTTAATGACATTCTGCAAGGCGCCACTCAGTTTGAGCCGGACAGCCACGGATTGATAGTTTGGGGTTGATAGATTCTCGCCAAAGCTTTGTTCCTGGATTTCCAATTGCTCGGCTTTAGCACTCTTGGTCACGGACTCGAGCAACTCCGATTGCGGAACCTGGTCCGGACGGATCCGGGGCTGGGTTGCGCCGATCCATTGTTTGCGGTGGATCCAGAGATCTTTTTCCCTGAGCCAGATTTCATTCGTACGCAATTGGCTGCGGAGGTCGGCAACTTCCCGAGCGGACCCGGAATTCAAATCTAAGAGATAGCTAAGCCCATAGAAATTGGCGGTAGCAAACAGAGCGATGATCAGGATAGTCGAGAGTCGTCGCTCGCTTTTAGTCAGTTTTCGCAATTTTCGGATCTCCTTCGATGGTGAACTCCGCGCGTCCATCCGGTCTCAAGATCGGACTGGTCATTTGCCAATTAAACATTTGCAGATCAGGCTTGGACTTGATGTCCTCGGCAAACTTGAAGACGGCTGGAGAGGTGCTGGACTCGCCGCGAATGGTGACTTTTCCCTTTAGAGTTTCGATGGCAGTGAGTCGCACACCATCGGGTGGTAACAAACCTGCAACCTGGTATAACACTTCTGCCGGGTATAGTTTCGGATTGGTCGCCCATTCGATCTGGCCCCAGCGTTCGGCAGTGTCTTGAATTGCGGAGACTGTTGGCGCTTGCTCTTGAATCTGCCGACGCAGATCGTTCGCCACCTGGCGCTGCCAATAGATATAACCGATCAGTCCAAGTACCCCAAGAAAGTAAACGGCAGCAAGCCATCCAATTGCAGAGCGGATCCGCTGCCTGCGTCGTCTCTTTTCATGAAGATGATAAACCTCCGGGGGCAGCAGCTTTGAACGGATCGGCGGCAGATCGGGTGGCGGTAAAGCATCGCGCGTGACTTTCAGACCCAGTTGCCGTTGGAGCCGCTCGCTCTCTTCTAAGGTGAATTCGCCCCACAATGTAATACCGAGGAGCTTCTCGCATAACCCCTGAGCGCCAAGCTGCAGCGCGATGCACTTCAATTCAAGTGCGGCGGACTCAGAAAGCTCGCTATCACCAAGAACCTGGACTGTCACTGGTTCCCGCCCACGCGTTGCGGCAGCCGTCAAACGTCCCTTTTCGCGCCAGATGACCAGCCGGTCCTGCGGCAAATCAAAGGTGTAGGCGGAAGGTTCGAAACGTTTGATCCGTTCTAAAGCCAATTCTTTCGGAAAATCTGGCTGCAAAATTGTGGCAATTGCCAGGCTCTGGTTTTCACGCGTTTCAATGACGCGGAAGTCCACCGCCGAAGATCCGCTATTCTTGCCCAATAACCCGCGTTTCTCCAATTGCAGGTGCAAAATTTCCGGGATAACTGCACGATCGCCAGTGGCTAACCAGGCTGGAAAAGTGAAGGTGTATTCAGCGGGGAGAGCGACGACGATCTGCCCCGCGACTGCCGATGGGTCGGAAAGACGTTGGACAAAGTGTGCAGGTTTGTTCTCGGTGAATGTCCAGTGCTCCCATTCCTCGCCCTCGACAGCTCGCAAAAATTGAGTGTGCGATTTGTCTATTTTTCCTGCCATGACAGATAAGTGATCGGGAGCGTATCCCGGCTGGTTACTACGACGATTTGCTTCTCATAACCGGCAATTGTGCCTGTGCTTTCGATCCGATCGACGGCACTGGTCAGTGAGAGGAAATTCTGTATTAGTTGAAATTGCTCGGCGCTCATTCCGAGACCCGCGCGAACCTCATCCAAGCTGTTGTAGATACGATCGTCTGAAGTATAGGGCTTGCCATCAAAACCCCATCGATATTTTACGAATTTATCTGCGGTCGCGGCCGACACGCCGGTAATCAGTGCAATGGTCGGGGCATCCGCCATGTTGACGTCAATTTTTCCGTCTCCCCAAATGGTAAAAAAGTCGGCCCAGTCCGGTCGCTTTTGCATAACCGGTCCGAATTGCGGCACCAGGCTCATTTCGGCAACGACACTAAATTGCGTTCCATTCTGAACTTCAGCCTGAGCAGCACCCGGCGTTGCAGACTGGGTTGCAGTCTGGATGGTCTGGGCGCCTCCGGAAGCGGGCTGATTGGTGAGCGGTTTGAAAAGATAGCTATGAAACCCGGCAGCGGCGGCATCTGCTACTTTCGGAGCGACTCCCCAGCTGATGAAAAGCTTGGTTAGCAGATCATCCCGGCCATTCTGCAAAATGAAGTTAATATTCAGCTTCGTCGATTCGCTGGAAATCAATACGTGAAACCGTCCTTGATCCGGCATCACCTGGTCGAGCAGTGCCCGATCCTGGTTAGTAACCTGAGGATCGATTCCAAAGGCCAGACCGGACTCCGCCAACTGGCGCGCTCGAAACTCCTTGTTCAACGCTCCGTATTCATCGACATCGTTACTGACGAACGCGACCGTCGCCGTGATTAAGCCGCTCAGCAGGATGATGGCAAATAAAACAAGCAGCAGCGCGGAGCCGGATTGTTGCTGGTCGAGCGCGTGCCACACCCCTCTGCTAAGAGCAACACCAGATCGGCGAAAGTGGGAAAAGGTACGGGATACTCCGTTCCTTTCTCCTTGGCGCCAGTCTATTTTCATCGCGAAAAAATATATGCCATTTCGAGGCGAAGACTAGGATCCAGTTTGAGCCATCGGCCACCGGAAGACGCAACGTTCCAGATGATTTCGCCCCGCCAGTTTAAAGGTGAGTTCCACTAAGCTAGGTTTCGTTGAGGGATTAGGCCAATCCGATGTCCACTTTTCAGCTTGTCCATCAAAGAAACGCCAACTGAGTTGTTCGGCGTCATCGACCAACGGGAACCACTCGCCCTTTTTTTCGTTTGAGCCGTCGACATAACTATTCAAAGCATCCCCGGATTCCTGCAGAACGGTGAGCGCCAATCTCCCGTTCGGCAGCGAGCGACTGGCGATAACCACGTTTCCGAAATTCGCTTTGCTGGTCACCCACGAGAAGTTAAAGGGCGCAGATCGAAAGATCAATTCAAGCGAACCGTTGACACTGCGAGTCTGGAAAGTGCAGGACTGAGGCATGGACTCAAAATTGCGTCGCAGCAATTGAGAGATTCCATCCACTTTTCGTTGCTGAGTCTGCAAGAAGGTAATGTCAGCGGTCGCCTTTAGGGTGGTCTGAATGATGCGAAAAATCATCACCACCGAGATGCTCAAGACCGCAACCGCCAACAGCACTTCGAGGAGAAGGTAACCGGCGGTCTCAACTCTCTGCCTCGCCCACTTGGTCTTTTGCAATCTTTGCGCTGAGCAACTCATTTGACTCATGGCCTGTAGACAATGACCTCCGCGTGATTGGATCGATCCTGGCCGGATGCTCTCCAAGAGGCACGGACGCTGATTTCGTACAGATTGGGTAGAAGCACTCCTGCCGCCGTCTTGGCTTGCACTGCACGGACGTCCCTTTCGTAATGCACTCGTCCGTCGCCTACCTGCACTTCGGATTTGCCGGGTTTTAATTTCTGTGCGGCGGTCTCGAACAGCAGATTCTGCATCTCCAGTCGAACCTGAGATTCATCTCGAAGGAGGATAGAGGCATCCACAGTCCGGTACAGAGCGGTCGTGAGCGCTACGGCAACCAGACAGAAGATCATCAGCGCCAACATAATTTCCCACAGTACAAAACCGCGAGAACGTTTTGAAAGAGTATTTGTTAAAAAAGATGTAGTCCTCGTAGTGCCAGCTTCTGGTTGCCGGGTCTTCACCGTTAGTCGAACAACAGGATTCTTAATATTGAGACTCACTCATTGTATATAAGATCCATCTTTCTCAATTGTGCCGGTTAAGGGGTCGACGTGGAAGCGCACCCAGTCACCCTCGCGTTGAAAGAGGAACTTCATGGGTTCGCAGAGTCCATTGGGCGAAAAATACCAGGCAGAGTCAGTTTCCTTAAGAAATCCGTGATCGCCTAACCGTTCAATGACAAAGGTAACGCCAGCCGGAAGCCCATAGGTGATCGGCTTGCGATCGGCATCATTGTTATTATCCACCGGTCGGAGCATATAAGAGTCATTTAGCAAAAGCACTTCGTAGGCACGATTTTCCATCAAAGCGTGACGGCGGGCGGTTCTGGCAAAGGTCTGCAATTCGCGGATCGGGCCCTGTAGCTTTTCCTCATCCAGCAAATGTGAAGCCGTAGGCACTCCGATGCTAAACATGACGGCAATGATAAAAAGGACAACGCAGACCTCGAGAATGGTGAACCCCGGCATCTGGTGACGTGCGGAAGTTAGTGTGCCGTCTCCTAAATCCCTTGGGTTTCGCCGCAGGCCAGTTGGCTGTTTTTCAAGGCGCGAGCGAAGTGCCCATATCCGTGTCATACGGGTCGAGCGAGCAACGCGGAAAGACAGCCAACCGGCCGCGGCCCGAAGGGTTGCGTCGAAAATGGGTCGGCTGCTTCGTTGCTCGTCAGTCATCTATCGATCCAGATATGCTCCTTTAACGCCAGTCCGGTTCGGACCGCCTCGCAGACGACCCATGTTGAACGCAACGAAACCCAAGGGATTTAGAAGACGGTACACTACTTTGCGGAGCTCCGGGATGATAGCTCTCGGCGCTTCTAGTTTAGCTATGAACGGCTTTTGCAAGGAAATGCGCATCGTCACTGTAGTGCCCTCTCCAGTTTCGCTGCGAACCTCCAACTGAAACGAGTCCCCGAACAATCCTTGCAGCCGCCGACGCAACAGCGCCAGCGCGTGGGCCCGCGGTCTTTCTGCGAAGAAAAGTCGTTCGACTTCCGTCGAAGGCACACCTCGCCCATCGTCGCTCACGCTCATCTCTAGCCACTGTCCAGTCGCACGGACCGCAATCTGGAGCCGCCCAGCCTGTGGCGAGGAATGGAGCCCGTGTTGGACCGCGTTCTCTACCAGAGGCTGAAGGGAGAAAGGCGGGACTAGAACTTTCAACAAATCCGGATCGATCCTCTGCTCCACCTTCAACCGGTCGCCGAGTCGGAGCGACTCGATCTCTAAACAAGCACGCACTACCGCCAGCTCTTCCTCTAAGGATACCAACAGTCGCTCGTGTTGATCGAAACTGGCCCGTAAAAATCGGCGCAACTGTCCTGCCGCCCGAGGGACTTGTCGTGGCGCGACTCTTGACAGCGCCGCTAACGCATTCAAAGCGTTGAACAGAAAATGTGGATTCATGCGCGCTTGCAGGGCGCGCGCCTCCGCAACAGCCGCTGCCCGTGTTTGCTTGTCGCGATCACGTACTTGTTCGACGATGGCCAGAATCAGAGCG
>DATHPI010000202.1:0-33161 GCA_035484035.1 Chthoniobacterales bacterium
TCCTTGGGGTGAGAGCGATAGACACAGAGCAATGACGGCCTCGACTACCCAGCGCATGCGAGGCTTGTTGAGATCGATTCCACCGACTTTGGTTGTACCGACTCGCGATGGGGTCGGGAGTTCGTCGAGCATGCTATCAGCAATGAAGCACTGATCGATGCAACTCAAAGCATTCATAAATCGCTCCAGAATTTCTTTAGCCTGCACCACGATCTGGGGAAACTTCTCCAACGAACGTCCGCATTGGAGCTCCTGAGTGTTGTGGACGACAACCTCGATGCGAAGCACGCGCTCGCCTTTGGTATAAATCTTCAGAGTCAACTTACCACAGTGCAGCTTGAGTATCGTCAGATCATACGTAGGCTTCTCGACCGCTACTTCCCATTGGGCTGCCTTGCTTTTGCGCTGGCGATATCTTGGACGACGCTATAACCCAGGATTGTCCTGATCGTTTCGAGATCTAGCGGTACGCGGCTGCGGTCAATCAGCGCCTGAAAGACTTGGTCCATGTGCCCACCGCTTGAGAAAGCCTTTTCCATAATGACTACGGATTACGGGGTTTGGAAGCTCCAGATCCTCGATGACGGTCTGCAGCTTTCCTTTGTACTGCTTGGTGACCTTGCGACCGAAGATCATGGTGATCTTCTTGGGCTGGCCGATTCCCGGATCACTGCATTTCAGGAAGGCATTGGAACAGAGGGATAGTGGAACAAACGCTTAACCGACTTTTCGTTCCATTGTTCCTAATACCCCAAGGCCGCTATGTTCACGACAATGTGGCCCACCGGCATTCGGTCGGACAGCAACACGAAGAGGAAATCATCGGAAAAACCGTCTTCGACTTCTTTTCCCAGTCGTCGGCACTTAACTTTAGCGGCAATGAGGAGACAATCCTCAAAACCGGCGTGCCGATGATTAATTTCGAAGAGGAGGCCATCTGGCCGGATGGAACCCGCCGCTGGCTCCCGACCACCAAGGTACCGCTACGGGATGAAACGCAAACAGTTATCGTGTGCATCAAGCGCGACATCACTGAGCGCAAGCGCGCCGACAAAGAGGTGGCTCGCTGACACAGGAGTTGCTCGCGAAGAATGAAGCGCTTCAGGAGGACCTGGAGATGGCGCGCGAGCTGCAGAGCGCTCTGCTCCCGCAGCATTTCCCGTGTTTCCCGCATGACGCCACGCGGCAGGAAAGTGCCATACGCTTCTATCATTTTTTCCAGCCTTCTATGATCGTCAGCGGAGACTTTTTTGATGTTCTCGATATAGCGGACGACAAAGCCGGCTTATTTATCTGCGACGTAATGGGCCACGATGTGCGTGCCGCGCTTGTCGCGGCGACAATACGCTCTCTGCTAACTGAGTTGCGCCCCGTACGCCCATGGGCTTCTGCTGTCTCAGCCGATTGAGGCCCTCACTGAACTCGGAATAAGGACTAAACCGAATTCGACGTCAGCGGTCGATTGTGAATTGGACTCGAGCGATTTCCTCGCAGATCACCGCAAAGATCTCGCGCCGCAATCGGTTGTGCTCCTTTTCAGCGTCGTAGACTCGGTAGGCGTCTGCATCCTGCCAGTCGTTGGTGATCGCGAAACATCCGCCGTCACGCAGTCCAAGATCGCATCCCACATTCATCGCCAACAGCCCAGGGAGCCGCAACGCGGCGATGTCATCAAGTCCCTCGTGGAGCATCGCGAGATCCACTGCGCGCTGATCGGGATCATCGGTCGCACGTAGGCGGCCGACCACCGCGTTGCGGATCATGGAAGCCGAGCCGACGTTGCAAACGTCGCCGCCGCGCAAGAGATTATCGCCATGCGATGGATTCTTCTACAGCCTGCAGGTGCGTGTCAAGATTTCCGAAGCGCGGGGATGGTCAGGACGGCATCGCTGCCTTTGAGGCGTTGCGTCCGGAGTCAATTAAACGCTCGAAAGGTCCTTATACATTCCTACATTTCTTTGTGACAATGCTCGCCTTGTAGTAGCAGACGAATCTCGCGCCTATCGTTGCTAAAATAGAGTGCGTAATGAGCACGCGCCACAATTGGACTTTACCGGCCGCGTTGTTAGTACGTTTGATCTGCCGCCCCTTCAAGGGCGGTCGCTTCAGGGTCCGTTTCCCAGGGTTGAAACCTGGGCTGAGTCCTGTGGCCCTTCGGGGCAGAACTTCAGGAGTCCTGTATCCTTAATTAAAATAGAAAACCCCACTCTTTTGATCGAGTAGGGTTAAACTGAAATCGGGTTTTTCTCTGAAAGCAGTTTGTCTACTCGGCTGGAGTCCTCCCTTGATTGGGTTTCGGTTCGATCAACCGACATAACCACACCAATCGGCTAATCTTCCCGAACGGGAGGATGTCGCTATTGCGGTGAGACTATGGAAGCGGTGCTTCATTTGAAACGTGGCCCCGAAACAGAACAAAGGGATTGATAGGGCTGCGGCGCTCCGCCCATATTAAACGCAGGTGCACGGGCTATCGACGAACCAACCTACTACGTTTGGGTAAGGCAGTTGTCATTGCTTTCTGAGCCACGAGACGTACGCTCAAAGGTGGGAATTCCGGGTTGGTTGAGAACCGAACGCGCTTAAACAGCAAACGGTGCCACGGGGCCAGCTAATGAATGTTGATAACCTTTTTTGGGACGACCTACTGCTCTATCTGGAGCAGCGACAAGTCATCCCGATCATTGGCCAGGATCTGCTTACCGTCGAGATCGATGGCAGGAGCGTCAACGCTTATCGCCTGATGGCAGAACGTTTTGCGGAGGACCTTAAAATATCGCGAGACCTGCTGCCGCAGGATTTTACGCTCAGCCACGTCATCGGGGCTTATCCTCGATTCCGCGAGAAGCGCAGCCTGATTTACAGCCAAACTAAAGTCGTTTTTGATCGGCTCCCGGTCGCCATTCCTGAGCCGCTGCAACTATTGGCTCGCATCCCGGCTTTTCAGATGTTTGTAACCACCACCTTCGATCCGTGGATGGAAAGAGCTCTCGTCGAAGAGCGCTTTGGCGGCAGGCCGCGGCCGCTTTCGATCGGCTATTCGCCCGGAGAGGCTCCCGACCTAACCGCCGAACAATTGACATCTGAGGAGCCTATCGTCTTTCAGTTATTCGGTCGAGTCTCAGCGGCGCCGCAGTACGCAGTCACTGAGGAGGACATGCTGGAGTTTATTCATCGCCTCCAGGCGCGGCCGCCGAACAACCTGTGTGATGCTTTGCGCGACCATCATCTGCTTTTCATCGGAAACGCTTTTTCCGACTGGCTGGCGCGCTTCTTTGTCCGGACCGCCCGAGGCGAGCGGCTAAGCGCGCCACATGGTAAGGAAGTATTCATCGTGGATGATGAACTGCGAAGGAGTTCGACGATGAGTTCATTCTTCCAGGGTTTTTGCTGGGAAACCAACATCCTCGCGGAGAATACCCCGGTAGAGTTTGTCCGGCTACTCTACGAGAAATGGCTTGAACGGCACCCTCCGATAGCTGGTAGAGCAGCAGTCCCAGCGAACTCTGTCCGAGAATCTCAGGAGTCGGCGAGCCACTGTATTTTCCTCAGCTATGCCAGTGAGGATTACGAGGCCGCGGGACGTCTGCGTGACGCGCTTGATCAAGTCGGCCTGAACGTCTGGATGGACAAGAAGGGCGGCCTGGCGGCAGGCGATCTCTATCGCGCCAGAATCAGACGCGACATCTGGCATTGCACTTTGTTTATACCCGTCCTTTCCAGAAACGCGGTGCGACGAAAGGAAGGTTTCTTTCGCGAAGAGTGGGACGAAGCTCTAAAGCGCCTTCCGCGCTTCAAAGGTTCTTCACGTCCCTTCATCATTCCGATCGTTATCGACGATTTGGACGTCTACGCTACCAAAGACATTCCGGATGAATTCAAGGAGATTCACGTCACTGCGGCCCCGCAAGGAATTCCTGTGGATGATACTCCGCTCAGTCTCCAGCGAATTGCCCGTAGACTCATCAAGACCGAGGGGGGCCCCTTGTGAACCTACAGGAAAGTCAGAGCCTGCTTCAGCTTTCTCCCGACAACCCCTGGCCAGGTCTGCGGTCTTTCGATGAGGGATCCAAGGCGTTTTTCTTCGGGAGACACGCGGAGACGGATGCGCTGCTTCGGCTGGTTCGGCGCGAAACTCTGACACTGTTTTATGGACGATCGGGCCTTGGCAAGACTTCCCTTTTGCAGGCCGGCCTATTTCCGCGACTGCGGGAATCCAATTTCTTGCCCATCGCGATCCGACTCGATTACGGGCCAAAGGCTCCGCCGCCGGTCAGCCAGGTCAAGCAAGCGGTGTCGGATGCCTTGTGCGCGGCGGAAATTGATGCGTGTCCCCCTGTTGAAGCGGAGTCGTTATGGGAGTATTTCCATAGAAGCGAGATCGATTTTTGGGATTCGCAAAACCGACTGATCACGCTGGTGCTGGTCTTTGATCAATTCGAAGAGCGGTTTACCTTGGGGCGCCAGTCGACGGATAGAGACGCTGAAGCGGAAATCTTCCTGACGGAGCTTTCTCAACTCATAGAGAACCGTCCGCCACCCCTCCTCAAAGCCAAGTTTGAGGTCCAAGCCGATGCAGTCGGCAATTATGATTTCGAAAAGCACTCCTGTAAGGTCATCCTCGGCTTGCGGGAGGACTTTCTGGCGGAACTGGAAAACCTGCGCGATCGTTTCCCGTCTGTTCTGGAAAATGCCTTACGCCTGCAAGGGATGAGCGAGGCCCAGGCTTTGGAAGTCGTCCTTAGACCGGGATCTCTGCTCGTTAGCGCACCAGTTGCAACCGAGATTGTACGCTTTGTTGCAGGGGCTGATCAGCGGACGCAAACTTGTCTCTCCGTCGAACCGGTCTTGCTTAGCGTGGTACTGTCCGAATTGAACGAGCGCCGCTGGAGGAACCAGCAGGCCACCATAACTTCGGACCTGCTTTCTGGTAGCCGTGAAGAAATCCTGGACGGCTTTTATGAAAATGCCTTAGCCGACCTGCCAGCACAGACGCGTGTTCTAGTCGAGGACGGTCTTCTGACCTGTTCCGGACGCCGCGACACTTTGGCCTGGGAGGATGCGCTACTCGAATTTGGAGTGGCGGAACAGGACGTGCTCACCCTCATAGACCGGCACTTGCTGCGCCGGGAAGACCGTTCTGATGGCGCACGCATTGAGCTGGTCCATGATCGGCTGGCTGAAATCGTGCGCAAGCGCCGCGACTCCAGACGGGAACAGGAGAGTAACGCCCGGGAATTAGCAGACCTGCAGGCTCGCCAACGGGAACTGGAGCGCGAGAAGGAGCTTCAGCGGCGGAAATCGAGAAGGCTGCTAGTGGCGTGCATTGCGCTCGGTCTGTTTGGGTTGGTCCTATCTGGTTATTTGGTATGGGACGGCTACCTTCACCGGTGGCGGCATGAAGCGTATTTCAGTAACTACACTTCAAAGAACGGGATCTTCGAAGGTATTGGTCCGCTCACGGCCGAGCAGGTTAGCAGGCGCTCCTCCTCCCTGAGATTTATTCGGCGGGGTGCTCGCGGACCCTTGATAAGGGTTCAGGCTGTTGACGGTAAAGGCAGAGTGACTCACAGGAGTGGAGTCGACAATTACCTACAACATGCGGAGAATGCGGAGAACTATGAGAATCCCGCTCGTGAGTGCCAATGGGAGTTTGTCCAAGATGAAACCGGGCGAATAGCGTATGAACTCGCCTACGACAGGAACGCCAATCTTGTCTGGGGACTCGCGTATTCACCTTGGGTAGGAAGCGACCACCAGAGGGTTGCCCATTTCGTCGGTCCAGACGGATTGCCTAGCTCGCAGCAGATGAAGACAACAGCCGAGTACATCCGGATCGAATACTGGCCCAACGGCCTCGAAAAGCAGATCTCCTATTACGATCGCTCGGGAAAGCCGCAGATTGGTCGCGACGGGGCGTATGCGATCCGCATGGAATATGATTCTCAAGGCATGCTCAGTCGTTTGGTGACACTGAATGATCATGGGCTGCCGATGATAACCGAAAATGGTTTTGCTGAGAGCAGATCCAAATACGACCAACGTGGCAACCAGGTCGAATGGGCCTGTTTTAACACGAGCGGCATACCGTGCCTGGACAAACACGGCTACGCCAAGTGCAGATTCAAATACGACGATCGCGGCAACGAGATCGAATGGGCCTGTTTTGATCAGCGCGATGAACCCACCATTGACCAATCAGTTGGCAACCACATGGTCAAGAATACTTATGATGAGCGAGGCTATTGTATAACTTGGGAAGAGTACGGCGTTGATGGAAAGCGGTGCCTGGTCAAGAATGGCTATGCGAAGACCACGGCCAAATACGATAAGCGAGGCAATGAGGTTGAATGGGCCTGTTTTGGCTTACGCGATGAACCCACAATGGACCAGGTCTTTGGTAACCACATGGTCAAAAATACCTATGATGAGCGCGGTTACAAGATAGGTTTGGAATACTACGGCCTTGACGGCAAGCCGTGCCTGACGAAGAATGGCTACTCAAAGGTCGCGGCGAAATACAATGAGCGCGGCGATGAAATAGAAGAGGCTTGGTTCGATGAATCGGGCAATCCTCTGGCGACCAACGGCGTCGCAAAATGGACTAAGAACTATGATGAAAACAGGCATGCCACCGTGTTGACCTACTACGACGCTGATGGAAAGCTCACCTATGCCCAAATATACATCGCCGCGGTGGTACCCGGCGGCCAAGCCGAGGCGGCGGGGTTGCTCGTTGGTGACGTTCTCATCAGCTACGATGGGAAAGCTGTCACGGAGGTCAGTGAACTAATCGATTGGGTCCGTAAGCCGGGTGACGCACTGCGCGATTTAGTTGTCTCACGCGGGGGCCGGCGGATTAGTTTTGAGATGAAACCCGGCGTGATGGGAGTTCTCCCAGCGGTCCGTGCCGTGCCGGTGCCGTCGGAACGGACAACCACCAAGACTGCGGCGGCCCCTGTCCCCGGGGGGTGAACAACGGACTTTGCTGAATCAAATCCTGCAATGGTCTCTTGTCTTGTTCCATTTCTGCGTGAAATGCTCAATGACCGGCAAACATATCGTTCAGCTTTATCGTGGCGTCGTTGTCGTTTGGCCTAGCGCCGTTACGCAGAAAGCCGACTCGTTCCACCAGCACTTCGTTCGCATCCGTTAAGCTCGTGCATGGTTTCGTCGATGAAGCCCTTCAGCGGCATGGTACGGACATCACTGGCCTGCTGTGCACCCATCAGTTCGGTTTGAACATAAGGCGGAGCCAGTTCGAGTACCTTTGCGCTCGTATCCTTCAACAGATAGCGCTGCGATAACGAGAACGAATGTAGCGCGGCCTTCGTCGCGCTGTAGGTTGCCGTGATGGCCAGAAGCGGGGCCAAGCGGTCAGTCAACAAGTCTTGGCAGACTGTCTGAAGGCAAGATTCGCGTCAGTGCGTCAATTACAGAGTTACAGATGCAGTCGCCGATGAAGGACTGGATTTTGCACCACGCTTCTCCAGCGCCCGGGCACTCACGATATCGCTCGGCAAAGAGGCCACTCACTAGAGCCCCGGCACGGGTCAGGCTTTAATGGGAAAGCGATTTAGAAGTCCGGCATCGGTAGGATCAAATCTCGATTCTCAATGTTTTGGCTGCATCCTGGATCTGGTCAGAAAAGCGGCGCACATCCATCGGCAAAAAGGGGATCAGTGCCAAGTAACGATTCAAAGGCACGGTAAATCTCCTCAGCAGATTTTCCCGATGCTACCGTTGTTCTGCACGAACTGTTTTAGGTTCAACCGGCGGCTACCCTGTCCTTAGGAATTTAGGGAGCGCCGTCCGCGGCTTTCCCCGAAGACAAGGCAGATTCGCGTAATTTGATACGATCATTAATTAAGAAATTGTCCTTCGGACATTCAATCTTTCAGTGCCTATGAAGTTCTGAAGTTGGCGCTACGGGCAGCAGCAATGCTGCTTCCTTTGCCTCCGCCATTAGTCTCTTGACTACTAGCTGCGCGAGCATCTTATCCAATCCGTGAGCGCAGGAGAAATATTCTGTCGCTGCGAGGCGACGATAGGTCTGGTCGGAGCTATCGAGACTGTTTAACAAGTTCTCGATTTTCGAAGGATCATTATCCAATCTAGGCGAAAGAATCCCCGAAGGTCGGTAATCCCCGCGCTTCGGAAAGAAGTATTTCAGTGCGCAGCCCGTTCTGACGAACCATATTGTCATCTAGCACCACAAGATGTGCAGACGCCCGCAGCATTGCTTGAGCCTGAGCGTCTCGCCAGTTCTCGCCCACGCGGATATCGAGCGTTGCTACCCATGCAGAAGTACCTTCCTTTTGTAGGGTCTGCGCCAGCTTGGTAGCGAATTCTGCGTCCGGTGTAGTGTAGGAGACATAAACCCGTCGCGGTTCCGCTTTGTCACCAGGAACGTGAAAAAGTGCATCTGAAACGCGTTGAAGCGCATCTTCTTTACTGATCGGCAGACCAAAGGCATTCAGTCTATGCATTTGCATGATGAAGATATCTTCCAAGCCCTTGGTCTCCTCATGATTGCGCAACGCAGAAAAGCACTCCTTGGTCATCACCGGAACGATTTGTCGTCCAAAGCTCCGCGCGATGAAGACCTCCATCCGACAATGCTCGCTTTGAATGTAGTCCGGTGATACACAGCGACGAATTTATCGCAGATCCCAAGTTCACGGAGGAGTGCTTCTCTCCACTTTGCAAGACGCCCACAACTTGAGTTGGAAACTGGGGCTGGTGGCTCAGGGCATCGCTGGGGACCGGTTTCTGGAGAGCTATTCGGCCGAACGACATCCGGTCGGCCTGGACGTGGTCGAACAGACCAGCCCAGCCATGGATGAGTCCATCGCCAGCGCCTCGACCGGGCGCGTGGGCCAAGGCCGGGAATCCCAGCTCTTCATCAATTACCGCTCCGGCGCCTGGGTCCAAGATGAGGTGGCGGAGAACGGTGATGAGCCGGGTTCGCCTCGCGCCGGCGATAGGGCCCCTGACGCCACGGGCCTGGGTCGACCTTTTGCGCGCATCGGCTTCGGTTGCGGGAACGGCTGGAGCGTGGCCATCATGCGCTCATCGGCTACACCGCAGGCAACTCTGCCGGAGCCGATCAGAAGAGGTTCGCGGAACTAGTGGAAAGGACGCAAAAACGTTTGGGCGGTCTGGCCGCCAGCTTACTGATCGTCGCTGCAGGACGGACTTTGTCGCGAGCGAGCAAATCCCAGTGCTCTCTGATCTGGAAGACGCATTCAAACAGAGATACGGCTCACGCCCCGGCATGGCTTGGCTCATCCGGCCCGACGGACACATCGGGGCGCTCCGATCGTCCGGATCCCGAGCAGCTCCAGCGCTTCCTTAATCGAATAGCGGCGAGGTAAAGCAATAGGCGAAGCGTCCCCGCTTTGCTTCTTCTCCCTGCTTTGGCGGTGCTCTATCCGGATCTTCATTTTTTCCCTTGCCTGGCTTAGTGATTGAAACCACCGAGACTGGCATTGGCGCCCGGATCGATCTCCGACACCACGCTGGCCTATGACTCTGGCGATACCTTTTAGCCGCAGATTTTCTTCCATCCCCGGCGGTCAGCTTCTTGGCTTCTCGACTGCTAGCCCAGCCACTGCGGGTTATGGGCAGTTCCGTCGAAGTGTTGGCTGATCTTGTAGAGCTCAAATTGACCTGTTCCTGCCGCTTCCCGCGTTCGACTGAGCAGAGCCACGATCTGCTCTTTCGTCATCGGTTTGAAGGTGCGGGCGGCTTCGATTGCCTGGTCCAGAACCTGCAGGCTGTCGATCCCGGTAATGACCACCGATGTCGGCAAAGTCATGGAATAATGGAGAGCCTCGATCGGTTGGACGGTTTTGCTCCGCAAAATATAATTGTCTCCAAAAGTCTTCATGGCTTCCACCCCGATCTCGTTCTTCAGGAGAATCGGTAAAACCCGGTCCTCAAAGCTCCGGAAATGCGCATCCATGACATTGAGCGGCATCTGGACCGCATCAAAGTGGAAATGATTTTTCGCCGCCATATCGAGCATTCGCAGGTGAATAGAAGGATCTTTGTGCCCCGTAAAGCCGATGTGGCGGATCTTGCCCGCTTTTCGAGCCTCCACCATTGCTTCTTGAGCACCACCCTCGCCGAAGATGCGGTCGGGATCCTCGGGGCGAATCACTTCGTGATGTTGGAGGAGATCGACATGATCGGTTTGGAGTCTTTTCAGTGATTCGTCCATCTGCCGTGCCGCTTCCTGCCTGGTACGACCATCGATCTTTGTCATGAGAAATACCTTCTGGCGGTAGCCGTCGCGGAGGGCCTTGCCCATCCGGATTTCGCTGTTGCCATTGTTGTAATCCCAACAATTGTCCATAAAGGTAACTCCGCGATCGATTGCATTGCGAATGATCTGGGTGCTGTCCGCTTCCGACAGTTGCGGCTTGCCGATATGGTATCCGCCTAGACCAATGACGGATATTCTCTCTTTGGTGCGTCCGAGCGCGCGATAGAGCATGTCACCACTGCGGGTTTCTCCTTGCCCCCGCCGCTCGGAGAGTTCAGACACCGCTTGGGCGGCTGCGGCGAGCGGGCGGAGGATACTCTGGCCGGCAGCAACGCCGAAGGCGAGCGAGCTCGAGGTTTTCTTCAGGAAGTTTCGTCGGCTGATTTCCATGGGATTGCTCCTTCTCCTTTCGTCGATGGGGGCGTCCTTGGTTCTGCACTGTAATGGAGCGCAACGATTCCGACAAGATGGGGTCGGCGTTTGGGAGAAACCTATCGGCGTATCGGCGTGTCGGCTTCGTTCTCTCCGTTAGAACGTGGTCTCCCGCCTAGCAGTTTAGACACCAACCTTACTCCCCTCTGTGACCTCTGTGAGATGCTTTCCTCTTGGTTCGATTTCAACAGGATCGGGTGACTGCTTGTCTCACGTGCTGATGGACACAATCTTTACTACCAAGGGATTCAACGCAGATAAATTCTTCGACGCGGCCATCACTTGGGTCTTAGGCCCGGGTCTGCGAATCGTTCTGATTATCATATTCGCCTGGGTGGCCGCCCGGATCGGCCGCACCTTTATTCAGCGCTCGCTGGCGCTAGCGCTTCACGCCGCCGGCAGAAATCCATTGGCTGACATTCAAATTACCAAACGTCGGAACACCTTGAACGGCCTTTTCGTCACGATCCTCGGTGTAGTGGTCAGCAGCGTGGCGGCCATCATGGTGTTCAAAGAGCTGAACTTCGAAATTGGGCCCATTCTCGCCAGCGCCGGGATTGTAGGCGTTGCGGTCGGTTTTGGCGCGCAAAGCCTGGTCAAGGACATCATCTCTGGCGCTTTCATTGTGTTGGAACAGCAGTTCGGTGTCGGCGATGTGGTCAAGATTGGGGATCGCTCAGGGGTGGTCGAAAGTCTTGGGCTTCGGACGACCATGCTTCGCGACCAGGAAGGCGTCGCGCACATTATTCCCAACGGAAAGATCGAAATGGTGAGCGTGATGACCAAAGACTGGTCTCAACTGGTTCTCGACATCGACGTGGCCTATAACACCGACCTCGATGAAGCCGTCGGAGCAATCCAGAAGGTTCTTAACCAGTATGCGAAAGAATTTTCATCGGACGTGCTTGCCGAACCGCAAGTTCTTGGCGTGGAGTCGTTCGGTGACAACAGCATCAAAATCCGGTCAACGATCAAGACTGCCCCGAGCAAACAGTGGGACGCTGGCCGGGTTATTCGACGGCGGATGAAAGTCGAAATGGATCGCCTCGGGATCGAAGTTCCGTTCCAGCAGAACGCGGCGTGGGTCCGCCGGCAACCATCGTTGCAGGAGTCGGCACCGGCGCCAAAGATGGACCGATCGGAGGCTGACCCCGAAACAAAGATAACTCCCGATCCCACTCCATCGAAGCTGAGTTAGACGATGAGTGACTTCACCATTCTATTGGCGGAAGAGAAGCCCTTGGGCTAGTTTCTCTTGTTATCCGCAGCCAGGCGAACGGATACACGCTCCGGCCAAAGAGGCACATCCTGTTCGTTCTCCCTGCAATGAATACCGACATCGTTTCAGAACTTTCGGCACACTTCCCGCCAGAAACCGCGGGTCCACGAAGCGGTGAAAGAAATTTTTACTTACGCCGTCGGTCTGAGCGGTACGATCAGCGGCGAGCACGGCATCGGGTTGGCCAAAAAAAGCTTCCTGCCAAGCGCGATCGGCGAAATCAATGTCCGCGTCATCCGGGAACTGAAGCACGTTTTCGACCCTCAAGGAATCCTTAATCCCGGAAAGATTTTTGATCCGTAACCTTCACCGCCATGGCCGCCGGCCATTGACAGCCAACTGATTTCTCTTCCGTCTTATGAGTTCCTCCCACGATTCGCTCCGGACGCTGGACTACTCGATCATTCAACAGTGCATGCATTGTGGCTTTTGCCTGCCAACCTGTCCGACGTACGACGCAACCCACCTCGAACGAAACAGTCCACGCGGCCGAATCGCCTTAATGCGGGCCATCGCCGACAAACGGATGGACCTCACCCGCACCTTTGCGGACGAAATGTATTTCTGTCTCGGCTGTCTGGCGTGCATGACCGCTTGTCCGGCTGGAGTCGAGTATTCGCAGCTTTTCGAGACCTCGCGCGCGATGGCTGAACAGTCCGCAGTACTGAACAATCCGCAGCGTGACTGGACCAGGAAATTGCTGCTCCGGGGACTCTTTACCCGACCCTGGCTGCTGCGGCTGGTGGGCCGGCTCCTCTATCTTTATCAATCCACCGGGATTCAGGATCTTGTTCGAAGTCTGGGCCTCCTTCAATTATTTCCGGACCGTATTCAGCAACTCGAGCCGCAGACTCCAACGATTCAGGCAAAATTCTCGCATCAGCTGATTGCACCGATCGAAAAGCCTGCCGACGGTGTGGTCCGATATCGCGTCGGGTTGCTCACGGGTTGCGTGCAAGACCTGGTGTTTTCAAACATCAACAGGGACACCGCGGATGTCCTTCTCGCCAACGGATGTGAGGTGCACACGCCGCCCGTTCAGGTTTGTTGCGGATCGCTTCATGGACACAATGGCGAATCCGAGACTTCGCGTGGTCTGGCTCGACGCAACCTGGACCTGTTCGACGTCGAAGGTTTGGACGCGATTATCACCAACGCCGCCGGATGCGGTTCGCATTTGAAAACCTACGACCGGCTATTGGCGGAGGACAAGAAGTACGCAGAGCGTGCGGTGATTTGGTCACGCAAGTGCAAAGACATCAGCGAGTTTCTGGTCCAGGTCGGATTTCGGTCCCCCACCGCTGCACCTGGCAAACTGCCGATCGGCCAATTGACCTATCATGAGGCCTGTCACTTGTGTCATGGACAAAAGATAACCGCTCAACCTCGCCGGATCCTGAAATCAATTCCGGGGGTAAAGCTAACAGAACTCGCCGAATCCACTTGGTGCTGCGGAAGCGCCGGTATTTATAACATCATCCAACCAGCGATGTCGCAGCAATTGCTTTCCAGAAAACTGGGCCATATCGAAAAAACAGGCGCCGCAATCGTCGCCACAGCGAACCCCGGTTGCCACCTGCAGATCGAAAATGGAGCCAAGACCAAGGGTCAAAGAATTCAGGTTTTGCACCCCGTCAGCCTTCTCGCCATGGCCTATCGGGCCGAAAATGCGGTAACTGTTTAGTACCGGCACGGGTCACGCGATAGGGGGAAAGCATCGGACAGAGGTCACGGAGGCCACAGAGGGGGACTTTGGGTTGGTGGACGGGAGAGCTTGGGTGAACACCGGCGGCTTCCGCGTGAGAACGCGCGAAAGGGGAAGCGTCGTCTGGTGAGCACGGAGGCATGAAAAGATTGTAAAAGAGCCTGCGCACGCTAGCGGAGCCTCGCCCCACCTGCGCCGTGGCCACCAAAACAATTCCCCCCCTCTGTGGCCTCCGTGACCTCTGTGCGATGCTTTCCGCGTTCGCGTGTTCTTGCACGGAAGCCGCCGGTGTTCACGTTCATCCCTCGGCCGTAACTAACTGACCTCAGTTAAGCTTCTCGTAGCCTCGGAGTGTGAGGAATTCCGCAAACTGATCGTTGGTGGTCAACTCATCAAACAGATCGGCTGCATCCTGATATTTTCCGTTCGCAAATTGCTTGTCACCGACCATCGATTTGATTTTTTCAAGCTCTTCACCCAACACCGAGTGGAACAGATCTTTGTTCACCTTCCGGCCGTCGGAGAGCACGCCACGCGAATTGCGAATCCATTGCCAAACCTGGGCTCTCGATATTTCGGCCGTAGCGGCGTCCTCCATCAGGTTGAAGATGGGCACCGCTCCGGAGCCTCGGAGCCAGGCTTCAATGTATTGAATGCCCACGCTGACATTTGTCCGGAGCCCTTGCTCTGTAATTGGCCCCTGCGGCCCGAAATCCAAAATATCGGCCGCGCTCACCGTCACATCCTGCCGCTTACGATCGATCTGGTTGGGGCTCTTCATGACTGCGTTAAAGGCCTCAAGAGCCACTGGAACAAGACCCGGATGGGCCACCCAGGTACCGTCGTGCCCATCGCTTGCTTCGCGCTCCTTGTCGGCCCTGACCTTCGAGAAAGCCTCGGCGTTTGCCTTCTCGTCGTTCTTGATTGGAATCTGCGCCGCCATTCCGCCCATGGCGTGAACCCCTCTGCGATGACAAGTCTGGATGCAAAGCAGCGAGTACGAACGCATGAAATGCGTCGTCATGGTCACCAGGGCCCGGTCGGCCAAGACAAAGTTCGGATCGTTCCGGAAACGCTTGATGCAGCTGAAAATGTAATCCCATCGGCCACAATTCAGGCCGGCTGAGTGTTCCCGCAGCTCATAGAGAATCTCATCCATCTCGAAAGCGGCAAGAATCGTTTCGATCAGAACGGTTGCGCGAATGCTCCCACGCGGAACTCCAATTTCATCCTGGGCAACGTTGAACACCTCGTTCCATAAACGTGCCTCCAGATGACTTTCCATTTTGGGGAGATAAAAATAAGGACCGGAACCGCGTTGGAGGAGTTCCTTGGCGTTATGAAAAAGATACAGAAGGCAATCGAACAAACCACCGGAAACGGGTTCCCCGTCGACCAGGACATGTTTCTCCAATAAATGCCAGCCACGCGGACGAACGAACAAGACAGCTGGTTGGTCCTTCAGTCGGTATTCCTTCCCTTCCGGGCTCTTAAATTCGATCTTTCGACGCACGGCATCCGATAAGTTCAACTGGCCTTCCACCATATTCGACCAGGTGGGCGCGTTGGCATCTTCACAATCCGCCATGAATACTTTGGCGCCGGAATTGAGCGCATTGATGATCATCTTCCGATCGGTCGGCCCTGTGATCTCGACCCGTCGATCCTGCAGATCCGGCGGAATCATTGCCCCCGTCCAATCGCCTTCCCGAATGTCAGCGGTTTCCGGCAGGAAATCCGGCAACTTGCCCGCATCCAACTGGCTCTGCCGTTGCTCTCTGCGCTTGAGGAGTTCAAGCCTCCTGACATTGAATTCGCGATGGACTTTGGCGACCAGCGTCAGCGCCTCAGCGCTGAGTATCTGCGACACGCCTTCAGTGATTTCCCCTCTCACCTCGACACCGTTCGGCAATTGAAGTTTCATATTCTAATTCTCGAACCTCAGTTCTACACAGGATCCTTCACCCTGGAAAAAGCCAATAACTTTAAACCGTTCAAACAAAGTAACAGGTGTTGGGTATAGTCTTTCCATCAGATTGGGGTTTCCCCTTTGGTTGATCTCAAGCGGATAGTCTTGTGGGTCAGATCGTGGTAAGCTTCGATCATCCGCACCGTTTTGCTACGGGCACGCATCAAAATGGAATGAGTCACCGCGGTGTTTCCCCGGATATTCACCCCGCGTAAGAGAGGCGTGTCACTCACCCCGGTCGCGCAGAAGATGACGTTGTTTCCTCGAGCAAGGTCCGCCGCATGAAAGACTTGCTGCAATTCCTGGGTGAATCCCTGGTCGATCGCCTTTTTCTTTTCTTCCTCGTCTCGAGGCCACATCATCGCCTGGATGTCGCCGCCCAGACAGCGAATCGCGGCTGCCGCTAACACGGCTTCGGGCGCTCCCCCTATGCCTGCGTAAAGGTCGACACCGCTCCCCGGAATCGACGGTGCGATTGCCGCCGTAATATCCCCATCGGAAATCATCCGAACCATCGCGTTCGAAGAGCGTATCGCCTCGATCAGCCTGGCGTGTCGCGGGCGATCGAGTACCACCACGGCCAGATCCTGGATCCGCTTCCGCAGTGCCTTAGCAACGATGGGAATGATCTCTTCGATCGGGTTCCGGATCGAGACGATGTCAATGCCGGTCCTTTGCATGTATCGAACGACCTTTTCACCATAGGCCAGCTTCATCATGTAAAAGGTCGGAATATCTTTGAGAGAAACCTCGACGCTTGCCTCCGGAGACGCAGCAGCCAGGCAGCAAATCGATCCGGTCAAGCCTTTGGCAACGTTCGTCGTGCCATCTATCGGGTCCAAGGCCAGATCAAATTTATGGCTGCCGGGCTTCCAGGTGCCGAGATGTTCGCCTTTAAAAATCCCGGGCGCATTATCTTTGATCCCTTCACCGATGACCACTTCGCCACAAATATTTACCAAATCGAACATCCCCCGGATCGCGTCACAGGCAGCCGCGTCAGCCTTTTCCTTTTCGCCTCTGCCGATCCAGGGCAACGTGTTCAAGGCCGCCGCTTCAGTGGCCCGAAGAAAGTCAAATTCGATGATTCGTTCCAAATCTTCAAAAGGCTGCTGATGAGTGCGCATGGCGGTAGAGGAAACCTAGTGTCCTGTCCCCGAAATAGCAGCTATTTTGTTGCGATCGAAATGAGCCATGGGCAAGGCGCGAGGAGGGAAAAAATTCAAGCAGGCGTCGTCGATTCAGCGATCGCTTTTTCTTCCTCATTTGCCTCGCTGACCGAACCGTGGTTTGGATCTCTTATGAATAAGATTCGAGTCGTAGTCTGGAGCGAGAACGTCCATGAGCGGAGATCCGAAGCGATCCGCAAAGTCTATCCGGAGGGCATTCACCAATGCATCGCGAATGGGTTGTCCATTGACGGATCTCTCGAAGTGGGGACAGCGACACTCCAGGATCCTGAACATGGGTTATCGACTACCCGTCTCTCGGAAACTGACGTCCTTCTCTGGTGGGGACATATTGCCCACGCTGAGGTGGCCGACGAAATCGTCGAGCGCGTGCAAAAACGTGTTCTGGAAGGGATGGGGCTGATCGTGCTTCATTCGGGCCACTACTCGAAGGTCTTTAAGCGGTTGATGGGTACAACCTGCTCCCTGATCTGGCGCGAAGCCGGAGAAAAGGAGCGACTTTGGGTCTGCAACCCTGGCCATCCGATCGCTCAAGGAATCAAGGCCTACTTCGAGATCCCTCACGAAGAGATGTACGGCGAACCGTTCGGAATTCCTGCTCCGGAGGAGACCGTCTTCATTTCGTGGTTCGAGGGAGGGGAAGTCTTTCGCTCCGGCTGCTGCTGGAAAAGAGGCAACGGCAGAATCTTCTATTTTCGTCCGGGTCACGAGTCTTTTCCGACTTATTGGCAGCCGGAAGTACAGACTATTATTCAAAACGCCGTGCATTGGGTCGCACCCGAAGGATCACGCTGGGTGGATGAAATCCCGAACGTGAAGGTATCACCGGAAGGAATCCGACAGGGATAGGCAGAACGTGTCGGCGTATCGGCGTATCGGCGTAGGGGCGTGTCGGCGTGTCGGCGTGTCGGACGAGCGAGCACGAGCACGATTGAACGAGCACGCCCCTACGCCCCTCGCCGATACGCCGACACGTTTCCCCTGCTACCGCCTGAACAACCAACTCAATAGGGTGATAACGATGCTAACCAAAATGCAGGTCACGACCGGAAAGTAGAAAGAGAAGTTTCCCTTCTGCAGGGAAATGTCGCCCGGGAGTTTGCCCACCCAGCCGAAGAGACTCGGGAACCGCCAAAGGATCACTCCAGCAACGACCAGGATCGCCCCGAGCACCACCACAAATTTCCCGATTTCTTGCATACGCTCCAAGTCTAGACTTCCCCTCGCTGAGTTCAACGGTTGTCGTCCGGCCTCGACGCGCACGAACTGCTTGCTTCCGCGCTCACCAAAAGTTAGTGGGTTCGCTGTCTTAGAGCGCGCTGCGGAATTCTGAAAACAACCCTGCAAACCCCACGGGCCTATCCATGTTCTTCGCCTTTTACGTTCACCACCTCAGTCCATTTCTCATTCAGTTTAACGAACAGACCGGAATTCGGTGGTACGGGCTGGCATACATTGCCGGTTTTATCAGCGCGTTTTATCTGATGAAATGGTTGGCCCGCAAAGGATACGGCTCGCTGCGAGAGAGCCAGGTTGCCGATTTCGTCTTTTACTCAGCCCTATTCGGCGTATTGATCGGGGGCCGTCTTGGATACGTGCTTTTTTATCGACCTTCCATGCTAAGCGAAGATCCGCTTGGAATTTTTCGCGTCTGGGATGGTGGTATGGCAAGCCACGGAGGGATTCTTGGGCTCACAATTTTCAGCTGGATTTATGCTTACCGGCATCGCATTTCCTGGACCGGAATTGGCGACAACCTGGTGGCGGTCGCACCTCTTGGGCTCTTTTTCGGCCGGCTCGCGAATTTCATCAACGGGGAATTGTACGGCAGAATCACCCACGTGCCTTGGGCGATCCAGTTTCCCGCAGAGTTGTTTGACCACCCGAACGAGGCTGCTCAAGTGTTTCAGCAAACGACTCTTATCGACCCAAATCTGAATAACGTGCCAGCCATCATCGCCGCGGCCCGACACAGCGCCCAGGTTCGTGAAATTCTCGCCGGCGTGCTCACGCCGCGCCATCCCAGCCAGCTCTACGAGGCTTTTTTGGAAGGTCTTCTGCTCTTCACTCTGCTGATTTTGATCCGCCTGAAGTTCAAGAAACCGGATGGCGTGACTACTGGATGCTTTTTCCTTCTTTATCCTCTCGTACGCATCGCCGGTGAATTCTTTAGAGAGCCGGATGCCCCGTTAACCGGCCCACTCACCAGAGGCCAGTTTCTTTCGGTTTTCATGTTGATAGTCGGTGCAGCGTTTCTCTGGAACGCACGACACAAATACATCGCCGATCGTTCCAAATAAAGTACCTACTTGACCCCGTCGCTACATCACCTAACCCCGACACGCCATACGCTCCCCCTCCCTCTATCGCGGCGTCAACCGCAGAAAACTGTTAAGTCCGATCTTTAACAGGACAACCCGCTTGTCATTCTGTTTTTTGGCCTGGTAAAGCTCAATCTTTCCCTTGTCATCCTTGCCTATCTTCAGCGCTTCGAACTCCGGCAATTTAACTGGCTCATTGGTTTGCAGAAAATAAGGTTGCCCGTTCCAATTCAACACTTCACGACCGGGATTATCCCTCGGATCGAAATCGACCATCGCTGGTTCGCCAACCGCAGTCGGCTCGGAGATTCTTTCCCATTTTGACCGGCTCTGACCATCGATCCACACCGTTAGCGCGGATATCACCATCAGCGTCAGGAACCCTCCCATCAGTCCATACGCCCACCTTTCGATGGGCGATCCTTCGAAAGCCTCTTGGTTCATTTAAAGCTCACTCTAGATCGCGGTTGATACCGTCTCAACTGGGCCGGAAGCAGGAGTGGCAAAGGCTGAAGTGCGGTACTTTGTGTTGAATTGACAAATTTTTCAGCCATCTGCTTCAGTGCCCGCCAACGATCCCAATCATAGTCGGGAGAGTGAACTATTTGACGTAGCAAACTCCGCCATTCAGTGATGGCGCGTTCAATATCTCCGTGACGCAGCAGTTCGTTAACCAGCTTATGTCGCGACGTTTGGTTTTCAACCACCTCTCGGATCACCTCGGCCGCACCTGCCCCGTACGCCGGCGGGACACCCATTTCCAGGTAGCCTGCAAAATCCGCCCGATTATAGGTCTGTTGGCAGATTAAACCTAAGCGTCCGCCCATTTTTGATTCATCCAGGGCGAAGCGATGCCCGGCACGAAGGTTTGCCAGGTCGAACACCAGATCTTCCACCGGATAGTCCGATTTCTCAAGCGCCGCTGCGATGGCAAGGCCCTCCCCTTGATTGAAAAAGCTAAAGAGAGTTCCACGAGTTGTCGGTTTGCCGGATTCCTCAATCAAACCGAGCTGCCGCCATGCGAGCGCCGGAGTTACGCTCAGCTCCATTCCTTCACACTGGCCCCTGAATTCGCAATCTCGACAAACATCGGGATAATCCCTCTTTGTCTGGGGATTGGCCAGCCAATGTCCGAATTCGTCGAGATATCCTCGTGTGGGCAAACTGTCGAAGCGAAATCGCGCTACCACCAGTTTTTCTCGAGAGGCTAGATCCCATAACTCACCCCCAACCTTTCCGGTAATCAGCGGCAGCACCTCTCGCTTAAAGTCGGACTCCGTAAATTTCCTTTTCCCGCTGATCAATGGGTACCGTTCGCGGAGCAGTTTCCGCAGCCACTTCGCCGGACACCATTCACCCTCGGAAATGCTCGCAACGGAAACCTCGCGCCCATAAACAAATCGGCGGCCCTCTGTCTGTATCTTGCAAATGTTGCCAAACCCAATTTCAGTGAGCGTCTTAGCCACGGTCAGGGCGGGGCGCCACCGCCCTCGTTCCGTCTGTAGCAGGAGATTTCCCAAGGTCGTCTCGGTCGGGACGCCCTGACTCTGCCAGAGCCCGCGCGAATTTTGCATCTTTTCCTGATGACGCCGGACAAATCTTCCTCTCTCGCCATCCACAGGAAGACCGCAAGGGCGTCTGCCTCCATCATAAAAGCGCTCGACTCCGAGAGTTAGTGTTCTGGTGGAAAACAGTCTTTGCGAAAGTTCGAGTGCGCTAAGGAAAGGATCTTCACGACGAGAGGCCGCAACATTCATCACCGCCAGAAAAGAGGGCCAGTCGATTGGTTCCGCTCTCTTGAGCTTAAGAGGAAAAGCTTCATGTAATCTTGGAACTTCTGGTGTTACGAGGGCATATCCGGCTTCGTCGAGCCCGCGTCGACCGGCCCTGCCGAACATCTGCAGCAACTCGTCCGGGCGAACCTGACGTGGCAAATTGCCCGCCATATAGTGGGTACCGGTGATAAGGACAGAACGCATGGAGAAGTTGATGCCGGCAGCAAGCCCCATGGTGGCTACCACCACGCGCAACTGACCCCGCTTAGCCAATGGTTCGATGATCCCGGCACGGACTCCATAGCTAAGACCGCTATGATGATAGGCGACCCGATGTCTCAACAACTTGGCCAACGGCTCGCCGGCAGCCGCAGCCTGCTCCTGGCTGACAGCCATCGATTCCTCAATCGCGAGCGCCCCCGCAAGAGATTGGGCAAGTTCCTCCGCCGCGTTGCGGCGGGGCGCGAAAATGAGCAATGGCCCAAGGTCGGCGAGCAAGGCCCGAGAAATGAGTCTTGCCCAATATCCGTGGATGGCCCCGGGAGCCTGAACAGGAATGTCATTCAGCAGCACCTCTTCAAGAGGAACCGGACGTTCATGGTGCGCGACAAGTACCGCGCTTCGGCCTATCCGCCACAGCCACGCCACCACATCCTCCGGATTTGCCACGCTTCCGCTCAAGAGCAGGATCTGCGTTTCCGGCGGTGCCAGAGAAAGAATCAGCTCATAATTCATCCCGCGAGCGGGGTCGGCCAGAAGTTGATACTCGTCCACCACCAGCAACCGCGGCCCTTCCCGGCGCAAGAAGCGGCCTTTTTGAGTCTCCAGAGTCGCAACTACCACGCGAGCCCCAAGATTTTCGGCCAAGTCGCCTGTCGAAATCCCGACATCCCAGCCCCGGGCCCTCCACTCCGCTAGCTTATCATTTGCTAACGCCCGGGTCGGGACCGTGTACACCGCCTGCCCTCGAAGCGATTCATACATCAGCTCAAAGATATAGGTCTTACCTGCGCCTGTCGGGGCCTGCACCACGACATCTTTCCCATCGCGCAGCAGATTCACCGCATCCTGCTGCCATGTGTCCGGGATGATCAGATTGACCATTGGCAGGACCTTCTGCATCGGGCCCACGAAACGCTCGATAACGCGCGTATTCCCCGGGCGAATTCAGAGACTGATCTTCTCATTTACAACCTGCTTTCTCTATTCGCGTCATTTTTGCATCTTTTGCGGCAATCTCGCACCGGGCGCGCAAAACACGCTAACAGACGCCAAAGATTTCCGGAACACATTCAGAGCTCCTCAATTAGAATCGCTCCCCCTATTCGCCTCATCAGGCGTGTGCCGCGGACGAGCTACTGGATAAAATGCGACAAGGAGGCCAAAGACAATGGGGTGATTGTCACTTTATGAACAACGCATACAGGACACTCCAGTCGCGAACCAATCCTCTCCTTGAGATCCTAGCAGAGATGGCTTTGGCATACCAGTTGCTGAGACGATACACAGCTTCATTCGGGTGGAGGTCCGAATGTGAATCGTGGCAGGATCTCGAAATGGGGGGTTGACCTCTGATAAGGGAATCAGGGAGCGGAAGGTCAAGGGTAGATCATGCGCGTGAATAGCTTGCGAGGAAGGCGGCTTGGAGGGAGTCGTACTTCCTCGCGGCATTTTCACCTGGTGCCAGAGGCGGATCGGAAGTCGCCTCTCCCAGGAGGAATGGCGGGTGGTTACCCGAAATGAAAAAGATCGAGGCGATCATCAAGCCGTTTAAACTGGAAGAAGTAAAGTCGGGACTTGCTGAACTAGGCATCGAAGGCATGACTGTAAGCGAAGTCAAAGGCTACGGGCATCCCAGTCCAGCCATCCGTCCGCCCTACAGCCCTAGCAGGGTCCCGTTTATCCCCAAATTAAAAGTCGAACTCATCGTCAAAAACGAATTGCTAGGTTCTGCTATTGCTGCAATAAAGCACAGCGCGCGGACCGGAACACGTGGCGATGGCAAAATCTTCGTACAAGATCTCCTCGAAGTTATCCGCATTCGAACGGAAGAACGCGGCGATCTGGCTCTCTAACGGAAGCCGCTCGAGACGCCTGGATTTTTTTCCAGAGCCAATCCCTGTCTGAAGCCCCCAAACCAAAAACCCATCTAACATCGCATTACTTATGACCCCACCTGAAGTAACCGCTTTTATCAAAGACAAGGGAATCAAACTAATTGACTTCAAGTTTACCGATCTGCTCGGGACTTGGCAGCATTTCACAACCACGCTGAACGAATACGGCGAAGACATCTTTACGGACGGCTTGGGCTTCGATGGCTCCAGTATCCGTGGTTGGAGAGCCATTCACGCCAGCGACATGCTGGTCATCCCCGATCCGGCCACAGCCTGGATCGACGTCTTTAACGCCGAGCCCACGCTCAGCTTTATCTGTACGATCCAAGATCCAATCACCCGGGAACCGTACGATCGCGATCCACGCGGCGTGGCGGAAAAGGCTGAAGCTTATCTGAAGAGCACAGGCATTGCCGATACGGCATACTTCGGGCCGGAAGCAGAGTTTTTTATCTTCGATGATGTTCGCTACGAATACAGTGCGAACAGCTCATTTCACAGCGTCGATAGTGGCGAAGCGATCTGGAATACCGGGCGTGAGGAGTTTCCGAATCTTGGGTACAAGATCCGTCACAAGGAAGGGTATTTCCCTGTGCCGCCGGCCGATACTCTCCAGGATCTCCGAAATGAGATGTGTCTGGAATTAGAGAAAGCCGGCGTTCCAATTGAAAGGCAGCATCATGAAGTTGCGACCGCCGGCCAGGCAGAAATCGACATCCGTTTTTCTCCGCTTCGGTCCATGGGCGACATGATGATGTACTACAAATACATCCTGAAGAACGTTGCCAAGAAGTACAACAAGGTAGTGACCTTCATGCCGAAGCCGCTCTTTGGCGATAACGGATCCGGTATGCACACTCACTCTTCGCTCTGGAAAGATGGCAAACCGCTCTTTGCCGGTGACAAGTATGCAGGCCTTAGTGAGTTGGCTCTGTTTTACATCGGCGGGATCTTGAAACATGCTCCTGCCCTCACCGCCATCTGTAATCCGACCACTAACAGCTACAAGCGACTCGTTCCGGGATTCGAGGCACCGGTCAACCTTGCCTACTCTGCTCGCAATCGATCAGCTTCAATTCGAATTCCAACCTATTCGGCAAATCCCAAGGCGAAACGGGTTGAGTACCGCACCCCCGATCCCGCCGCAACTCCGTACCTCTGTTTCTCGGCATTGATGCTTGCTGGTCTGGATGGCATCCAGAATCGAATTGATCCGGGCGATCCGCTCGACAAGAATCTTTACGAACTTCCGCCGGAAGAACTCGCCAAGGTTCCGACGGTGCCCGATTCGCTCCTCGGTGCAATCGAAGCGCTCGAGAAAGACCACGAATTCCTGCTTAAGGGGGATGTCTTCACCAAAGATTTCCTCGAGAATTGGGTCGAACTGAAGAAAAAGGAGTACGATGCCCTGCGGCTTCGCCCGCATCCGTACGAGTTTTTCATGTACTTCGATCTGTAGAAAACAAGGGCGCCTAACGGGCGCCCTTTTTTTAGTGTCAGTGTCAGTGTCAGTTAGATCGGGCTTCGCCCGGCATGAGATCATGGAATTGTGATCGTATTTTTTACTACCGGCGAAAGCAGGGCGAAGCCCTTTCCCCCCTGACACTGACACTGAGCGACACTGATAACTAAATTTTGCTTTTTTTCTTGATACCAAAGGGGGTTGGCCCCTGTGTTAGGACCTAAGCAAACCCCCGGTTTCCAGCATGCGAAAAGGTTATCTAGCTCTTGTCCTTCACGCCCATTTGCCGTTTGTCCGGCATCCAGAATATCCAGATTTTCTGGAAGAAGATTGGTTGTTCGAGGCAATTACGGAGACGTACTTGCCTCTTTGGCAGGTATTTGAGGGTTTGATTCGAGATGGTGTCCCGTTCCGGTTAACCATGTCGCTCACTCCACCGCTGTGCGCAATGCTCAACGATGAACTCCTGCGCGAGCGCTACCTTGTCTATCTTGATCGCGCGATCGCTCTTTCAAAGCGCGAAATCGACCGGACCCAGTCACAGCCGGAAGTTAATCATCTGGCACGCATTTACCATTCTCGCTTTTTGGAGTGCCGCGAGATCTACGTCGATCGGTTGCACTGTGACCTGGTAGGCGCGTTTAAGCGCTATCAAGACGGTGGGTTTCTCGAGATCATCACGTGCGCGGCGACCCACGGGTTCCTTCCCTTGATGGAACAACATCACGAAGCGGTCCGCGCCCAGATTCAGATCGCCCGCGACGACTATCTCAGTAATTTTGGACGGAAACCGGCAGGAATCTGGCTTCCTGAATGCGCTTATTTCTCTGGCTTGGAAAACTATTTGCAAGAGGCTGAGTTGCGCTGGTTTTCGCTTGATGCGCACGGCCTGATGTTTGGGAATCCACGACCGCGGTACGCCATCTTCACTCCTTGCTTCACGGCGGCAGGGCCGGCCGCTTTCGGACGGGACCGCGAATCAAGCAAGCAGGTCTGGAGCGCACAGGAAGGGTATCCCGGCGACCCAGCCTACCGAGATTTTTACCGTGACATCGGGCACGATCTGGATCTCGATTATCTCCGACCTTTCCTGCATGCCAATGGTGCGCGAAAATTCACCGGCATCAAGTACTACCGGATCACCGGCCGCACTCCGAACAAGCAGATCTATGTCCCCGGTTGGGCAGAAGGTGCCGCAGACTTTCACGCCGGTGATTTCATGGTTAGCCGCGCCAAGCAGATCCAGCATCTCATCGAAGCCACCAATATTGAGCCTCTGGTGCTGAGTCCGTTTGATGCGGAATTATTTGGACATTGGTGGTACGAAGGGCCGCGGTTTTTGAATTTATTTATTCGCAAAGCGGTCTACGACCAGAAGGTGTTCCAATTGACCACCCCGAGCGCCTATCTGGAGACCCACGACACGTTGCAGATTATTTCCCCGAGTCCTTCCAGCTGGGGCCACAAAGGATTCTGGGAAGTTTGGTTGGACGAATCTAACTCTTGGATCTATCCACATCTTCATGCTGCCGCCCGCCGGATGACCGAGGCTGCGCGCGCCTACCAAAAGGAACCGGCGAAATGGAAGGAGCCCGTCCTCAGCCAAATGGCGCGGGAGCTCTTGCTGGCGCAATCGAGCGATTGGGCTTTCCTCATGAAAACGGGAACGGCCCGCGACTATGCAACCAAAAGGACGAGGGACCACATTCTTCGTTTTACGCGACTCTACGATCAACAGAAAGGCGGTTCGATCGACGAAGAGTTCCTCTCGAACTGTGAGTGGCGAGACAACATCTTTCCGGACGTGAATTGGAAGTACTATGTTTGATCGTCCGCGGTGGTTTACCGGGATCGCCCTGCTCCTCTCGTTTGTTTCGTTCCAAGCGCTCAATGCCCAGGATGAGGAGTCAAGCTCTAACCAATTGCAGTTTGTTCCTCCTCCGGTCGACGGAGTGATCAGCCTTGGAGTCTATGATAGCAAAGGTAAACTCGTTCGAGTCCTCAAAAAGGACGCCGAAATTGAAAGCTTCAAAGCCGGTTCGGACGGTCTTGTCATCGACTGGGACCGAAACGATTCGCAGGGCAAGCCGGTCTCCAACGGCAAATACTTCGCTCACGGTGTTTTGGTCGGTGATGTCAAAGTCGAAGGTGTCGCTTTTCATTTGAACGACTGGGTTGACTCCTCAGACGATCCAAGGATCCGAAAGATTCTTTCAGCGACTCTGATGGACGCACTCCGACCTGCGGTGCTGGCCGACGCCTCCCAACCAGAAATTGTCGTGCTGGAAACCAACGGAAACCGGTCCAAGACCATTCCGCTGGCGTTTAATCCACTCACCATCAAGGCCGCCGGACCCAACCTCCTTCTCTTCGATAACACCCAGGTGATCGTCAGCGATCCGATTTCAGGTGCTCAGGTTTCGCGACAGAATCTACCCGACGTACGAGATGCTGATGCTTTGGGAGATCGGACCATCGTGCTCAGCGGAAATCAAATTAAGTACCAGTCCAACGGCGCGCTCCAGGATTTGAAACCGCCCGCCGAGGATCTTTTCCGATGTGTCGTTCTGAGCTCCACGGCGGTGGTCGCCTCAAGGAACGCGAACATCTGGAAGCTGGACGGCCAAGAGTTCAAAGCAGTTGATCCCGGTGAGACTGGCGAACTCCTTGATATGAGCGCCGGAGCTTCGGACAGCGTCTGGCTCTTGCTTAAAACCGGTACCGGGCGCCTCTTGAAACAGATCGATCCATTCGGGAAAACGCTCAGAGAAATCGAACTGCCTCCGGACCTGCAGACCGTCTCTCGGCTCGGCGCGTCCCGGAGCGACGATGCCCTGTTATTAATCTCTGACGATGGCAGCACCCTGCGAGTCATTGGAGTTCGCTTCCAGGCAGCAAACCAGGGGAAATCAATTTGGGAGAAATGGTTTGAGAGAACGCTGACTGCCTTTCAGTATTTTGACCTCAAAGACGGCAAGGTCGTCCCGGCAGATGCGAAAACCGATTCTCCTCCCGCCTTTGTGAAACCGGCGAACAATCCGATGGAAAACACGCGGCAAGCAATGTTCCAGGTATCAACTACGGCCGATGAAACGGGCGCATGGGTCGTCAGCGCAGACGGCCTCCCGCTATTCCAGGTCTGCGGAACAAAAAATATCAAGCAAACCCGATGCGTATCCGACGGCGCAAACGGCTTGAAAATTTACGCCTCCGACGGAACCGTTGTTGAGGAGTACCATGCCACTAATCTTGAAAATCTATTCCGATTCGACGCAGGCTCGTTTGACTAGCTAAGCTAGCTTAAGAGTCGGGTTGGGCGAGCCGGCAGAGTGTGGCTCGCCCGAACCGGGAACGGCGGGCAAACCCCGGATTGAACGGAGCCCCTACCCGTCTCACCAGTCGTATTTTTTGCGCTCATGAACATCATTTACTTCGATCTCGAGACTCAACGAACTGCAAATGATGTGGGCGGATGGGTCAGGAAAAGAGACATGGGCATGTCTCTTGGAGTCACTTACAGCACCATCCTCAGCGAGTATCGGATCTTTCCAGAGAACCGGGTGAACGACTTGATTCAGCAATTGATGCGCGCCGATCTGGTGGTCGGGTTTAACATTGTGAGCTTCGACTATGAAGTCCTGATGGGGTACACGATTCTTGACCTGCCGCATCAATTGCGAACCCTGGACCTCTTCCTCGAGATCGAGAAGGTGGCGGGGAGCAGGCTTAAATTGGACAACATTGCCCAGGCAACCCTTGGAGTGGCTAAGACAGCCGGCGGAGTCGATGCGATCAAATGGTGGCGCGAAAAGAGGGTCATGGACATTGCAGAATATTGTTGCTTTGACGTGAAGGTTACCAAACTTGTTCACGAACATGGAATGGAGCATCGCGAGCTTTTCTACACCGACAAATTCAGCCGTAAACAGCGGGTAGAAATCAAATGGTGAACAGCCACCATTGCACTTTCTTGAATTTTCTGTTCTGACATCGACACTGACCCAAAACTCCGCAAGCTCATCACATGATTCTGCCTCTGCGCTCAACCAAGGAAGTCTGGGCGTTCGATTGGTTCGATCTGAACGTACCAATCCAATTCGGATCGATGTTCATCCTGCCCACTTGCCTCTACGCCGTCCATCGGCATACGCGAATGCTTCTTGCGCACGAATTCGTTCGGGAGCTGGATCAGCGTCGGGTTGAACTTTTCCTCCACCGCGCGTTTCAGGAGAAAGGTGCACCCGACGAATTGTTGGTGCCTGATGTGGACGAATGGGATGAGGCGGTATGGCAGAGTTTTTCAAAAGAATACCAATGCGAGATCAACCTGGTCGATGTGGAATCCGATGAGGCGGAGACGGGTGAAGAGGAGGGCATCGAATCTCAGCTTAGCAGTTTGATCGCAGGCCCCGCAGAGAGTCTGTTGGCTAGCCACGGAGCCCAATTTGTCGCTCAAGGTCTGGTCAAAGCCGTCAAGCATACGCGCTCTCGTGAGAAGCAGCGGTCTCTGTTAGCCAAAGCCCTTGATCTATCTCCAGACTTGCCAGAAGCGTTGGTTGAACTGGCGGATCTCGATCTGCAGGAAGGCAATCTGGACGAAGCCGCAGAAGGCTTTGTCAAAGCCGCCGCTGCTGCTGTTCCCTTTCACGTTCAGGGAGAACCCAGCTACCTGCTGAGAGCTCACCATGGACGGCTTTTGGTATCCTGGCAAAAGGGTGAGCTGAATGAAGCGATCGCCATCGGAGAAGAACTGCTGTTTATCGATGCGGCAGATCACACCGGCGTACGATTTCTGGTGCCGTTGCTGCAGCTTTCACTGAGCCAGTTTGAAGCTGCGAATGAATTCTTTACCTGGTATCGCCAATCCTATCCGGATGATCTGGAGGACCCGGGATTCTTCTTCGGATGGGCTCTCACCTTGTTCGAATTTGACGAAGAAGCGAGCGCTACGGAACGATACAAACGCGGGATGTTACAAAATCTTTATCTGGCGCCGCTTTTACTCGATCTGCCCGAACCTTCTCCTGAACTCTGGCAGCATAGCCAGCGCGGTGATTACAGTTACGCCATCGAATTCGTTGATTCCTTCGGAGCGATCTGGGAACGCGATGCCGGCGCGACCCGCTTTCTTCGGGAGCTGTATGTCAGCCTCTTACCGCACCTGGACGGCTTGATCGAAGTTCGCCGTCAGATGGCTGAGCTCCAGGATAACCGCTACGAGCCCGAACACCGAAAAATCTGGGACAAACTAGTCGCCGAAGAACAGCGCCAAATCGAGACCTGGTAAGGGAAACGGGTCGGCGGATCGGCGAAGGGGCGTATTGGCGTATTGGGCTATCACACGCCGATACGCCAACACGCCGACCCGCCGACCCGTTCCCCCTGCCCGCCGAACCGTTTCCCTTTGACACGGCGCCGGGTTTCGCCACGGTTCCCCATGGTGCGTTATCTCACCGGATTCCAACCGACCGGGGCTCTGCATATCGGAAACTACTTTGGGGCTTTGCGTCCCGCCATCGAGCTTCAGGAAAAGGGAGAGGCCTTCTATTTCATCGCGGATTATCACGCCCTGACCACGATTCACGATCCGGCGTTGCTGAGGGAGCACATTCGCGGCGTGGCGATCGATTCCCTCGCTTGCGGGCTTGATCCGGCGAAGGCTTGTTTTTTTCGACAATCCGATGTCCCGGCAGTCACGGAATTGGCTTGGATCCTAAGTAACGTCACACCGATGGGTCTTCTGGAACGGAGCCACTCTTACAAGGACAAGTTATCGCACGGTATCGCTCCATCTCATGCCCTGTTTGCCTATCCCGTCCTCATGGCGTCCGACATTCTGCTCTACGACAGCGACGTGGTGCCGGTTGGAAAGGATCAAAAGCAGCACCTGGAGATCACTCGCGACATCGCGATCAAGTTTAATGAGTTGTACGGTAATACCTTTAAGCTGCCCGAGCCGAGTATCCGGGATGAAGTCGCTACGATTCTCGGGTTGGACGGCCAGAAGATGAGCAAAAGCTACGGCAATACCATCGAGTTGTTTCTTCCCGAAAAAGCGTTGAGGAAGAAGATCATGAGCATTGTCACGGATTCAACGCCGGTCGAAGCACCGAAGGATCCGGCCAATTCGGCAATTGTTTCGCTCTATAAGTTGTTTGCGACGCCTGACATGGTGGCGACTATGGAAGATGATTTTCGGGCCGGGGGCATCGGCTACGGAGAATTCAAGAAAAGGCTGTTTGAAATTATCTGGCAGAGCTTCGCTCCAAAAAGACGCCTCCGGGCGGAACTCGAGACGGACCCAGGCCAAGTGGACCATGTCTTGGCGGACGGTGCCTCTCGAGCGCGCGAAGTCGCACAGAAGACGATGAACAGGGTCAGGCGAGCTGTCGGCGTCAACGCCTGAGGGGAGACGTATCGGCGTATCGGCGTATCGGCGTTGCGTGCTCCATTCTTTGGCACAGCCGATGCCGTCGAAGGAGTCTCAACCAGTCCCAATCCCCCTCTGTGACCTCTGTGGCCTCTGTGCGATGCTTTCTTCTTCGTTTGCGGTGGGAGAGCGTTTAGGCGTTCGTTGGCACCGCCGGCGTCGTTACTGGAGTCTCAACCAGTCCCAATCCCCCTCTGTGACCTCCGTGACCTCTGTGCGATGCTTTCTTCTTGGGTTGGATTTGCACCGCGTTCAGCCTTCCGAATGGGGGTCAGCATTCCAGCGTTTCGTCTCTCTGCGTTTGACGTTTGCACATCGTCCGCTAATCTGCCAACGCCAATGCCTAAGTACACAGATCTTCATAAGATTCTGCTAGTTGGTTCCGGCCCGATCGTCATCGGCCAAGGTTGCGAGTTCGATTATTCGGGAGTTCAAGCCTGCAAAGCTTTGATGGAAGAAGGATACGAAGTGATCCTAGTCAATTCCAATCCGGCGACCATCATGACGGATCCCGAGTTCGCCGCACGAACCTACATCGAACCAATTACCATCGAGATCCTGGAAAAAATAATCGAACGGGAGAAACCAGACGCGCTCTTGCCCACGCTGGGCGGTCAAACGGCTCTCAACAGCGCGATGGACCTGTATCACGCCGGAATTCTGGAAAAACACCATGTCCGTTTGATTGGCGCCAACGCGGAAGCGATCGCCAAAGGGGAGAATCGGCAACTGTTCAAGGAGGCGATGCTGCGGATTGGTCTGGATGTTGCGAAATCCGCAACCGTGCACAGCGTGGCCGAAGCAAGAAAGATTTCGGACGGGATCGGATCTTTGCCGCTTATCATCCGGCCAGCTTTCACCCTCGGCGGCGCCGGAGGCGGGATCGCCTACAACCGGCAGGAATTAGAGGAAATTGTTCATCGCGGCCTGGATCAGTCACCCGTTCGGGAAGTGCTGATTGAAGAGTCTTTGCTCGGTTGGAAAGAGTTCGAGATGGAAGTCATGCGTGATCGGGCAGACAACTGCGTAGTGATCTGCTCCATCGAGAACGTTGATCCAATGGGAATTCATACTGGCGACTCGATCACCGTCGCACCTGTGCAAACACTCACCGATCGTGAGTTCCAGATCATGCGCGATGCCTCGTTTGCGGTAATCCGCGAAATTGGTGTAGAAACCGGCGGATCCAATATTCAGTTTGCCGTTCATCCGCAGAACGGACGCATGGTCGTGATTGAGATGAATCCGCGAGTCTCCAGATCTTCTGCTCTGGCCTCCAAAGCAACCGGATTTCCGATCGCCAAGATCGCTGCTAAACTGGCTGTCGGATACACCCTGGACGAAATCCGAAACGACATCACTCGGGAAACACCCGCCAGTTTTGAGCCTGTGATCGACTACTGCGTGGTGAAAATCCCTCGCTTTACTTTTGAAAAATTTCCTCAGGCCGATCCCACTCTCACGACCCAAATGAAAAGTGTCGGCGAGGCGATGGCCATTGGCCGAACCTTTAAAGAATCTTTGCAGAAGGCGCTCCGATCGCTCGAGATTGGTCGATTCGGGCTCGGAGCGGATGGCAAGGATCGTGAACCACGTTCCTACAACGGCGGATGGGATGTGGAAGAAATCCAGCGCAAGCTCGTTAACGCTTCGTGGGATCGAATCTTCTACGTTCGATACGCGTTATTGGCCGGATTCACGATCGACACCATCCACGAACTCACCAGTATCGATCCGTGGTTCCTGGAAAACATCCGGCAGATCGTGGACGAAGAACGGCAGATCGCGAGTGGCCCGCTCAATCTGCGGCGAGCTAAACAATTTGGATTTTCTGATCCTCAGCTAGCCTATCTAACCAAATCGACCGAAAGCGATATACGCGCGAAACGGATCAGAGAAGGAGTGCTCCCGACCTACCGACTGGTCGACACCTGCGCCGCGGAATTTGAGGCCTACACACCCTACTACTATTCGACCTACGGCGACGAAGACGAAACCTATCCAGGCGACCGCAAAAAGATCATGATCCTCGGTGGCGGCCCTAATCGAATCGGTCAGGGAATTGAGTTTGACTACTGTTGCGTGCACGCCGCGTTCGCGCTGAAAGAGGAAGGGTTCGAGACCATCATGGTCAATTCGAATCCGGAAACGGTCTCGACCGACTACGATACCAGCGACAAACTCTATTTCGAGCCGCTGACACTCGAAGAT
>DATHPI010000203.1:0-12820 GCA_035484035.1 Chthoniobacterales bacterium
ATCACGGTCGTGGCCCATGTCATGAAGGACCGCGAATTGGTTGACTGGGCGCAAAACACGGGCCGGGCCGTTTACATCGGTCGAAATTATCGCGGATGGCGCGACGCCGGTTGGGGCAATCCCTTTCGACCACAGACGCACGCTCCAGAGGAGCATGACCGAGTGATTGCGTTGTACGCTCGCTACCTAGACGACAACCCAGTTCTTTTGGCGCGGTTGCCTGAACTTTGCGGCGGCAAAGTACTACTGTGCTGGTGCCATCCGTTGCCATGTCACGGCGACGCCCTGGCCAAACTTGCAAACTCCAAGCTTTCCCCATCGAGAACGGCCAATTTTGCTTAATTGTATCTTCTTTCGCGCCAGGCGGATCGGTGTTTCTGGGTCCAATCGAGCAACGCGCCTTCAAAACCGATGTCGTATCCGGCTTTCTCGCTTTCGATCCATTTGTGACGCAGGATCTCTTGGCGTTCCACCAAGAATTCTTTATACGGGACAGTATTGGGGAATTCCATCAATGATCAATTTACAAACGCTCTCACGCACGGACAGATGCAGCTCTGTGCCTTCGGAATGTCAGACCTCTTGTCGCCAAAAGACATTCCGCAAAACTCATTAAGACGTACTGGAGAATAGCACGCCTCCGGGTTTCCGCTCGCCGGCAATTCGAAAATCGCTCCGAGAAGAAATGCTCCCAGGAGATTACGGTGGACAGAGAGTTTTTTGCCGCGGACCCGTCCTCTCGCGGTTTGGCTCCCGGGTCAGACCGACCAGGCTAGGCGCTTCAAAACGATAGCGTCGATTTTTTCAACAATTGGCCCCCCCTTTTCGCTTTCCGCTTTGACGGATTGCCATTCTTCATCGTTCACAAATTTGCTCCATTCGGATTTCATCTGCTCGGCAGATTGCCATTCGAGCACGTACCAAAGATGACCGGATCCGTTCGCCTCAACCCAAAAATCGTGAACCTTAAATCCGCGACGATCGAATATTTTGAAAGTATGGCTCTGGAACCGGTTAAGGATGGCTTCCTCTTTACCGGGAACAGGAAAATAATGACGAAGTTCATAAATCATCGAACCATTTTAGAGAAAATCCGGTGGAGATCGAGACCGAAAAAGCCCGATTTAGATCTCCCAACGGCACATGTGGGAAGGCCACATAAAGCGGTCGACTCTCCAGTTAATTGGGGTCCACCGGGAGGCTGAGGTCTCAGAATAAGTGGATGACGACGCCGGCATCCGGGCGAGTAAGACTATCTGCGCTCAGTTGCTCCAGTTTCCAGAGAGGCGGGTCCATTTCGAGCCGGGATCGCATCGTTGCATAGCCGTCTCGAAACCGGCGATCGATTTCCGTCCGCGAAAACAAGGCGTCGCCGTAGGGGATTTCGTTTGGATGAGAACAGTAAGAAACTCGAACGATATCAATGCGGGGAGGCTTGTATTCCAGGTTGGTTCTTTCCCCTCGCCTCTCGTTAGCAATGAATTCTCTGGCAAACTTGATGTCTTGCTCAATGCGATTCGAATATTGAGTCTGTTTAACTCTCCAGCACACCTCGTCAAAAGTCTTGGGGTCGCGATCAGAAGCGCCCCACAGATCAATCACGAAGATCACGACCTGCTTATCTCCGATTACCCTATGGAGCATGGGAAGATCTTTGATGATGTGCTTGAAAGAGGAATTTGAAGTTATTCCACCATCCCAATATAATTGCTCATCAATGACCTGGCCCGATGGGTCTTTGAGATAGACGCCTGGGAACGACGGGGCAAAGGCCCCGCTCGCCATAATATGGTCAACACTAATCTCAGTACGCTTGTCATCAAGATCGGTCGCATGTTTTGCACCATCGAAGCTTTGAAAGGTCTTCGATACACCGCCAAAGACCCTGGTGACACCTAAAGACAGCCGGACATGCTCCTCTGAGGCGTGACGATTGATGATGTTGCAGTCGACCAAATTCTCCAGTGTTTTTCTAAGCTTGTCCACGTTATACAAACAGCAGGCTTGCGAAGAGTTAGGATCGGCGAGCGGACCCGGAATATAGTTGGGGCGGAAGAACCCGGGTACGCCGCCGGCCATCGCGAGCCAGATTTTCCAGGTATTAGTCAGTTTCTCGGAGTAATTTGGCACCCGCTCCCACCAATCGAGATTGCCCGAGACAATCCGCCAAAATTCTTTTAAACGCTCCAGGCGTTTTTCCCTCGGGTTTCCCGCGATAATGGCGGCATTGATAGAGCCGATCGAGATTCCTGCCACCCAGTCAGGCTCGTACTTTTTTTCGGTCAGCGCTTGATAGGCACCGGCCTGAAACGCACCAAGCGCGCCTCCTCCTTGAAGAGCAAGGATAACGTACAGATTATCTTTCTTCTTCGGATCTTCCAGCATCGGGTCACTCATCGTTTGCTACCTCACAAGTTCTATCGAAAAGAACCTTGGTGATCTGCAATGTCGCGGTTTATCGCGCGCAGCAGGAAGTCAGAATCATCCACCAGGAGGAAGTGCTCGCCCTGGCGAATGTGGACTTGAAAACTAGCCGTCGTAAACCTGCCCCAGGATAAGATATCCGCACGAGTCACATAGAGATCGTCCGCCCCATTGAAGCAGGTGATCGGGAAATTCCAAGGCGCCTCGCGCCGATGCCGGTAGGCAAAAGCCATCTCAAACTCGGAGCGGACAACCGGCAGGACCAGGGCCCGGAGTTCGTCGTTCTTGAGCATTTGCTCAGTGCTATCGATCCGAAACAACCGAATCACCTCGGCAAAAACGTCTTCCGGTTGTTCGTGGATCGGCAGGAACGGGTCGTAGCGCCTGTTCCTCAGCAGGCGGTCCTGGAGAAGACGCTCAAAGGGTCCTTCCTGGTCGGTGAGATCGGGAGGTCTGGATCCGGATACGAAAGCGTGAATAGGGAGTCTCTGATCTTCACGTTGGAGTTCGCGCACGGTTTCATACATAGTCAGCCCACCCAGACAGTGCCCGAAGACGGCGTAGGGCTTGTCAAGCAAGGGCGTCATCGCTCTTGCCGCCTGAGTGGCAAAGACCTGAATATCGCGCACCGGTTTTTGGTCAATCCGGCCGAGTCGCCCCGGTGGCTCTACGGCTATGACTTCTATGGATTGGCCAATTCTGTCGTTCCATGCCCTGTAGACAGCCGATCCACCCCCAGCGAACGGGAAACAGAACAGCCGAAATGTGGCGGACGGGTTCGGACTTGTAGCGACAAGCCAATCGGACAACGAAACGATATCGGTGTGCAACCTGCCGTTGATCCGATTTCCGTTACTGCCGTTCGAACCCTCAATTTCGGGGGGCAATCTATTTTCGAGGCCGGGGAAAATGGAGCGGACAAGTTCATCGACGCTGGGCCCCTTCAACAGTGTGGCCATGGGGACCAGAACGCCAAGTGTGGGTTCGAGTTTGTTGACCAAACTGACAGACATCAAGGAGTCAAGGCCAAGTTCACTGAGCGGTCGTCCCTGATCAACCGAAACTCCGAGGCCCAGTAACTCTCCGACCTCTTGCCGCACGAATTCGACGATAAGTTTGCGGCGTTCCTCACCTTCAGCGGCATCGATCAGAGCACGGGTGGTCTGGGGATCGCGACTCCTCCGCCCCGTTCGCCACCCGCCCACGCCCTTCGCGAGATCCTCGTAGAAAGGGACTGGCTTCGGGAATTGTTGCAGGAATTGCCGCCATTCGGTGATCGTCACCACCGCGTGGCTGACTCCCTGACGAAGGATATGCTCAAGCACGTCAATGCCGCGGTCGGGGGGAATGTAACGGGTCCCTCGAGAATTCCAGATGGCTTCGCCCCGGCGCCCTGAGATGGTTGCCAAACCGGTTTCGGCCCAAGGCCCCCAATTGAGCGTGACGGCGGGCAACCCAGCTGCCCGCCGGTGCTCCGTCAGCGCGTCGAGAAAAGCGTTGGCGGCGGTATAGTTGGATTGTCCCGGCGAACCGGTCAGGCTAAGGATTGACGAGAACAGGACGAAATAGTCGAGCTCGTCTCTGAGGGTTGCGCCGTGAAGCAGCCAACTCCCCTTTACTTTCGGCGCGGTTACTGCGGAGAACCGGCCCCAATCCATCTGGTCGAGGATCCCGTCGTCGAGCATCCCAGCGCAATGAAAGATACCCCGCAAAGGAGGCATTTCCGAGCGTATCGCGCCCAGGATCCGATTCAGGTCGGCCTCTTCTGTGATGTCACCAACGGCGACAACTGAGCGGATCCCCTTCGCTTCGAGGGCACCCACGACCTCAGCCGCGCGGCCCTCGGGCCGACGACGACTAGTGAATACCAGATGGTGGGCACCGCATTTCGCCATCCATTCCGCCACCTTCAAGCCAAGCGATCCGAGGCCACCAGAGACCAGATAGGTTGCATTCTCGCGAAATAACACGCCTGGGCGGTCTTTTCCCGGAGGAAGTCGGACAAACCGGGCCGCCAACCGTCCGGTCGGTCGAATCGCAACTTGTTGCTCCTCGTCCGGGTTCCAAATCTCACGCAACAAGGCTTCAACGTCGATCTGCACGCCTTTCGACACAGCATAGGCCTCTGGATCGCGGACGTTCAGATCGACAAGACCACCCCAAATCTTGGGATGTTCAAGAGCCGCCGTGCGCCCAAGGCCCCAAAGAATCGCGGGGAACGGATCCACCGAATGCGCATCGGCGGTCGCCCGCTGCGAGTTGCGTGTGATGACCCAGAGTCGGGGCATTTGGGCAAAACGCTGGCTCGCTCTAGACATCGCGCGGATCAGAGCCAATGCTCCCCCGACAACCAAACGTTCTGACCGAACGAGCAATTCCGGCGTCATGTCAGATATTGGATGATGATCCAGACTCCAGAGATAGATGACCCCGCGGTAGTCCTGGTGCTTTGCCAACGCAGCGTCAATCATTCCATCGACAATTTTCTCTTCATCACTTGCCTCCAATGACCAGTCCGGGTAGACGATCTGGCATTTTTGAGCGAGACCTTCAAGGCGTTTAACCAACTCCGCGGCCACCCCTTGCCGGTCCGCAAAGACAAGCCACCTCGAACGGAGATCCCTGTCCGGCGATGCCGGGGCAAGGGCCGGGCGCGGCAACCAGCTCACTTGGTAGAGCCAACTCTCGATCGCGTCAGTGTGCCCAGGCCGAAGATCCTCGGGTGCCAGACGCTTGAGCGTAAGGCCGCTCAGAGTGGCAACCTCACGTCCTTCGTCATCCAGGACGCGGATGTCGATGGTCATCGTGTCCTGACTTTCTCCCGAAGCCGGACGTCGAACCGCATGGACCCACACCTCCTTGAGACCGCGGGCCAGGAACTGGACCCGCTCAAGACTGATCGGTAAGAAAGTACGCTTCAGCTCGGCAGGCAAGGTGGAGAAGTCCCCGTACTCTTGGACCAGCGCCGGATAGATGTGCAGGCAAGCATCGAGGAACGCCGGGTGCATTTCGTACTGTTCAGTGGCAACGAACTCAGGAATTCGCACGCGACTCAAGGCTTCACCATCTCCGCGCCATAGGCTTCGGGTGCCACGAAACGAGGCCCCGTAATTCAGCCCGAGATGATCGATCGATCGATAGTAACGACCCACCGGGATCTCCTGCATTCGACTGGCCAGGAGGTCCTGGATTCCGGGGTACAGTTCCGTTGCGGCCCCGGCCGTCCTCACGGCCAAGATGCCGCCCATATGGGAGGACCAAGGGCCTCGGCCATCGGCGCCGATACTAAGGATCTGGAATACGAAAGTCCCTTCCCCCTGGGGTTTGAAAATCGTCTGGACGATCCGGGCGCCTTCCTCAGGCACCAGGAGCGCCTCACGGTACACCACGTTCTTTAGCTCAATCTCCCGGCTCGAAAGAAGGCTGATCCCGCCCGCCATGGCGATCTCCAGTCCAGCAACAGTCGGGAGAACAGCCGCGCCATATATCCTGTGGTCATCCAAGTACGGAAGCGCGGCGAGACCGCAAGTCGCCTCAAATTGTGCTTCCTGCAAGCCCGACCTGAGCCGATCCCCGAGAAGCGGGTGCGAAGTTGCCGGTCCAGCTTTGGCCGGCGGTCGGATTTCCTCGGCACTGTCATCAAGTCGGTGCGATTGGCTTCGAAATGGGTAACTAGGTAGCGGAACCCTGCGCGGGATACGCCTGTTTTCGAATGGCTTCCAACGGACGCTGCGGCCTGCAGCGAATAGACGGCCCAAGCTCTCAAGCACCTCCTCGGTATCGTCCCGGTGCCGGTTGAGTGAGGCTAGCCACGGCCCTTCGACGCCGGGGGCGGATTGCCGCCCTAAGCCCAGCAGTGTGTTCCCGGGCCCGATCTCGAGAAACGTCGCGCAGCCCAACTCGAGGAGGGTCTCTATGCCCTTCGCGAATCGAACAACTCCGCGGGCGTGCTGCTTCCAGTAGAGTCCTGCGGGCGCCTCCTCCAGGAGGCGCCCAGTCAGATTCGAGACCGTTGGAATCGTCGGCGCCATGAACTGGACACCCCTGGCCGCCGCTTCCAGCTCGTCGAGTATGGGGTCCATCAGCGACGAGTGGAACGCATGAGAGACAGCAAGCTTCTTCCCGACGATCTCCTCATCCGCGAGTGACCGAAGGAACTGGTGCACCGCCTCGACCTCGCCCGAAACCACAATGGATTGAGGCGCATTGACCGCCGCGACCGAGAGCGGAAGGCCGCGCGCGGCCAGGAGACGCGCGACCGTATGCTCGTCGGCAAGGATTGACGCCATAGACCCGCCGGAAGGTAATCTTTGCATCAGATTTCCCCGGGCCGCGACCAGGTTGCACGCGCTTTCCAGGCTCATGACGCCCGCCACGCAGGCGGCTACCAACTCGCCGACGCTGTGACCCATCACGGCCTCGGGGACAATCCCGAACGATTTCCAGAGCTCTGCCAAAGAATACTCGACAGCAAAAAGCGCAGGTTGAGCGTAGGCGGTTTCATCGAGTTGCCCATTGTCGCCCTCCCCGGCGAAGATCACATCAAGGAGCGGCCGCTCAAGATGCGGTCGGAACAATTCCTGGCAACGATCAAGCGTTCGACGGAATTCATGAAATCTCCGGTAGAGTTGAGCAGACATACCGGGATACTGCGACCCTTGTCCGGTAAAGAGAAATGCCAGAGGCTTACGTTTGCCCGTTCCCCGAAAGACACCGGGACCGGCACCCCTCTCCGCGAATAGTCTCAACTGTTCTCCCATTTGCTCGCGGGTCGGGGCCACGACGGCCAGGCGAACGGGCATTTGAGCCCGGCTCTCTGCAGCGGTGAAGCATACGTCGGCTAAGTCGAGGGCGGGATTGGCGACCAAGTGCTCCTGCAAACGAGAGGCAACCTCAGCGAGAGCTCGATTGTCCTTAGCCGAGAGGTTGAGCAATCGCGACGGTTGCTCGCGAGCGCCAGTCTCCAGAGAAACCGTCTCCGGGTAAGCTTCGAGAACCGCGAAAGCGTTTGTTCCTCCTAGCCCGAGTGCGTTAATCGCGGCTCGACGAATCCCGCCAATCCCCTGCCATTCACAAAGCTGAGTATTGACGAAAAAAGGATTCTGACCGAAGGCGATTTTCGGATTGGGAGCCTCGAAGTTCAAACTAGGCGGGATCTGCGCATTTCGGAGCGCGAGAGCGACTTTAATCAAACCGGCCAATCCAGAGGTCTGCTCAAGATGGCCGATATTGGTCTTTACTGAACCGATGGCACAAAAACCGACGTTGGCGGTGTACGCACGGAAAGCACGGTTGAGAGCCTGGACCTCCAACGGGTCCCCAACGGCGGTGCCGGTGCCATGGCACTCCACAAAGCCGATCGTCTCGGCTGGCACGCCGGAGGAAGCCAGGGCCTCGACCATGGCCCTTGACTGCGCCGGCACGCTCGAAGCGGTGTAGCTTATTTTTTCCGCGCCATCGTTGTTGATCGCGGTTCCCTTGATCACGGCATAGATTCGGTCGCGGTCGGCCTTGGCCTCTTCCACTCTCTTGAGGAGGATCGCGGCGACGCCGCTGCCGAAGACGGTACCCGCCGCTCTCGCATCAAAGGCACGGCAATGGCCGTCAGGGGAAAGGATATCCCCTTTCTGATAAAGGTAGCCGGCCTTGTGTGGTACCCGGACCGTCGCCCCAGCCACCAACGCCATCCGACACTCACCGCTGCCCAGACTCTGGCCCGCCAGGTGCACTGCCACCAGCGATGATGAACAGGCGGTTTGGATATTCAGGCTTGGACCCGTGAGATTGAGCTTGTACGACAGCCGGGTGCTAAGGAAATCCTTGTCATTGCCAATGTGCTGCATGCTTCCAGTGGCGCCCAGGAGCGACGAATGCCGTCGCTGGTGGGCAAGGAGATAGCTGGTGACCACGCCCCCGGCACTGGCGAAAACGCCCGTGGGACCTTCCGCCGTCTCGGGATAGTATCCTGCGTCCTCGAATGCCTCCCACGCGACTTCGTGCAGTAACCGCTGCTGCGGATCCATGAACTGGGCCTCGCGCGCCGAGTATCCGAAGAAGGCGGCGTCGAACAGGTCGAAACCCTCCAGGATCGGGGAGGCCCGGACGTACCTCGGATCATCGAGGAGAGCGGCATCCACACCTTCCTGGAGAAGCTCTTCGCGTGAAAAATGAGTGATTGATTCGACTCCCCGGCACAAATTTCCCCAGAAGTCCGCGATCCGTTTGGCACCCGGAAAGCGGCAGGCCATACCGATGATGGCGATGCCCTCGGAGAGCCCGTTCGCACTCATCCCGGGCCTCCCGTGCCCCCGCGGCGAGCCTCTGCCCGCCGACGAATCTTGGCGAGGTCTTCGTCCTGAACTTCCTGTTCGGAACCGCAATCGGAAAAATACTTTACGTAGGCAGCTTCGAGGTCGCCGACGGTCCGAATGCTGGTAATCGGCACAAGTTCCTGAAACGGGTCGGCCTTCAATTTCATCTCCAGCGCCGCCACGAGGCTGGCAAGGTCAAGCGATGTCATCCCGAGATCGGCGTTGAGGCGATCCTCCGGGACAATATCCCTCCTGGGCAAATCCTTTTCGTCAAGAAGCAGACCTAAGTGATCCCGCACCGTCTCGGAGATTTCGGCAGCCCTATTGCATCGTCTCATAGGTGGGAAGCATATCGTTCGGTTCAAGAAAGTTTGGATGCTAGTGTACCGTCTCGCAAATAATGGTGACGTCGTTGCGTTCAAAACGGGCCGTCGGCAAGGCGCGAGTGATGAGCGTATCCGCTCCGATTCAGCATGTGAGTCCTCCATCGACCACGATGGTCTGCCCCGTAATGAAGGAGGCGGACGGAGAAATCATGAAGAGCACGACCCCCACGATCTCCTCGACGGACGCCAATCGCCCCAGCGGCGTCCTGCGAGTGATCCGCGCCTTCGTCGTCTCGTCGAGTCGTTCGACCATTTCGCTCTCGAAGTAGCCCGGCGCGATCGAATTCACCCGGATCCCCCGGGGTCCGAGCTCGCGGGCCAGGCTGCGAGTCATCCCGTCCAGGCCTGCCTTGGTCGCACTATAGACGGCCACTCCGCTGTGCCCTTGCAGGCCGTTGACCGACGAAATGTTAATGATGCAACCTCCGCGCCGCTGGATCATGAATCGGGTACAGATCCAGGTGAGGTACAAGGCTCCCTTCAGGTTGAGGTCGACGCAAAGGTCAATGTCCGATAACCGCATACTCGCGAAAATACCTTCGCTCCCGATCCCCGCATTGTTGATCAAGGCGCCGATTTGCCCATACCGCTCGGAAACCTCCGTCACGAACTGCTTCACCCCGGTCGAGTCAGCGGCATTGACCTCAGACCAGAAAAAATTCTGGCGATCTGGATCCAGCTCCAGTTGTTTCTGGACGAACGGGGAGTCAGCGCGGCTGAAAGTCGCCACAATGTAGCCTTCGTCCAGACAACGGGCAGCGATGGCCTTTCCAAGGCCGCGGCTCCCGCCGCTGATGACAACCACTTTGCGGCTCGCGCCCGACTTCATGCCTGGTTCCTCATCTTTTTGAATCTGTCTCCGTGAAAAGGCTCGTCCCGAATTTCGACAAGGGCCGGGACCTTATACGGCTCCAACCGACCCCGGCAATGACGACGAATGCGTCTGAGCACCTGGTCGATTGGCTCCGGTTCACAGAGCACCACTCGAGCCAACACCACTTGTCCTAAGATCGGATTGGCCCGGCCGATCACCGCAGCGTCCCGAATGTTCTCAACCTCCTGCAATACGTTCTCAACCTCCGCCGGATAGACCTTCTCACCGCCCACATTGATGATCTCGGATTTCCGCCCGAGGATCCGCAGCCATTCCCCATCGACCTCCACAGAATCTCCCGTGTTGAACCATCCATCGACGTCAAACGGCGATGGCCAGTTGAGATATCCGAGCATGGCTGATTCGGACCGAATCCAAAGGATGTTATCGATCACCTTCGTTGCATAACCGGCACCTCCTGCCCTGAGCCAGACCGACCCTGAGCCCTGCGACTTGGTTTGGAGGATACCTAACTCGGAGAGCCCATACGTCTGCTTCAACTCCACGTTCGGCAGCGCAGCGTGAAGATGGGTAAGCGTTGTCGAGGACATCGGCTCTGTGCCGTAGGTAATGAGCCGGAGGGAGGAGCAGTCGTGGTGAAGATAGGCCTCGGAGATCAAGAGCATCTTTAAGAAAGTCGGCGTCGTCGGCAGCAGTTCGATTTGATGTCGCTCGATCGATCTGCAGATCGACCAAGCGTCACGGTCCACCGCAGGCACCACCGTGCCACCCTGCGATAGCACATAGAACAGGGTGTTAATGCCTCCGATGTGGTCCAGGAGCAGGAATGTCAAGGTTCGGAAAACCGGCCTCGGTTTTTGAAATTTTAGCAAAAGCTTGTCAAAGTCCAGGAGCACCGCCTTGCTTGCTCCGGTGGATCCCGAGCTGAACAGGATCAGGCCGGGCGCGGATGTCCGGCGCAAACTCTGCAGAAGTTCGTGCTCTGACCCAACGAGATGGCGAGCAAAATTCGTATAGCGACCGTCCTCAAAATGAAAGGATGTCCTGGCTTGGCAAATCTTCAGCAGATCGTCGCAGCGCGCTCCACGGGCTAACGTCAACGGGACCACTACGTTCCGGTTCGCGATCAGGGAGATCATCAGCGCGCAAGTGCTCGGGGAGTAGTCACCACAGATTGCGACAGCATCGCCGGCCTCCACCTTGAGTCTAGCCAGTTCCTCACTCCAAGTGTGGACCTCCTCTACCATCTGGCGATACGAGACGTTAACTCCCTTCCAGATGATGGCGACATTTTCGCCACGGGAGGTCATTGAGGCGATTAGCCAATGCTCAGGAATCACCTTCATCGTTCGAGGCTAATACAAGTTTAGTCTGACCCCGCAGAACAAGTCAGGAGACCCCATCGATCAGGACCGCTTCATGTCCGGATCAGCAGCAGTGCCCGTCTCCTCCATTTTCGTCAGGACGCTTTTTAGCGCCTCCGAAGTCCGCCGCAAAGCATCGGCCTGCATTTCGAACGGTTGACCGCCCGCCTGTTCGATCGTTCGGAAATACGTGGTCATAAAGGCAGCGTTCGCCTTGTACAATTCGCGGAGGCAACTGCCTTGCACCTCTTTCGGATAGCTATCTAAGGTGTTCGCCATCGCGTCCAGCATGCTAGATTGGGACGATATGGCCAGCTTCCAGATTTCCTGAACAAAGTCCTTTCCATCGTCGTATTCTTTCATGGTCTTCAGGATTGCCGCCCCCGAGGAAAAAATCGAGAAAGAAATGACTACACGCCGCATAAATGCTTTGCCAAGCTGCTGCCGGCATTACCCGATCGGGTAATATGTGTTTTTTCCACTTGCCGATTAGCCTCCTATGGTGTTTTTTCAAAAGCAGTCAGTATTCGCACCTATTTTTGCGCGGATACTTTCGAGGAAAGGAGGTCACTGTTATGCAAGCTGAATATATTTCTCTTCTCAGTCACTCCGTGATGACGGCTGGCCTCCGCGGCTATTGGAAACCTTAAACGGGTTACCTTTAAAAGCCCACCCGGATGCTAGTGCGTCTGGATTAGCGAAATGCCTCAAGTTAATCTGAACCTAGTCTCGCCGAAGTTCCCACGTATACAACTTCTTTCTTTTCTGTTTTTTCATTCCGAGTTCACCGAGCTCATCTTTTTTGCCCGCTTCAATTTCCATTTTGGCGATCGGATCCTATGTCAAGAAATCCCAAACAGACCTCGACAAGTGTCAGCCTGTTGACATTGGCTTTTGGGTTTTCCTTGCTCGGGGTACTCACCTTTCTCAACAGATTGCAGGGAGAATTGACAATCGCCTCTACTGTTGAGAACAATTTTTGTTTTGCAGGAAGCGTCCTCAGTGTCTTGGCAGGAATGATATTCCTGGCGGCCGCCTGCATTTACTGGAGACAGTAACAGTGTCAGTGTCAGTGTCAGGTAACCGAAGTAGCCAATAAAGCATAGATAGCCAAGCTAGGCTGGGGACTTAACCTGGCATTGCGCGCTCCTCTCGCCGTTCAGGGCGAACTGATTGATTGTTTGTTCCCAGAGTTGCTATAAGCGCTGACTTGTCGGGACAGGTTGACGCGGGAAGCCTTCGGCGCAGGTAGGGCGAAGCTCCGTCTGAGCCGGGGCTTCCCGCTTGGCCTCCCCCAACAATGTCATCCCCCAAGTTCTGGTTCGGACTATGATCATTTTCACGCTGTCGAATTCTCGCGTCGGCCATTCTGTCTTTATGCTAATGTGTCGATTCTATCCGAATGATTTAAGGGGGTGACGTCGCAGGCGGGTGCGACGCGGGAAGCCCCGGCTCAGACGGAGCTTCGCCCTACCTGCGCCGAAGACTCCCTTAGTTCGT
>DATHPI010000204.1:0-2565 GCA_035484035.1 Chthoniobacterales bacterium
GTGGAGACGACCGAGCGGGGCCACGTGAAGGTGAACGAGCGTTTACAGACGACCGCCGAGGGTGTCTGGGCCGTCGGGGACTGCGCCGGTAGCCCGCACTTCACGCATATCTCCGAGGATGATTTCGCGGTCGTGAGTGACAACATCGCCGGCGGCAACCGCGTGACGACAGGACGCCAAGTTCCGTTCTGCATGTTCACCGACCCTGAGCTCGCCCGAATCGGACTTAGCGAAACGGAAGCGAAACAGCGCGGCATTCCCTACCGCCTTGCCAAGCTGCCCATGTCCTCCGTCTTTCGCGCGATCACGATTTCCGAAACTCGCGGGTTCATGAAAGCGCTTATCGACACGGAAAGCGACCGCATCCTTGGCTTCACCATGTTTGGTGCTAGTGCCGGAGAAGTCATGACCACGGTGCAGATGACGATGCTTGCCGGATCGCCGTACACGGCGCTGCGTGACGCGATCATCACTCACCCGACCATGCCGGAAGGGCTCATTCAGCTCCTGTTAGCGGTTCCCGCCAAAGCGTCTTAATCCGCATTAAGGCAAGGTCTCAAGTTCGCCAAGATGTAACGTATGACTGGGGGAAATCCATCCCGCAGTTGAAAGTGATCCTGACGGCCTTCTTTCAAAACGCCTCCCGACATTCTCATCTCCGACTAGCCTCCCTGGTAGCTCTGCAAAAGGCTGCCTTTTGGCTGGTGCACAAAGCAAGTTCCCCGCCTTCGATGGATAAATATATTCTTCTCATCCGGAATTTGTTCCAATAACCAACCATGAAAACGCTATCACCATTCCTTCAACGAATGAGCGGATCTCCTTTGTTCATAACGACGGAAGGATACCATCGGTGGGCTCCATTGTTTCTAAGATTGGTCATAGGCTTTGGTTTTATGGATCACGGTTGGGCCAAGTTGTCCAGAGGACCGGAGCACTTTGAACAGCTTCTCGTCCAGATTGGGGCTCCGTTTCCTTATTTCGCCTCCTGGGCTTCGCCTCTGGTGGAGATTTTCGGTGGCTTGGCGATCTTCGTTGGGGCCTTCGTAATGATCACTTCTCTTCCACTCATCGCTATAATGTTGGTGGCTATGTTTACAGTGCATCTCAGGTACGGATTCAGTTCGATAAATACAATTGGTCTAACGCCCGAGGGTCCTGTCTTTGGTCCTCCGGGTTACGAGGTGGTTTTGTTGTATATTGCGGGCTTACTGTCCTTCATTCTGGGAGGGGCGGGAATCTTCTCAGTCGATTCCTGGATCGTCAGTCGAAAATAGGCACCTTGTTTTTCCTTCGTTGAGAACTTTTGCCGCGCGAAGCAAATCGCTTTCCTGCGGCAATGCGAAAGTGAATCAATATGGCAACGATTGAGCCAAGCACGAAACGAATCAAAGTGGTATTTCTCGACCGCATTGCCATTCGCGCTTAACTTCGCCGTTTGCCATTTGATCACGAATGGGTTGTTCCCGCGACTTTCCAGGCTGTCATCGGCGGCCCGGTCGGAATGAGCAAAAATGCTAAGACATTCGAGATCGCCAGTACAATGGACAGAAACCACGTCGTCTTAGAAACTGGTCTGAATTCAGGAAAGTCGTAGAGATTGTCGTTCTTTTGCTGTCTCAGAGCGGTTTGAGCTTTTTCTCTGCCTTCTTTGCATTCCGCCTCGGCGATTTTCGCGTCCGCTGCCGCTTTCCTAATTATCCGGAAAGCCAAAACACCCGGTCCGCATGATGATCACCAGTCCCAGAAAGAAGTCCCACCAATGACAGCTGGGGCATGCGTGATTCTCGGCAGCTTGGCGCACGATCGCCGACTATGAAGCGATTCATATGATTCCTAAAGGCCGAGCGTGCCGGAGTGTGGCGGATGTGAAGGTCGGTCTAGTCTCTCGGGAACCTAAAAACAACTGTAAGTCGTCCAAACGAGTATAGGAGAACCCTATTCTGTTAAATTATTGTAATCATGGCATTTATATTTTTATGAAACTTAAAATCGCCTCTATTATCTTCGCTTCAGGCATGTTCGGCGCATCCTTTACGGCAATCAGCCAACAGCCGTCAGAGGACCAAATGGAGTACCACAAAAGTAAGGCATACATGCATGGCGAGTATTCACCCACAAGAGAAGAGTTCATCGCATGGAATCAACAAGCGGAGTACGCTTTAAACCAAACTTGGTCACAGTTATCAGCCAGCCAGCGTGGCCTGCTACGCTACGAAGAACGCAAATGGATCACCTACAAAGATTCTCTTGCATTAGAAAATCGTCTCAGAGAAGTACGGAATCGAATTACTATTTAGAAAATTACCTTCAACAATAATGGAAGGACGTTTCGTTTAAAATCCCATCTGAGCTGAATCGAGCAAAGATTTGGACCGGATATGGTAAATTTCAGCCCCACGGTTGATTCGGCAACCGGAATCGGCTAGGCTCAAAGTGGCGACTGGCATCGGTCGAGCCAGGAATCGAACCGTAACGCTGGCACTGCTGGAAGAGCTGACAGAAATGTTTGACCTGGTAAAGGTGACTTGAGCCTGAGGCTTGCGACCAGAAACTGCAACCGCG
>DATHPI010000205.1:0-8363 GCA_035484035.1 Chthoniobacterales bacterium
AAAAGGTCGTTCGGATTCTTCGCGTTGGCTCCAGGCGGTAGGTTCGGAGTCTGCGCCGATACCATGTGGGCTGCGCCGGCTCTCGCGGTAGCACCCGTGATCGCAATCGAATGACCCAGCCTTCTGGAATGGTTCATTTAATCATGCGACCAAGACAGGAATAAATAGTCAAGACTAACAAACGATTTTCAAGTTTTGGATCGAGCACGGTTGAGCAATTTTGGTTGTCGGACATCCGAGAAGCCTAACGAGGTGGCACAACGCTCTGTCGGTGCAGACGAATGCGTGGCCGTCGATCTCGTCGTGACCTTCCTGCGATCGTAAAGGGCCTCGGTTTCCTGGATGCCGAACGGCTGTGGATCACCCCGGCGATCTTATCAAATTTGTGTATAGGAGACAGGCACATCCTAACTTAACTAAATTAGCTAACTCAGCTTTGGTGAAGAATCATGACTTACCCCCCCATCCAACATATACTGTTTTTTAGCCTAACTCTCGGTGCGTCAGCGCCCTTGGCTCAACAGAAAACCGTGGCTATCAGAGCGGTTGAAAACACAGCAACGATCGAACTCAAGAAACTGCCGCTCAAGTGCGAAGCGCAGAACCGAACATCAAACTTAATGGTTTGGAGCTTGAAGGAGACGTTTTTGCGCCAGGCACGGGAACACCTGTAGCCCGTAAAGCAGACTCCTGTCGAAATATATAAATTGATATTTGACAACTGCGTAAAAATCCGTGTAAAGCGTTACATACCCTAACCCCATTTCTCTAATAGGAACCAAAAAAATGCGTATCACCTGCAAACGTGCTGCCGTCGCCGCTCTGCTCTTTCTGTGTTCAGCCTTCAACTCTCAGGTCCGGGCCGCGGAACCCGAGGTTGCCGTCGTGGTCAAAATCGGCGGCATCCCTTGGTTCTCCGCCATGGAACAAGGCATTAAACGAGCGGGAAAAGAAGACCAGGTGAACGCGTACATGGTCGGGCCAACGACGGCGGACCCAGCTCAGCAAGTACGTGCGGTCGAGGACCTCATCGCTAAGAAGGTCAGCGTGATCGCCGTCGTGCCAAATGATGCCAAAGCGCTCGAACCGGTGTTTGACCGAGCCAAGGTAGCCGGCATTCCCATCATCACCCACGAGTCACCCGATCAAAAAGGCAACGTTTGGGACATCGAAATGATCAACAACAAGGAATTTGGCGAGCAGCATATGAAGGACCTCGCCCAATACATGGGGGAGGAAGGCGAGTACATCGTCTTTGTCGGTGGCTTAACGGTGCCGCTACACAACGCATGGGCGGACGCGGCCATCGCCTATCAAAAGGAGCACTACCCCAAAATGAAGCTGGTCGCCGACCGTTACGGGGTGGCGGAAAGTGTGGATGACAGTTATCGCACGACGTCGGATGCGATCCTGGCCCACCCAAATCTGAAAGGGATTTTAACCTTCGGTAGCCAGGGGCCGATTGGTGCCGGTCGCGCCATCAAAGAAAAGGGCAAAGCCAACACGATTATACTGGTGGGAGCCTGTTCTCCGAGCCAGGGGAAAAAATTGGTCAAGGAAGGCGTCATTAAATCAGGCTACATTTGGAGCCCGATCGAGGCTGGGGCTGCCATTGTCACCGTGGCAAAAATGGTGCTGGATAAGACGCCGATCACGGACGGTGTGGAAATACCAGGCTTGGGCAAAGCTAGCGTGGATCCGGAGAAACGGGTCATCCGGGTCATCAAGGTGCTGAAAATCGACAAAGACACGGTCGATCAACTCGCTGCTCTTGGGCTCTAGTAACCCACTAACCCACTTTCGTCGGGTTTTCCACCTGTCCAAAACAATGGTTTACCTTGGAGTATGCCCACCATGAAGGAAGTCGCTGTCGGGGCAGGGGTATCGATCGCCACCGTCTCGCGGGTGATCAACCAAAACGGGTACGTGGCTCCCGCTCTCGAGGAAAAGGTTCGACGGACGATGGGGGCGCTCAACTACCAACCGAGCGCTTTGGCCCGAGGGCTCCGGCGTCAGGAAACGCAGTCTATTGGAGTGCTAGTCCCGAAACTTTCACAGCCTTTTTTTAGTCTCCTCGGTTACGCGATCGAACAAGCGCTGTTCACCCAGGGATACCGAGCGTTTTTGTGCAGCGCCGAAGAGGACCTGGGCAAAGAGTCAGCTTACCTGGAGATGTTGTTACGCCAACGCGTGGACGGCGTCATCCTGGTACCGACCGGCCGAAGCCTCGCCAACGTCGAACGGTTGTTACGAAAGAAGCTTCCAGTGGTGTTAGTGGACCGAGATTTACCGGAGCTCCAGGTCGATCGGATCTTAAGCGACAACGTCAGCGGAGGCTGCCAAATCGCTCGTCACCTGCTTGAACTCGGCCATCGACGGATCGCCGTAATTGGCGCAGAACCGCACAGTGAATCGATGGCGCGCCGTTTGGCCGGAGTCAGGCAGGCCTTAGGCGAAGCCGGCATCAAGCCAACGGAGGAATGTCTGGCCACCAGCACAGGAGATCAATTTAAACTGGGCTCCGTCACCACTGAGCGCCTGTCGCGGCAAACCCGTCGGCCCACTGCCGTCATCGCGCTCACAGACATGCTGGCGGTGGGAGCGCTTCACGGCGCCGTGAAAGCCGGGCTGCAGCTGCCCAAGGATTTATCGGTAACTGGCTTTGATGACATCCCGTTGGCTTCCTACGTCTTGCCGGAATTGACGACGGTCGCTCAACCCATCACGCAAATGGCAGAGCGTGCCGTGAACAGGTTACTGCTGTCGATCCAGGAACATATGGTTCGTCTCGCTGAGGATCCCGAGCTCAAGCCCCAGTGCATGGTCCTTCCCACATGCCTGATTGTGCGAAATTCCACCGCGGCACCCCAAGGCGTTCGTTTCGGAAGGAGAAACAAGCGGATAACCCCCAAGGACGATAGACAACAATCTGGCAAAGCGTGAACAAAATAGGCATTCTCTACGGCTACTGGTGCACGGAATGGGATGTGGACTACATGCCATACCTTGAAAAGGTGAAGCGACTCGGCTTCGACACGCTGGAAATCAATACACTCCGTCTCACGAAAATGAGTGACGCCGAGATCGAGCACTTCATGGGACGCGCCAAAGAACTTCAGATCGACGTACTAGGTGTTATTGGCGTCCCCGCCAATCTCGACCCGGCAGCGCCCGACCCGACGGTTCGAAAAGCGGGCGTCGACTACGAGATGAACCTCATCCGCACCTGCGCGAAGGCCGGCATTCCCTGTGCCTCCGGCGTGCTCTACAGTGGATGGCTATCCCGGCTGGAAACGCACGGGGCCACCAAAGCCGAGTGCTGGAAGCACAGCATCTCCAGCATGAAGGAAATCAGCGCGCTGGCCGAAGATTTGGGAGTGCGGCTCAATCTTGAGGTCGTCAATCGCTTCGAGAACTATCTCATCAACACCTGCGACGAAGTCATGAGTTATATTGCTGACGTTGGTTCGCCCATTCTCTACGCCCATCTGGACACCTTTCACATGAATATCGAGGAAAACTCAATGTCCGGTGCCATCCTGGCCGCTGGATCGCGCCTCGGTCATTTCCACGTGGGTGAGAACAATCGCAAACCGCCTGGTAGCGGTTTCCTCCCTTGGAAAGAGATGGTCCAGGCACTCAAACAGATCGACTATCAAGGCCAGATTGTCATGGAACCGTTCGTCCTCAGCGGAGGCACCATCGGACGCGAAATATCCGTCTATCGCGAACTCATGCCCGGCGCGGATCTCGACGCAGAAGCCGTTAAGGCGCTCCAATTCCTACGCAACCTGCTATAGGCTACATGCTCATCTTACTTCCGCATCCGGGCTGTTCCGTGGAGCTGTTTTCTGTTCCAAAAAGTGGCTGGTTTTGAGTGACCGCGACATCACCAGGGCCAAAAATGTACAAGCAGTGGGAGCACTAGTGCGGTCAGCAAACCGTTTAATGCAATAGCTAAGCCGGCGAAGGCTCCCGCCACTTCGTGAAACCCTAGTGCGTGTGCGGCGCCGATTCCACTTCCGACGGTGCCTGCGGTCAAGCCGAAGACTTGTGCATCTTTGGCTTTCGCCCAGGGCAATAATCGCTGAATAGACATCGCTACCAAAATGCCGCTGCTGATGGCTAGAACTGCGGTGAGCGCTGGAAGTCCTCCAACTTTTTGGGTTTACTTCACCATATTTGAAAGTGCATGAAAAAAACCCCCGACGCTGTTAGAATTGGTGTCCTTGGCTGTGGGATGATTTCCCAAGCCGCCCATTTCGGGAGCTGCCAGAGAGCACGGAATGCCCGTCTTTACGCCATCTGTGATGCCGCCGACGACTTGCGAAACCGGATGGCGCAAGTTTGGGAACCCGAGATAGCCTACGCCAAGTACGAGGAGATGCTTGCCGACCCAAAAGTGGAAGCGGTGATCATCGGAATTGCCGATCAATTCCATGTTTCTGCCGCGGCTCGAGCGATTGAAGCCGGTAAGCACGTGCTTGTCGAAAAGCCGCTAGGAGTCAGTATCGAAGAGGGCCTCGACTTGCTGAAGGTAAGGCAGGCATCTCCTAACCTGGTTTGTCGAGTCGGATCCATGAAACGATTTGACCCCGGCGTAGCATTTGCGCGTCGCTTCATTGACCAGGAGATGGGAGCGCGACTGGCGCTTAAAGCCTGGTATTGCGACTCGACTTCACGCTATGTGGAGACCGCAAATGTCCAGCCATTGATCGTCCAGAGCGCGAAAGCGAAGCGACCTGAAGGCAATCCGAAAGCTAACCGGGAGTCCTACTATCTGTTGGGGCACGGGAGTCACCTGGTAGATACGGCGCGGTTTTTGGGCGGCGAGATCACCAGCGTGAACGCCAAATTGGTACAGAAGTATGATGCGTACTGCTGGTTTGTGGCGACAGAGTTTGCGGATGGTAGCGTTGGCCATCTGGACCTCACTTTACAGGTGCGAATGGGGTGGCACGAAGGATTCCAAATTTACGGCGAGTTCGGCAGCGTTGTCGGCAAGCTCTTAAACCCCTGGTATTTACACTCGTCCGAGGTGGAGTGCTATTCGCTCAAAGATAATCAGTTTAAGCGAGTCCTTGGAGAGGACGCCCATTTTTATCGATTGCAAGTGGAGTCATTCGCCGACGCCATCCGTGGAGAGGACAAGTTCCCTGCGGCAGGGTTTGAAGATGGTTTGGCGGCACTCAAAGTTCTTCGAGCCATCCGGTTGTCCGTCCAAAAACAAGAAACGGTTGCGGTTGCCGATGTCACAGGAGCGATCTGATGAAAATCGGGATCTTCGCCAAGACGTTTGACCGACCGTCGATCAAGGAGCTGTTAAAGGCGATCGCAAGTTACGAGATTTATTCCGTGCAGTTCAACATGTCTTGCGTTGGGCTCGGAACCTTTCCAAGAAATGTGTCCTCCGAGTTGGTTCAGCGGATAACTGATGCTGCAGTACAGGCGACCGTCGAACTGGCGGCGCTCTCCGGGACGTTCAACATGGCTCACCCCGATCCTGCTGTTCGGCGGGACGGATTGGAAAAATTCGAAATCCTGTGTGAAGTCGCGGCCCGGCTTCGTATCCCAGTGATCACTCTGTGCACAGGAACACGGGACCCAGTTGACATGTGGAAATGGCATCCCGACAACGATTCCAAAAAGGCTTGGGATGACATGGTTCAATCGATCGAGGCGGCTCTTATTGCCGCTAAGAAGAGTAACTTGATCCTGGCCTTCGAGCCTGAAAGCGAGAACGTCGCCAATTCAGCTATCCGTGCCCGCAAATTACTCGATGAGGTACGGAATCCTCGGTTACGGATTATCCTTGATCCAGCCAACCTGATTTCTCCCAAACGAAATCAAAAGGAAGTCCTGGATGAGGCTTTCGCATTGTTGCGTGATGCGATTGTCATTGCCCATGCTAAAGATCGGAGCCTTGACTTTAAGCCGTGCGCTGCTGGGAAAGGCATTCTCGATTTTGAGTACTACCTTCGATGCTTGAAAGGGATCGGATTTAACGGTCCACTGATTATGCACGGCTTGGAAGAAGAAGATGTCCGATCTTCCCGGGAGTTCCTTGAGCGAATCCTACGATCGCTACCATGAACAACACGACATGCCTTTGTTTGAAGCAAACGGAATAACGTTTCATTACGCGGACGACCACAACGATGGGCCGCCCTTCGTGTTTCAGCATGGCCTTGGAGCTGATATTAGCCAACCGATGTCATTTTTCGGTGAGGACTGTCCGTTTCGCCTTATTTCAATGGATTGCCGCGGCCACGGCAAGACGGTACCGCTAGGAGATCCTCAGTTTCTGAAGTTTAACTCGTTGACCGACGATATCACCAATCTCCTCGACTACTTAAATCTGCCCAAGGTGGTGATCGGTGGGGTCTCAATGGGCGCTGGGGTTGCCTTGAATTTTGCGGTCCGCCACCCGGAACGTACGCGGGCTTTAATTCTAAGTCGAGTCTCCTGGCTGACCGAACCCTTACCGCCAAATTTGACCGTCTTTCCCAAGATCGCTGGCTTAATTCGGGAGTACGGCGCCCATCGAGCCAAAGAGTTGTTCGCGTCCACGGCTGAATATCAAACGGCCTTACAATCTTCGCCTGCAAACGCTGCATCGTGGATGCTGCAATTCCTTCGGGAGCGTGCTGACGAAACATTCGAAATACTCGAATCCATACCCAACGATGTTCCGACTCCAAATATTGCCTCCTGGAGAAAAATAGATTTGCCAACCTTGGTTTTAGCCAATCGCAACGATCCTCAACATCCCTTCGAGTATGGCCAGGCCCTCGCACGAGAAATTCCTGGAGCGCGATTCGCCGAGATTACCGCCAAAGCAATAAGCGGACAAAAGCATGTCGAGAATGTACGGCGAGAAATTCTCCGGTTCATCGGAGAAATAGAATCCAAATAGTCGGTCAACTCGCCGACTTTTTTTGAACCATAAAAGGGCACGCCGGAGGTCTAGAGGAAGGACCGAGGATTTGACGTCGAGCTCCCAGAGCATGCCACGAACTGACGGCTGGAACCGACGTCATAGGGTAACGCCGCGAATAGATGCGTCGAGCAACTCGACGATGTGGCGAACCGGCAGCTTTCGCCCTGCGCGTGGGAGAGCAGACTGGAGCTGCAGCAGGCAGCCGGGGTTGGCGGACACAACCATGTCCGCGCCCAGCGAGGCGACATGGCTGGCTTTCCGGTCGCCCAGCTGCGTCGCGGCTTCCGGTTGCACCAGGTTGTAGATTCCAGCCGAGCCGCAACAGATCGCGGCTTCGGGAATTTCCAGCAATTCAAGCTGCGGGATGCTCCTCAGCAGAGCGCGCGGCTGCGAACGGACGCCCTGCGCGTGCTGCAAGTGACAGGCATCGTGGTAGGCCACGCGCAGGCGCAGCGCGTGGCGAGTGGCACGCGGTTCGAGCTCGGCAAGGAATTCGGAGACGTCGCGGCACTTCGCCGCGAACGCCTTTGCGCGCTCGGCGTACTGCAGGTCGTCGCGCAGCAGGTGGCCATACTCTTTCACATTCGAGCCGCAGCCCGCGGCGTTGATGATCACCGCGTCCAAATGGGCGTTTTCGAACGCGTCAATTGTCCGGCGCGCAAGCCGCACAGCCTGCTCCTCTTCTCCTGCGTGCACTAGCAGGGCTCCGCAGCAGGGTTGTGACGCGGGAACTACCACCTCGCATCCCTCTGCAGCCAGCACGCGCGCTGTGGCCGCGTTGACCTGCGGGAAAAGCACGCGCTGCACGCAGCCTAACAGTAACCCCACGCGGCGCCGCCGGTCGCCCTGCGCCGGGATCAACTCGGGAAGCGTATCTTGCGCGGGCACCTGCGGGAGCAGCGCCTCCATGGCCCGCAGCCGTGCGGGAAGCAGTTTGGGGATGCCCAAACGCCGCACCAGCGCCTCGAGCCCGGCCTTCTGATACAGGCGCAACGGCAAAAGTAGCGCGCGCAGCCTGTCTGGGCGTGTGAAAATGCTGAACAAAAGCTGGCGAAACCTCTTCTCCGAGGCTGGTCTGGTGTAACGGCGTTCGATTTGCGCCCGGGTGGCTTCGATTAGTTTCGCGTAGTCCACGCCGGAAGGACACGCCGGCATGCAGGCCATGCAGCCCAGGCAAGCATCGAAATGGCCCACCCATGTTTCGTTGATGGTCGCATCGCCTTCAGCCACCATCTTCATCAAGTAGATCCGGCCGCGCGGCGAATCCATCTCCTCGTTCCATAGCACGTAGGTAGGGCACACGGGCAGGCAGAAGCCGCAGTGCACGCATTTGTCGATCAGGTCCCTCGATGGAGGGTGGTGCGCGTCGTACCCGATTGAGTCTGCTGGATGGATGCTCTGTCGTTGCGCCATTAGATCCCCC
>DATHPI010000206.1:0-7143 GCA_035484035.1 Chthoniobacterales bacterium
GTCGTTGCGGAGCGGATTCGCAAGCTTGGAGACTTTGCCTTGCGGTCAATTGGGGATATCGCCCGGCACCAGCGTGTGCATGACAACGATGCTCCGTCACTAACGCCAGAGGCAATGTTGACCGATTTGCTGGCTAACAACCAGGAGCTGATCAAATACCTGCGCGCTACTCATGACGTCTGCGACCAGCACAAAGATGTTGCCACCGCCAGCTTGATCGAGAACTGGATCGACGAAACCGAAAACCGGGCGTGGTTCCTCTACGAAGTCCTTCACCGTGCCTAAAGCCGAGTCACAGAAAACGAATATGAACCAAACTACCTTCGACGCAGGCCGATTCGACCTTGCTCAAATCGCGGCCAGGTTACCCGAGACGGCGACCACGCTTCTCGTCGATCACTATCTGACCAATCGAGAAGCGGCGAGCGCGCGTGTTTTCCGAGTCTACAAGCCAACGCCTCCGCATTATCACGCCACCTGCGACGAGTATCTCCACGTGTTCTCAGGCCGAGGCACCTTCTGGATGAAAGATGAAAACACCGTTGCTGAATTCGGCCCCGGAGAGCTGCTCTTTTTCAAACGCGGAACGGTGCACGCGCAGCCGAAGATCCTGAAAGAGCCTGTCGTCTTCCTCTCAATCGACACCCCACGCCGCGATCCGAAGGACATCGTGTTTGTCAATCCGGAGGACGGCACTCCCGAAAGTTTCGTTAGGTCCAATCAGTAACCCATATCCAAGTAATTCACGCTGCCAGCAGCAAGTGGGATCAAGCACGAGCTTCTTTGCGGTACCCTTGTCGACGTCGACGTAACCTTTGAGCACGTCGTCGAGCTTGATCACGGTTACCTTTACTGCCTTCGCGACCTGCCACCGGCAAACAGAAAGGTCTCACCTTGGTTCCGGAGCTGCTGTATATGAGTGCGATGTTCCATGCTCTCGGAATTCTCCGACGCTGATCGCGAAGCGATCGGTGAAAGGATGTGCCAGACACACAAATGGCCTTGATACTGGATCCTTCGTTCCATTTACGGCGGTCGTTCGAGGTCGTAGTAAGACCGCGTAACTATTCGATAAGCGCAACAAGGTATCATGCTGTTTTATAGATAGAGAGGCAGCAACCTCGCGGCGCTGCGAGAAACATAAAAGTAAAAAGTATCAACAGAGCAGAGATAAACCATGTGCGGAATTGTACCATACTTCGCAAGCGGCAGACCCAATTTGGCGGATAACGTACTTAAGGCGAAGATCCTGAGCCTTCCTATGCCGTCCCATGAAAGCGTGTGAACTTTTACATTCGCCGGAGGTTTGGTGCCAAGAGGCGCCAGCGCAAGACCAGTACGGCAATAAGCTTCAGGCTTTCGATCCGCGGGCGGTAAAATGGTGCGCGCTGACCGCGATCCAGAAAACCTACGAGCCCGCGCAATGGTCAAAAGCGATGGACCGGCTCTTGCGCGCACTGAGCGTTTCTGATGCAGGACTGGCACAGATGACCAAGGCCGATAAGGTGTGCTGTTTAATGGAGTGGAATGACGATGCTCAAACATCATTTGCAGAGATCAGGGAGATGCTTTGTATGGCAGATGTTTGAATACTCGCAGGACAGTACACCCCTGCCCAAGGACAAAGGACAACTGCCGCTGGACCTCCATCGGATGGGTGGCATCGTCCCGCCTTTCTCAGGAAGTGCTCGATCAGTCCCTCCCCTCGCCTCACTTGCTTTCTCTATTTCTCTATTCATCCCTCCTCGATCCTCAACCGAGGACGAAGAACGACGACGACGAGGAGGAGCAGCATGACGAAGGAGGTGTACGACGACGAGAACGAGACGCTAACCAGTTACAAACTCCAGGATCGGTGGCCATTGCATTTCACCAGGGCAGCAAAAACCAGAATGCCCCGACCTCGATAGCAAAGAGAGCGCTCACAAGTATCAGGCCGGACGGCGTGATCCAGACTGGGGTCTTTTCTTCCGTGAAAAGCCACCAGCCAAAACACCGGATGAAAATTGGCATCGTCAAAAAGGTCGTTCCGGCCACACTAATGATATTACTAATGAAGGTCGCCAGCGAAGCATGAAGGCCAAAGGAGGAGAGAATTGGGCCGAGAAAGCGCATCTCGAGCATCACAATCGGAAACAGCCCCAGCACCACGAGAAGGGCTGTCTTCCAATTCGGCGGCCCTTTGCCGGTGATCGGATTGATCGGCACCCATCCCGGAAAGGAGGTGGCCAAACGCATCAACTGCTCGTGTTCGATAAAGGCTTGGGATTCTTTCAGTAAGTCCGCCCGTTCCGGTGCTTCCATCCACGCTTCGAGGTGTTCTGCCGTATCGTAGCGGATGATGGTCGTCCAAAGGCCATCCTTTTCAGCAGGTGGTTGCAGATACATCCCCCGGTAGCCGGGGTACTTCGCCTGGGCGGCCTGAATTCTCACGGCCCATTCGCGATAGGCACCATCCATTCCGGCTTTGACCTTTGAGAGGATCACTTCGGTGACGTTCGAGCTCGGTTCTTCACCCGGCCGATCTGGCTGCGCAACCTCGCCCAGGATGCCGCCCTCAAACAACGGGATACCTTCTCCGACAATTTCTGCTCGTTCAGTGGAGCGCTGCCAGGCGGTGAGTTCATCTTGCGAACGGAAGTTCATGATCATCGTCCATTCGTTTCCTTGCGGTTGCGACGGCGGGATGACGTCGCTGCTGATGAAGCCCGGAAATTTGCCGATGACTGTATTGTGACGCGCCTGCCAGGCGTCGAAGGCCTGACCTTCGCCGGGACGAAGTTTGGCACTGGCAATCAGGACGGCAGGGGTACTCATCTCGCTGCCGCCAGTACGGGCTCTGCCTCGACCCGGACTTCGTCAATCGACTGAACCCTATCGGCCAGGTGGAGATAGATGCGGTCTGCCGTGAAAGGCAGGCTCGAGAAACGCACGCCGGTCGCGTTCTTGATCGCGTTCGCGATTGCCGGGGCTACCGCATTGATCGCGCATTCGCCCTGGGCTTTTGCGCCCAAGGGCCCGATTTTATCATAGGTATCGGCGAAAAATATCTCGCTGCGCGGCAAATCCGCGAAGGCGGGAATGCGATAGTCGCGCAGAGCCGGGTTCGTGACTTGACCTTCGCGGTTATAAACCATTTTTTCTGTCAGCGCCCAGCCGATCCCCATCCCAATCGCCCCATCAATCTGACCGTGACATTGCTCGGGATTGATCAGTTTGCCGATATCGGCGGCGTGGACGCTTTGCAGGATGCGGATTTCACCTGTGATCTGGTGAACGGCCAGGCGGATACCTTGAACGTTGAACGCCGTAGTTCGCGGCGAGAGGTAGGCTTTTCGCTTCGCTTCAAAATGATGGCCGGCGCTCGTTCCGGCAGCATGGAGGTCAACCAGGGAAATCCGGTGGTCAGCCGAGACGACAAACCCATCCTCGATCCTCCAGGCAGAAGGATCAGTTCCGGTATGCTGGCCAGCGTAATCGAGAATGTTATCCCTGAGCGCGACGGCGGTCAGGGTAACGGCCTGGCCCGCGACAACGGTGCCGGTACTGGCAAAAGTCCCGGTGTCATACGGTGTTAGATCGGTGTCTGCGTTGACAATGGTAACGCTGTTAGCCGGCGCGCCGAGCACGGAGGCCGCGAGCTGACGGTGAGAGGTCACTGATCCGTTGCCCATCTCGGTCGATCCCACTGCAAGGTGATAGTGCCCGTCGGGTGAAAGGATCATCACTGCCCCGGATCGATGTTCGGTCGGCGGGCCGCAATCGAGCATCGCCAGCGCAATTCCGGTTCCTTCGAGCCACTCCTCTCCGGCCGGTTTTCTAAGGCCACCTCCCGCCTGCAAAGCGGTTTCGACCAAGTCCATACATTGATCCAGGCCATAGCTGCCGAACCCGACATCGGTTGGATCTTTCCAGACTGATTCGATCCAGTCGTTGGGCTGGATCATGTTCAGACGGCGCATCGCGAACGGGTCCATCCCAAGCAGTTCACCCAGATCATCGATCGCGGATTCGACGGCAAAAGTCGATTGCGAGGCACCATAGCCCCGAAAGCCCCCTCCTGGGACAATGTTGGTGTAGACCGCGAAGCCGGTTGCTTTCTTGTTTGGGCAGCGATAAGCCGCCAGCGGACTTCCGAGAGACGCTCCTAAGGTCTCGCCGCCGTGGCCACCATAGGCACCCGTATTTGAGACGATTCTCACTTCAAGTGCCGTCAACCTTCCGTCTTTTCTTGCACCTATCTTTATGCGAGTCGTCATCTGATGACGCGTGGTCGCGCCGATGAACTGTTCCTCACGGGTAAACTCCCATTTAACCGGCCGATCAATCTTCAGGAGGGCCAGGACACAAAGATCTTCGGATACCATTTCCTGCTTGCCGCCGAAGCCACCGCCCACTCGCTCGGTGAATACATGAAGCTTACGCGGGTTGAGCCCAAAAATATGACAGAGCTTCTGGTGCACGATAAAGGGCGCCTGAGAACTGGTCCGGACGTGAATCCGACCATCGTCACCCCTCCAGGCGATCGAGCCATGGGTTTCCAGATGGACGTGCTGCACTCGCGACGTCGAGTAAGTTTTCTCGTGAATAACGTCGGCTTCAGCGAAACCATCGTGGACGGAGCCGACCTCGCCACCGATTTCGCAATAGATATTGCTCTTCGAATCGCTCCTCTTGTCGTGCAGAATCGGCGCATCCGGTTCCATCGCGATCTCCGGGTCGAAAACCGCAGGGAGAATTTCGTAGTCCACCCGGAGGGCTCGACAGCCGGCTTCCGCTGCAGCTTCACTCTCGGCGACCACGGCAACCACCCGTTGACCGACAAAGCGGACCACGCTATCGAGAACATAACTGTCGTCAGGATCAACTAAGTGATCTTCGTGCAGGGCCGTGCTGAAAAGGCGCCGGGGAACATCCTCCCAAGTGAAAACCTGGACCACGCCCGGGATGGCTAGAGCCGCTTCTCTGTCGATGCTGCGGATCCGCGCATGGGCGTGAGGCGAGCGCAGCACTTTCAAGTGCACGAGGTTCTCCACCGCCACATCCATCGTGTAACGAGCTTTTCCCGTGACAATGGCCGGACCGAACGGATTCCCGAGACTTGCTCCGCAGGCTCGGCCGGCGATGTCCTCTTCGGCAGACTTTTTGCCGTGAAGAGCGTCGGCGATGCTACGATAGCCTGTGCACCGGCACAGATTGCCCTTCAACGCCTCGGGAAGATTCGCCAGCCGCTGGTTATTGAAAGACGCGGCGGTCATGATCATTCCCGCCGTGCAAAAGCCGCATTGGAACGCCTGGGCCTCAAGGAACGCCCGCTGCATGGGATGTAAATCGCCATTGCTAGAGAGACCTTCGATCGTCGTAACCTCATGATCTGCCGCGCGAAAGGCCGGGACCAGGCAGCTATGCACCGGCTCCCCGTCAAGCCAAACCGTACAGGCGCCGCAGTCGCCGCGATCGCAACCCTTCTTGACGCCGAACCAGCCAAGTTCGCGAACAAAGGTTCTCAGGCATTGGCCAGGCCGAGGTTTTGCCTCAAAGCATTTTCCGTTGATCTGGTAGCTCATAAAATGTGTTCAGGCAGCCAGGCTCTGGCGAATTTGCTCGGCAAAATAATAGGTAAGGTGTTGGCGATGAGGCGGCGACCCGTGAGGGTCATCGAGATAGAGGTTAAAAGGCACCGCTTGATCTAGTTTTCCTTTTAGCTCTTGCGCCGGGGGCACATTCTCGAACCGCAACTGCACGGGACGGAGTGTCGAAGCGGTGACCGTCAGGATAAATTCGTCTTTTCCCTGGTCTAACGTGCCGATCAGTAAAACCTCCGAACGTCCCAAATGGGTCAGGGAAAAACGGCGGAAGGCATAGCGCTTCTTCAAAGCAGTCGCGGGCAGAAAGATCGAACGCAGCAATTCGCCGGGTGCGAGAACATTCTCGTGATCCCCCGTAACAAAATCTTTCACCGGCATTTCGCGAGGTACCCCGTTCCGCGGCCAAAGCGTGCAAACGCCTTCCAGTGCAGCAGTAAGGGAAATCATCGGTCCGGCCGGCAGCGACATGACGATGTTTCCGCCCACCGTCGCCTCGTTCCAGATCTTAAAAGAAGCGAGAAAGGCCCGGCAGCATTCTGAGAACAGCGGCGCCGCTTTCCATTCAGGCGGCACGGTCAAGCGATCAAGCTCGGCAACCTTGCAAGTCGCGGCGATCTCCAACCCATCCGGAAGGATCGCGAGAGAGGGCCATTTGAAAGCCTCAAGGTCGACCAGAGTGTCCGTGGTTACCTGAGGCTCCGAGAACAACCAGGTACCCCCCGCCAGCCAGGCGTGTCCAGTTGACCATTCTTTCACCGCATCGGCGCTAGCTGGGCGCAAAACTTCAGTGATCGTATTCAGATCCATAAATAGTAAGAGTTAGGTTTCGCCAACCTTCGCGATCTTAGTACCGCTGGGGTGGGGTTGTGAGGCCGAGACCATCGATGTGCCGTTCTTGAGTAAGTCGCGTCCATGTCCTTGAAAGCGGCCAAGTTACTATCACCAGTTTTAGGTACAATAATTTTTGTAATTATAGTATCGAGAAATGGCGGTTGCAAGGTCTGCACGGTCCTCTGAGAAAAGAATTTCGTTACGCACCCTTTGCCGTCACCAAACCGCTTGCCCCACACAAAAGAGGGTGTTACGAAATTGCCCGTGCCATCCTCTTTGCCTCCGGAGGCCGCCTCGAAGGGGCTAGAAAACTTAGCCCAGGGTTTCCCCAGGTTTACCCTGGGTTAGGCAAAAAAGACGTGTCGCCCTGAAGCTGAAGGGGCCAGAAATGCGCAGTCGATCAGGCAAGAGGTTTGGAGCCGATTCTCGCGGACTCGATGGCCCCTTCAGGGCTAATGCGGCCGGGAATGTCCCAGGGTAAACCCTGGGCTAAGCTTTCTTGGCCATTTCGGGCCACAGACTTCGAGCCCCCTCGTTATACAAGATCGCCAAGTGTCTAAATCGAACAAGCGTTGGCCATTTCGGGTCATCGCTCCCGGCGAGGTTTCATGATAGGCCTTAATGACCCGCTCGCTATCCCGGAGGATAAACGCCTCGTCCTCGACACAATCGTCTGGCGGCAAGCCACCTTGAGATTGACCGAGCGACATCGAACCACGACTGG
>DATHPI010000207.1:0-14533 GCA_035484035.1 Chthoniobacterales bacterium
GGGAACAAAGCCAATTTCTCAGGTCGATTTTACGAGGTGACCCATTACGGTGTGAACCGGGAGACGGAGCGAATTGACTATGATCTTCTCGCGGCCATGGCGGAAACGCATCGTCCCAGGATGATCACCGCCGGGGCCTCCGCCTATCCGCGGGTCATCGATTTCCAGAAGATGCGGGAAATCGCCGATCTGGTGGGTGCCTATCTTTTCGTTGACATTGCTCACATTGCCGGTCTGGTGGCCGCCGGTGTCCATCCGACTCCGGTTGGGATCGCGGATTTTGTGACCACGACCACGCACAAAAGTCTGCGCGGACCGCGAGGGGGCATCGTGATGTGCAAACCGGAACACGCCAAAGCGATCGATAGTCTGGTCTTTCCCGGCGTGCAGGGTGGGCCATTGATGCATGTAATCGCGGCAAAAGCTGTCTGCCTCCACGAGGCGTTGCAGCCAGGATTTAAGGAATATCAGGTGCAGATCACTCTGAATGCCAAGGCGTTGGCGGCCAGTTTGCACATGAAAGGGTATCGCCTTGTTTCAGGAGGCACTGACAACCACCTGATGCTGGTGGACCTCCGTTCGAAAGGGATTAACGGAAAACAGGCCCAAGAGATTCTCGACCAGGCCGGTATTACGGTGAATAAGAACTCCATTCCGTTTGACACGGAATCAGTCTTCAAAGGAGGCGGCATCCGGATTGGCACTCCTGCCGTGACGACGCGCGGGATGAAGGAGGAAGAGATGATGGCTATTGCCGATCTGATCGACAAAGCACTGACCTCCGGCGGGGACCAGCGTCTGTTAGCCGAAGTGCGAGCGGAGGTGAAGCAGATGACGTCACATTACCCGTTGCCGGGCTAATTCTCTACAGAATTCAGAATTCAGAATTCAGGATTCAGGAGCCAAGGCCCAAGAGGTAAGAGGCCAACGCTTGCCCACCCGGGGAACAAGACCTCGAAGCCGAACAATCTGCTGCTCAGATCTCCACGTCCGCCCGCTCGCCTCAGGGGTGCTCTTGAATTCTGAATTTTGACTCCTGAATTCTGACTCTGATTCAACGGTCGTAGAGCTTGGCTAGTTCCTGAAGGTATTCTGCGCTTCCGCTCCAGAGAGTATCTAGCTGATCACGGGTAAGGCGCCACTGCCAGTTGCCGATGGCTTGTCCGGGTGTGTTCATCCGTGCTTCGCTACCCGCGCTGAGAAGATCCTGCATCGGCACAATAAAGAGGCGGGAGGGAGAGGCATAGCCGGCGCGTATCATGTCCCAGGGTACGGCGTCACCCGGTACCCGAAGATAACGGCGGAAGAAATCTTGAACTGGTTGAGATTGTTTATTGAACCAGCCCCAGCAGGTGTCGTTATCATGGGTGCCGGGATAGAGAACCGAGTTGGGAATGCAATTGTGGGGCAGATACTCTGTGGCACCCTCGAAACCGAACTGGAGCACGTTCATACCCGGTACCCCGGTTGCCACCACTAACTCCCGCACGGAGTCGGTGATGATCCCAAGATCTTCGGCCACCAGTTTTGCCTCTGGAAACTCCGTCTTGATCGTTTCAAAAAGGTTGATCCCGGGACCGGGGACCCATTCATACTCACGGGCGGTAACCGCGGTGGCAGGGATTTTGCAGTATTGATCGAACCCGCGGAAATGATCGACCCGGACGATGTCGTAGAGTTCGAAGCAGGCCCGGAGCCGCGCCAGCCACCAGGCGTAATTGGTGGTCTTATGCCTTTTCCAATCATACAGCGGGTTTCCCCAGAGCTGGCCGTCAGCGGCGAAATAGTCCGGAGGTACGCCGGCGACCGCGCGCGGATTGAGATTTGAATCCATATCGAACAGGCTGGGGTGGGTCCAGACGTCCGCGCTGTCCATCGCTACGAAAATAGGAATGTCTCCAAATATCTGGATACCGCGAGAGTTTGCGTAGTGCTTAAGCGAAAGCCACTGCCGGAAGAACTCAAACTGGCACCAGGCCTGGGTCTCGATTTCCTCTCCTAATTCAGTTTTCGAAATCAATTTTTTCGCCTGGGCGTGCTGCTTGAATTCTTGAGGCCAATTCTGCCATGAGCGTCCCTCGAATTTACCTTTCAACGCAATAAAACGCGCATAAGGGTCGAGCCACTCTCGTTTCGATCTTTTGAAGGTTAAGAAATCGCTCTTGTCGTCACGGGAGGCGTCCGAATTGAAGGTGCGGAAGGCTTTTCTGAGGAGGGGCCATCTGAGCTTCCACTGAGCCCCGTAATCGACCAGATTCGCCGGCAGGCGCTTGAGGTCGGCCAAATCGCGCTCTTCGAGTAAACCTTGACCGATGAGGGTTTCCGGATCGATGAAGTAAGGGTTGCCGGCAAACGCGGAAAAGCATTGATAAGGGGAATCTCCGAAGCCTGTGGGGCCGAGGGGACAGACCTGCCAGTTTTTTATCCCGGCATCGGCTAAGAAATCGACGAAGTGCCGCGCTTCGCGTCCGAGGGTGCCGATTCCGGTCGAACCAGGAAGCGATGAGGGATGCAGGAGGATGCCTGCCGATCTGTGTTGCAGCCAATGAAATAAAGGAGGCATAAGAGAAACGCGAGTCGGCACCGGCTTTACGGATGAAATCAGAGCCCTATCTCGTGCGCCAGCGAAAGAGAGCCCGTGCCCAGGCGTGAAGCCTGAGCGGACACAAAGGTAAGAATGGTTTCAATGCGTTCTTACCTTTTGCCCTTCGATGCTATTCGCATTAGGCCGCCCTGCTGGCCGGATAACGGTTTCGATCGTCTCGTTCTTGAACCGAAGCTGAAAGGAAGAGCTACTCTTCGGAGAAGGAAAGCGTCTCCAGGACGAATTTTTCGTACTTCTCCCGATGCTTTTTCATCCAATCATGCCGTGCTTGCTCCCAGGTCAATTGGCGACCGTTTTCACCTTCGATCCATTTGTATTTCCGGATCTCTTCCTTGATCAGGTAAGTGATCCGGTAAAATGGATCCGAGAGCATCATCGGCGGAACCTGAACATATTGTTCGGTATCAAGAATCTGACGCATGGGCGGTGCTATCGAATGACGTTTTCGGTCGCCGAATCGAATAAATTGACCTTATCCATATTCAACTGAACCGTCACCTTTTCGCCCAGATGATAGAGATGCTCCCCATGAATTCGGGCGATCAGATTTCCGGTGCCGGCTTTCAGATAGACCAGTGACTCTGATCCCATCGGCTCAGCGATTTCAACGGTCGAAGTGATTGGGGCCGCGAGCCCCTCTTTGATCTCATCACTCAAGTGTTCAGGTCGAATTCCAAAAACAACATCCTTATCGACGTACTTGCTGGCCAGGGATTCCAAGTGGCCTTTCAAGGGGAAGGTGAGACCGTTCTTTTCCGCTGTCTCCACAAAGAACAAAACACCCTCACGTTTCTCGATCTTCCCTTTAAGAAGGTTCATCGGGGGACTGCCGATAAAACCAGCGACGAAAAGATTTTCCGGCTGCCGGTAGAGGGTCAGTGGATCCGCAACCTGCATAATCAGGCCATCGCGCATCACGCAGATCCGGTCTCCCATGGTCATCGCTTCGACTTGGTCATGAGTGACGTAAATCATCGTGGAACCGAGTTGGGCGTGGAGTTTTGAGATTTCTGACCGCATCTGGACGCGCATCTTCGCGTCCAGGTTCGACAACGGTTCGTCGAAGAGAAAGACCTTTGGGCTCCGCACAATGGCGCGTCCAAGAGCCACGCGTTGCCGTTGACCGCCCGACAAGGCGTGTGGTTTGCGCTCCAACATATGGTCGAGTCCAAGAGCTTTTGAGGTTCGACCTACTGTGTCGGAAATGAAGTCTTTCTTCTTCTTCGCCAATTGGAGGCCGAACGCCATGTTGTTGAAGATCGTCATATGCGGATAAAGCGCATAGTTTTGGAAAACCATCGCTATCCCGCGGTCTTTCGGCTCGAGTTCGTTCACGACACGACCGCCGATGGAAATTGTCCCACTCGTGATTTTCTCGAGGCCGGCAACCATCCGAAGGGTGGTCGATTTGCCGCAACCGGATGGCCCAACCAGGACCATAAATTCGCCGTCCTGAATAGGCAGGCTAATATTTTTGACCGCAGTGAATGTCGGGCGCCCCCGATCATCTGTGTAGGTCTTTACCAACTCCTTAATTTCAACGGAACCTTCACTCATGGCATTAGTATCTGGGGTTAGTTATTCTTTAATGCCACCGGAGGTTAAACCGCCGATGACAAACTTTTGGCACAACAAGAAAACCACCGTAATCGGTAAGCCGCTCAAGACTGCCAAGGCGGCAAACCGACCCCAGAGCTTTTCCTGTTCGTACAAAAATGAGTTGGCACCCACCGCCAGGGTCCAGTTTTCGCTGGACTGAAGAACAACGGATGCCACTGGGTACTCTGACATATAGGAAATGAATGAGAGAATAAATACAACCGCAAAAATCGGAAGACTTATCGGAAGGAGGATGCGGACAAAGGTCTGGAACTGAGAAGCTCCATCGATTCTGGCCGATTCCTCCATGCTGGCCGGAACGGTTTCGAAATAGCCTTTGATCATCCAGATGTAATTGGAGATGCCGCCGAGATAGATCATGATCAGACCCGCCTGGGTGTTCAGACCTAGCCATTTCGCATACTGTCCGGTGAAGTCGAGAATGACGTAAAACGCTACCAGTGAAAGCACCATGGGGAACATCTGCAAGATCAGCAAAGCGCCTAACGTCGTCGATCTGAATTTGAAGCGGAGCCGGGCGAAAGCATACGCTGCCGTGCCAGAGAGGAAAATGATTCCGGCCGAGGAGAGCACAGAGATTTTGATCGAGTTCCAGAACCAGCGCAAAGGGGGTGTATCGGCCTTGACGGTCCGAGTTTGGCCGGTGGCTGGATTGACCACCTCCTGGTAAGGAATTCCCAGGACGAACTTCCAGTGATCGAAACTCACCTTGTCTGGAAGCAACCGGCTGGGTGCAAAATTGCCCTGGCGGAAGGAGGCTGAGATGACCATGACGAAAGGCACCAGGATCAGGATCAGGAAAAAAATGAGAAATGCGTGAGCTGCCGCTTTACGAGAGAGAATCTTTTGTGAGGCGGTCATTACCTGGGGATTTCCATTTGCGCTAAATTTTGACGTTTCGCCCGCTCAATTTCAGATTTATCCAGGCCAGGAAGCCGACAATGATGAAAAGCATGGTGGCGATGGCGCTGGCCAAGCCGAAATCCTTTCCGGAATCCCGGAATGCGATGTTGAATGTGTAATTCACGAGCAAGTCAGTTTCACCGGCAATTCCGCCGCCGACCATTTTCGGGCCGCCGGCGGTGAGGAGATAAATCAGATTAAAATTATTAAAGTTGAAAGCAAAACTCGAGATCAGTATGGGGACCAGTGGGGGAAGAACCAGGGGTAACGTTAACCTGAAAAAATTGACCCCCGGGCTACTCCCGTCAATCGCGCTGGCTTCATAAATCGCGGAAGGGATCGATTGCAGCATTCCGGTGCAGACCAGCATCATGTAGGGATACCCCAGCCAGACATTGACGAGCAAGATCATCGCGCGGGCTCCCCAAGGATTGGTTTCCCACTCTGGAGCCAAACCGAAAATCGCGCGGAGGAACCCGTTGACCGCGCCGAACTCCTGATTGAACATCCCCCTGAAAATGAGGATCGAAAGCACCGCCGGAACCGCATACGGTAGAATGAGGAGTGTCCGGTAAACTCTTCGAAATCGGAGTTCTCTCCATTCCAGGATGACAGAAAGCAACATTCCGACAGCAAAAGTCATCACCACTGAGCTCGCCGAAAAGGCAACAGTCCAAAGAAAAATCTTGAAGAACGGTCGCTGGATGCGGGGATCCGTCACGATCCGGATGTAGTTATCGAATCCGCTGAAAGCTCGAAATCCGGCGCCCACTTTTTCGCCACTGTCGGTCACAAAAAAGCCGAGCTTGAAGTCGGGTCGAACAACCTTGCCGTCCTTTTTATCGGTCAGTGAGCCGTCCGGATTAAGCGTCCACAGCCGGTCGCGTGAGGCAAACTTCTGCAATCCTTCCATCCCGACCAGAGTGTCGTCCGGCAAAGCGAACTCGCTGCCACGCATCGGGATAAAAAGCTTTTGGCGGGTAACTTGAGCGAACTCGAGCGGTTTTCCTGGGACTTCTTCCTTTGGAGACAGGGCGGTCAAGGTTCCCAACTCTCGCGGTCCGGCAGGCTGCAACCCGGCCTTCAATGGGAACGGCTGAGAAGCATAACGTTTGGAGGAATCGCTCTCGTTCTCCAGATAGAGGATATATTCACCATCTTCCTGAGCGTACAGCTTGTACTTGTAGGAAGTGTTGCCGACCGAATAGCTTTCCTGCCGGAGCAAGGCCAGAGATCGGTCGAAATAAAGCAGGTTTTGAGAGCTATACTTCGTGAAGCTCAGGAACACCATGTAGACGATGGGAAAAATTACGAACAGGCCGAATCCCAGAAATCCGGGAAAGAGGTACCGGTAGGTGTATCCGGCATCGGAAAGGTAAATGAAAGCTCCCAAGCCGATGAGAATCAGCATGACGAGAGCAATCCAGACCTGCCCGGTCTGATAGACGGTAAAATTCAGGTAGAGCGCAGGCAGGACCACCAGCGCTACCAGGATTTGCCGGATTGGATAGCCCCTATTGGCGCTCACTTTTCCATGTTTTTCTTCGCGTCATCCAGGGCGGCTTGAGGAGATGCCTGTCCGTTGGTGGCAATCTGGAATGCTGTCGCCATGGAACTCCAGAACTTGCCCATCTCAGGGATATTGGGCATCACCTCGCCGTTCTTGGCGTTTTCGTAGGTCATTTGAATCCGTGGATTTTGAGCGGCCATCTCCTCCGAAAGGGTCTTCAGTGCGGGAACTCCGATTGGCACGTCCGCATCGATCGCTTTGAGCCCGTCGGGAGTGGCGACATATTTTTCGATAAACTGGCTGGCCAGTTCCGAATTGGGTGTGGAGCGGTTAAGGAAGGCCGCCAGCACGCCCACGAAAGGCCTTCCAGGATTGCCGTCGACGCCCGGGAGCGGCGCGAGACCGAAATCAATTCCGTTTTTTTGCAGATTTGGCCATGCCCATGGTCCGCTGACCATCATCGCCAGTTCGCCGTTGTTCATCTTTTGCTCCATGACATTGTACGAAGCCCCTTTTGGCATAGTCCCGGAGTTGATCAGTTCGAGGATGGCCTGCAACCCTTTGACCGCGCCTTCGTTGTTCACGCCGATATCCTTGACGTCGTAGTCTCCGCCAATTTTTTTAAAGGAGTAAGCTCCGCCGCTGGCAAGGAAGGGCCAACTGAAGTAAGGCGTGTTGTAGTCCCACATGATTGCGATCACATTTGGATTGCTGGCCCTTAGCTCCTTGGCGAATAGACGAGCTTCTGAAAGTTGGACAGGGGGTGCGGCGCCGGCGAATTTTTTGTTGTAAATGAGCGAGACGGCTTCCAGTGCGATGGGATATCCCCAGATCTGTTTGTTGTGAGTGACAGCGTCCCATGACATCGGGATAAAACTGGCTTTAAAATCATCCCTGATTTCCAGGGGTTTCAGTAAACCGGCGTCCGCCCATTCTCCAAGCCGATCATGCGCCCAAAAGACAATGTCGGGCCCCTTGCCGGACTTGGCGGCCGCTTGGAATTTGTTGGTCAAATCGTCCGGTACTTCGACTTTTACCGAAACACCCACCTCTTTCTCAAATTTTTTCGCAACTTCGGCCAAACCGCGGTGGCCTTTGTCGGCCCCGATCCAGATCAGGAGTTCACCATCGGTCCAGGCAAACGCCGGAAAGGCCGAACAAAGAAAAAGAAGTCCGGAAACGACTTGTCTGATCATCCAACGTATTAATTTTTTGCGGGGGCACGACCTAAGTCACCGCTTTCACCGAGCAATCCTCATTTCACTCGCGCATAAGCATAATGCGTTGCCGGATTCTCCGGAGGATAATCGGTTCGAATGAGCAGGGTGGCACTTTCCGGCTGACTAGTAGTTGTCGGTGTGACTTTGACCTCCAACTCTTTGCCTGGTCGGATCTCGTGGAGTTCGAGCTTCACCGTCGCATTGTCGGCCTGCACCGAAACAACCTTTGCCGGGATATCATCTGGGACCGCAATCCGAACCGTCTTGGGCTTCAATTGATCGCCGACGCGCCAGAAAACGATTTCCGGCAGGATGGTAATCCCTTCAGGAATGTTGACTGTGAAACGCAGAACTGTCGGTGCGGGAGGAACCCAGTCCGTGGTGACGACAATCCACTTCTCCTGGTGGCCGACCCGCCCGTTGAACTTAAATCTTGCCTCAATTTCCCCGGACTCCCCGGGAGCGTACTCCTTTTTTTCCAAAAGGGCAGTCGTACATCCGCACGATGGCCGCAGGTCTGTGATTTTAACAGGCGCGGTTCCGGCGTTAGTAAAGCGAAACTTGGTGACCAAGACTTTATCTTGCGGTTTTGCTGTAACGGTCTGTTCGGGATTCTCCCATTTCAACTGGCCAAACACCGGAGTTGCCAGGACCAGAAGGAGAAATGCAATAACGTTCATGGGTTGAGACGTGACTGAAAATTGAATTTGAGTTGACGGTCTTTCTTGTACCATAAGGTGGCCTCGATTGGTTAGACTTCGCAGGGTAAGAGGCGGCCAAAAAATTGTCAGTTCTCCCGTATCGAAGCATAAGACGGCTGGGACTGCGAAAAAGGAAGCACAAAGTGCCCGGCATCACCGTTTTTTTGGCACGGGCGAGTGGCTGGTCTGAAACCTCTTTGGGGCGCGTTCTGTTCTCGCCACTCAGGTAGGTTGGCGAGCAGTTGGAGGAAGAAGGGCTATTGCGCAGAAGGGATTCAGAGCGATCTGTGTTGACTACGGGCATGCACACTCTAGGTTGTCAAGGCTAAAGCAGCTCTCCTTTTTAGCATTCCCAAAAGAAGCACCCGCCTCAGAGCCAACTGAGGCGGGTGTATTCTTCTTAAAGGTCGAGACCTTATTTAGAGATAGTTTCTTTACCAGTCGGCGCCGGGGGTGGTGCCGGGGGTGGTGTCTCCTTCTCACAACAGGCAGAAACCCCAAGTATCGCAGCGGTAAAAGCCGCTAAAACGAAGTATTTAACAAAGTTCATAGTCTTAAAACCAGATTTCCAACTGACTTCCAAGCAACCAACCTTGGTTGGTGTTGCCATTGTAGGGAGGATTGGATCCACTTAAGTTGCCGCCTTCACCCGTTGGAGTGGTTGTTCCTTTGAGAGAATTGCTCCAGATCGAGTAGGTGGCGAACAAACGAAGCTCAGGCCTCGTGAAGTATCCACCCTTCGGCTTGATGGTCGGGGCGATGGTGAAAATACCAAATTCTCCCGAATTGCCGAAGGCGTTGGTGCCGGAATAGCCACGAACGTTATCTACGTATTGGAAACCGGCCTGCCCTTGGATCGCAATGTTGTCAGCGATCCACCACACAGGTCGCAAGGCAACACCGTACCAGTTGCGGGTTGCATTCGCCGTGGTGATTGCCCCACTGCCATTTGTTCCGAGCGTTTGAAAGCCCTGAACTTGGTGGTCCCAATCTCCCCAGAGATTGAAGGCAAAGCAGTTGTTGACATTATAGACGAACTCGAAGCCCGCTCTGAACAGTGAAGAATTTTGGTAAGGGTTGACGCTGCCCGAAAACGTGTTGACACCGGTCTGGTGCACGTTGGTGGCGGCCGCTGGTCCGTGAACCAGAAAATTGTTCACGTTCGATTCGAAATTGCCAACCGCATTACCCAGATTCTCTGCGGAGAAGTTGGTTACACCCCATCCGAAGAGACCGAAAACCCGGAGATAACTCTTATTGCCAAAGTCATACTGCCAGATCACGCCGCCGCCGGCGCCGTAGGCATCCGAGGTAGCGACATTGATCGTATCGGTACCTCCGAATACGTTGGTGAACGTCGTATTTCCCGGGGTGCCCGTAATATTATTCGCGCCTTTGATGTAGTTGCCGATTCCAACAAACGATAGTTTGCCGAATCCGATGTCGATATCCTTATACCGAATGTCGATGGTCTGTTCGAATTGGTCCCCAACGAAATTCGCTTGGTCGGGATCGTTGACCAAATCGAGGCTATCGTGGTTGGCGCCGATCCAGGCAACGTAAAGATTGCCGGGGCCGAGGTGAATATTATACGCGCCGATACCAAAACCTGACGTATCCAGCCAGAACCAGTCAGCCGGGTCCGTGTTGTACCGATCGTAGAACCGTTGACCTGCCCAGAAGGTGACTTCAGGAGCGCTCTTGATGACGTTCTTCATTTCGACGAACGCTTCACGCATACCCACATTGAAATCATTAACTCCTTTGCTGTTGCTGCCGGTATTGTTGGTCGTCAGGAATGACTCGTGGAAAACGCCGTTGGTAAAAAAGTTTGGCGTCATCCGGAACGAGACGTCCGCCACGTCGGGGCTGTCGCCCAGGATATGAGCCTGGTTGAAGCTTGCCTCCATGTAGAAGTCGTTTTCGTTACCGAGACGATAACGGCCACCTGGGTTATCCGGTATTTCAAAGTTGAAAGTGCCGGCACCGCCGCTGCCGTTAAACATAAAACCGGCTCGGACGTACATGTTGAACGTGAAATTGCGGGTCAGCGATTTCAGGAAGGACTCGTCCAACATCGGGGCTGGGGCCTTGCCTGGAGCCTCTGTACCATTCGCATCACCCAAGACCCGGGTATTCAGGATTGAACCACTATTGGCATTTGACTCGAGCGCCTTCATCTTGGCTTCCATCGCCTCGATGCGCTGCTCGTATTGTCTCTGCATCTGATTCATCTGCGTCTTAAGCGAATCCACGTCACTCTGACCGGCGCTTTGAGCGAAAAGCGCGTCAGTGGTCAGTAGCGCTAATCCGGCTACTAACGTAACTTGCAAGCCACGCATGCGTGGCGGCCTAACTGGGGAATCCATCTCTCGTTTTTTTCTTGGTTAAGGAGATTAATGAAGGACGACACGAGCTTTAGCCGAGGAGAAAGGTGTCTGTCGAGAATTTTTTTAATTTTTTTTGAACATTTTTTGCCGCAGGCTGTCGCTGCCGAACGGAACAGGCAAAAATGAAAGAACTCACGGATGAAAGGAGTTCTGAGAGCGCGAGAAGGACTGAGAGTGGCAGAAAGATGCGTTGGAGGGAATCTTTTTTTTGAACAAAATGTGTTTACCCCTGTCGGCATCGCTTTTTGCGGCAGTGCCCCGAATGGAAACTGGCTTACCGAGAAACCCGCACGGCGGTATTGCCGCCGCTACCCCGGCTACGTAAGGTCCTGTCACCGCTTGGTACGAAGGCGGGAATTATGACTGAGAAAATGCCTGTTAATCCACTTCTCCAGGGGCTCGCGAGTCGTGCGATGCCGGAGCCTTGTTCAGTAGTGATCTTTGGCGCCACCGGCGATCTCACGCACCGAAAGCTCGTTCCGGCTCTTTATAATCTGGCCGCGGATGGCGATCTGCCGCCAGGGCTGAGTCTCGTCGGTTTCGCTCGAAGAGATAAAAACGATGAGATTTTTCGCACGGAACTAGAGGAGGCTGCGAGGAAATATTCGCGGCAAACCATTAATGACGATTTGTGGACTAATTTTGCGAGCGCGATCTACTATCACCGAAGTGAGTTTGGAGAGGTGGAGGGATACCATCGGTTGCGGGAACGCCTGGAACAGCTGGATAAAGATCGGGGAACGCGGGGAAATCGGCTTTTCTACTTATCAGCCGGGCCAGATCAATTTGAGAACATTCTGACCCACCTGAAGAGCTCGGGTCTGGCGGATTCCCCGACGGGAAGCTGGGCAAGGGTGATTGTGGAAAAACCGTTCGGAACCGATCTAGCCACCGCACGGCACCTGAATAATACCGTCCACAAATGTTTCGACGAGACGAGCACGTTTCGGATCGACCATTTTCTGGGAAAGGAAACGGCGCAGAACATTATGGTCCTGCGTTTTGCTAACTCACTTTTCGAGCACCTTTGGAACGAACGTTACATTGACCATATCCAGATCACAGCGAGTGAACAGCTCGGCATAGAGAATCGTGCGGGGTATTACGAGGGTGCGGGCGCCTTGCGTGATATGGTGCAAAATCATTTGCTGCAACTGCTTTGCCTAATCGCGATGGAGCCGCCCACGGATCTGAGCGCCGATTCGATCCGTGATGAAAAAGTCAAAGTACTCCGCTCTCTGCGCCGGATTGAACGACAGGATGTGGTTCGAAGCGTGGTCCGGGGCCAGTACGCTGCCGGTTCGATTAACGGCAAGCCTGTGGTCGGCTATCGGGAAGAGAAAAACGTCAAACCGGACTCGACGACGGAGACTTACGCTGCGCTCAGAGTTCTGATTGATAATTGGCGTTGGGCGAACGTCCCGTTTTATATCCGGGTTGGGAAGCGGTTGCCCAAAGGAGGCACAGAGATCGGCATCCATTTCAAAAATGCGCCCGGCGTGTTGTTCAATCGCGATCAGGGCGGCGTGCGGGACGGATCCCAAAATGTGCTGGTCATCCGGATTCAGCCGGACGAAGGGGTTTCGCTTCGCATGCAATCGAAAGTACCTGGAGCGAGCGTCCGGATCCAGCCGGTCAAGATGGATTTCCGCTATGGGACCTCATTTGGGAAAGCGAGTCCGGAAGCTTACGAGCGGCTTCTGCTCGATGCCATGGCCGGAGATGCGACGCTCTTCGCTCGCCGGGACGAAGTTGAGGAGGCTTGGAAATTTATCGATGATATTGAAGAGGGATGGCATTCGGACGGGAACGAATCCGGATTGTTTTTCTATCCGGGCGGGAGCTGGGGGCCGGCGGAGGCAGAACAATTGATCGAGAAAGACGGTCGGGCGTGGCGTAGACTTTGAAAAAGAACCGAAAGAACCAGACCAAGGAGGATTGATCCACCTTGGCCTGTTTTCTACCTGATGGAATCTATGTCGGAGATCCAAGATCTAGTTCGCGGGATGCCGGTCGAGGTGGCGCAGATCAACAAGAGCCTGAAGGCACTCTGGGAACAGGAGGGCGACGTCCTGACCAGAGCTTCGTTGATCAACTTCGCAGTCTACAGCGAGGCCGCGGACGCACTCAGCGCCAATACGCAATTGATGGAACAGGTGACGCGTGAACATGCCTGCCGGATCATACTTCTGGCGGTGAATCCGGCCGCTTCTAAGCGGAGAGTTCAGGCCTGGATCAGTGCCCACTGCCATGTAACGGGAACGAATGCGAGGCAGGTCTGTAGTGAACAGATTTCGTTTCTACTGGACGGAAGCAGTCCGGACCTGATCCGAAACATTTTATTCAGCCACCTGGAGTCCGATCTTCCTTTGTATTTGTGGTGGCAGGGAGAGTTTTCGAACCAGATCGATCAACAACTCTGGAGTTGGGTCGATCGATTCTTCTTCGATAGCCATTCCTGGCGGGAACCGGCCCAGCAGATCAAAATCCTGCGCGGTTCAGTGGCATCTGCCGGGTCGCGTTGCGTGCTTTGTGACCTGAACTGGAGGCGGTTGATCTATATCAGGCTGGCCCTAGGACAACTCTTCGATCATCCCTGGGCAGCTCAGCACGTCAATTCGATACGCGGGTTGGAGGTCACCTATCACCCGGAGTATTGGACCACGGCAGTGCTTTTCATTTCCTGGATCGCGCATCAGCTCGGATGGGAACTGGTCGAGAAGAAAGATTTTGAATATCGCTTTAAATCCGTCAGCGCCGAGGCGCCTATTTCCGTCCGGTTAACGGCATTGCCCGGCCCGTCGATCGGGCAGGTCAAAATGGGATTTGAACAGGGCAGTCTCGAAGTCAAATGGTCAGGCAATTTCCTGGAGACAACACTTCAAGGTGGATCTCAACTCAAGCAGATGCTTCCCGCTGGCGGGACGACGATGGCGAACCTGGTCCAGGAGGAGTTGTCCCGAGGCGGCGAACATCGGACCTATTTTGGCGCACTCAAGATCGCTGAAGAACTTTGGGAGTGAATTAGGAGTTCCAAATCAGGAGTTCAGTAGTTGCAGGAGTTCAGGAGTTGCAGAATGAGACAGGCAATCCGCGCTTTTATTTGCTATGTTTCGGCTCCTGATCTTCTGCCCCCCTGACTTCCTGAATGCTCCTGAACTCCTGCAACTCCTGAACTCCTTCCCCAGTCCCCCCTCAAAGATGAAAACTGTGCCTTCACTCAAAACAGTTGAGACAAATATTCGTTCGTTGGTTGATGCGGCCCTGGAAAAAAGCGGGGGGCTGTTGCGGCTAGCCCCTTGTTGGGTGCCCAGATCGTTCCTCCAGCCGGGACGCAGACTCAAATTGCATCCCGACGATCTTTACGCCTATGGATTGGATCGTGGAGGAATTGACGAGCGTTGGTTCGGGTCGACCACGATCGCAGCCAATGAAAATAGGACACCCGACGAGGGGTTAAGCTATTGCGTGTTCAACGATTTCCGGTTCACGCTGGCGAACGCGGTGCAGGAATGCGGAGCACAAATTGTCGGGGAATCGATCTGGAGCAAATTCGGTCGGTGGCCGGTCTACTCAAAGTTTTT
>DATHPI010000208.1:0-9644 GCA_035484035.1 Chthoniobacterales bacterium
CGGCACGTTCCTGCGACGTCAGACTGCTCAGACCGTGCTTGGCAATCTTATCCAGCAAAGGGTCGATCTCGGCCGTCTCGCTTCCGACTGTTTCGATGCTGGAAGGATGTGAACGAGATTTTGGCTTTGGTACGACCCGTAGTTTTGGCCGACGCCGCAATGGCAAGCGGAAGGAAGGCAATTCGCCGCCCCTCTGAAGAAACCGGATATAGCCAAATGCAAAGCCGCTGATCAGCCAGAGCTCGCCGAGCGAAATCCAGTCCGAAGAGGAAAGGTCAATCACCGAAGACAGCGCCAGGCTGGCGATCGCCACCCATTTCGCGGTCAGGAAACCACCCCATTGAACTCCGGGATATAAAGTGCAAAAGGCGATGAAAAGGCCAATCATGATCTGGGTCTGGCCCAGGAAACGGATGGGGAAATTGGTGAACGCCCCAACCGCAGTGAGACTCAGCACTGGGATCATCACGATCACGCCGTACAAAGTCAGGAAACGCGCTTTGCCGATGTACTTTTCAATCTCGACCGCAGAGACATAAAGAAAAAGCAGGCCGATAATCGTAAAGAAGCTCGGGACGGCGACAAAGGAGTAGGTGAAAATCTGCCAAATCTGGCCGCCAAAAATCGAATGAGCCGTATCAAAAGCAAGGAGCGAGACGATCGCCTCCAAATTCCCGGTGGCTTGCGCGAAAAATGTTGCCAGAACTCCGACTGCGTACGCTACGGTTAGTATCGTCGCATAATAGATCGGATATCCCCTGAAATAGGTGACAGGGCGATCCTCGTTGAAGCTTGAAAGCAAAGCCATAACTGATCTCTGTTGAGCGAACCGAGTTATTGTAAAGGAAGTTAAGGCACCCGGCAAGGGAACAGAGCCTGTTTGCTTCTGCTTCCAACAGAAGCTAATCTCGATCCCGTAATGCCTCAAACCCTGGACGTACCGGTTCAGAAGCCAAAGCCTCTGGCGAGGAAAGCGCGAGACTTTGCTTCATCGACCTTTCGACTCCTGAGTCGGAAGCGACGAGGACAACCCGACGACCACAATCTTCTGCCGCTATTGATCCAAGTACTGGCGGGATTTACGAAAGTCGATGGAAGAATTCTGGAGGATGAACTCGATTCCAGCCTGGGATTCTTGCGATACGATTATCCCGAAGCGGTTTACTCCGATCTTCGGGCCCTCTTCCAGAAAGCCCTGAAAGAACAACAGGATCTTGGACACATGGCGAAACGGCTCGCTGAAGAGATGCCGCAGGATCGCAAGATCATGTTGGGTGTCCAGCTCTATGACCTCATTGCCAAGGCGGGGATGCAGCAGGAACAGGTCATTGCCTATTATTCGTTCATGTCTCAACTGGGGATGGCGGCCCAGGCTATCGACATTGTTTATCAGCTGAATGCCGCGGACACCGCGGACCCTTCCGTCTACCAGAAGGGAACATCGCCTCTCGAATCCATCGTCCTGGGCTCAGAACCCACGGCGGACGTGCAAATCAAAGAGCTCGGTCCACATGAGCGACTCATGGCCTACCGGTATCATGAGCTGATCCTGTTCAAAAATCTCAGCGCCCGGCCGGTGATGGTCAGGGGGCGAACATTAGCACCTGGTGAGTTTTGTCGAATCTATCCCGGCCAGCGCCTACTGGTGGACGAACAGGTCATCAGCCACCAGGATCTGAACTTCTATTTTAATGCCAAGAAGAATGTTTACCTGCCTCACATTTTCGTAAGGGTGGCGCCGACGGACGAGGTCCAACTCGAAAAGTCCAGATCGCGAGACAGCAGTCTAGAGGTTCAATTCGGACTCAAGGTTCATGTCAAGGCTCTCAAAAATGTGGTGGCGACGCTTAACGGGACCGATTTGAAGGCCGGCACGACCGTCTCAGGGAACCTCGAAGATCGGATCGTCTTCGGAAACGGGATGCTGCTTCCGCTGGTCGATCTCCGGCGCGGCGCCCGCGCGATGGGAGGGCGTTTTCAACTGAAAACGTCGAAATCGGAGTATCTGGTTTCCAACAACACCGCACTGCTTGAAGAGGATGACATTTTGCTGAGTCCAGGAACCAGTGGCGATGTTCTCTTGAAGATATCATGCGACTACGAACGGAGAATCGGCAAGCTCGAGGTCCTGCAAGCGGATCGGCCAATCCTGGTGGGAGAAACGGTCGTTCGCAATACCGCTGACCTGGTGGACGGCGATATCATCCGCATCGATACCGGGCAGATTTTGCGATGCGATTTTTCGGAACGAATTATCGAAGAAGAACGCAACATCATCCACCACCTGGAGGTTCGGGATGTTTCGCTGCGTTTCAAAACGGGTGACGTTGCCTTAGACGGAATCTCCTTTGCGGTGACCCGGGGAGAAATGGTTTGCGTGATGGGAGCCAGCGGTTCAGGAAAAAGCACGCTGCTCAAGGCTATCTGCGGACAGGGCCAACCACCGACCACGGGCGCAATTCTGCTCAACGGCCAATCGCTCTACAACAATCTCGAGCCGTTGCGAGGCTACGTTGCTTACGTCCCTCAGGACGATGCCTTCGATGAGCACCTGACAATCCTGGAAAACCTCGATTACGCCGCGGCGATTCGCTCTCCTCACCTCTCCGCCAAAGATCGCCTGCGCAGGATCGACAGCAAATTGATCGAGCTCGGACTTTCAGAGCGCCGGGACAGCCTGGTTGGCAGCTCCGTTAAAAAGTATCTCAGCGGAGGAGAACGGAAACGGCTGAACATTGGCTTGGATATGGTCAGCTCCGCCGACGTCTATCTTTTCGACGAGCCGACATCCGGACTTTCGTCCAAAGATTCCGAGCACGTCGTCGAGATCATCAGGAGCCTCTCTCACAATAAAATTGTCCTGGTCACCATCCATACGCCGACTTCTAAGATCTTCCAGATGTTCAACAAAGCGGTCTTGTTGGACAAAGGAGGCCGGCTGGTCTTTTTCGGAACGCCTCAGGAGACATTGCAGTATTTCGCGACCGCCGAACACAAGCTTTCGTTCGGGACTGAGCTCGGCGGTTGCCCCTCTTGCGGCACGACCCGACCCGAATTCATTTTCGACGTCCTGGAGGCACCTCTGCGTGATCTGAGCGGCGATATAATTTACGAAGAGAACAGCAAGGGACAGCTTGTCCCGGCCAGAAGATATTCCCCGGACTATTGGCGCGATAAATACGAGTCCTTCCGGCTCATCCAGGAAATGCGCCAAATTTCCCTCACGCAGGACTCTCCCACCGCCCTGCCGCCTCCAAGCGACAAGAAAGAACCAACGCGTTGGCACGACGAGTGGGTTCGCGTCCACACCATTTTGAAGCGGGCTTTTGTCAGCAAGCTTCGCAACCAAACCAACGTTTGGACCACCATTTTCGAGGCGCCGGTTCTGGGGGCATTAATCGGTTTCGTACTGAGATACGCGGAAAATTCAGAATACAATTTCGCTTCGGCTTTTCATATTCCCACCTACCTGTTTCTGGCCCTCGTGGTGGCCATGTTCCTGGGCCTGACGAACAGCTGCGACGACATCATCCGCGACCGAGCGATCCTCGAGCGGGAGAGGAACTTGAACATTCACCTCCCCTATTATGTCCTCTCAAAGTTTTTTACCTTATCCTTATTCGCGATCATCCAATGTGTGCTTTTTCTTCTCATCGGTGACGCGATTCTGGAGATCCGCGGGATGTTTTGGCCTTATCTCTGGTTCATGGGAACCACGGCGGTCGCGGGAGTCGCTGGGGGATTGCTGATTTCTTCTCTGGTCAATGACGCAAAAACTGCGGCCAACATCGTGCCCCTGGTCCTGATTCCTCAGATCATTCTAGGCGGAGCATTGATCAAGTACGAAGAAATGAATCGGAATCTGGACTTCATTTATGCGCTTACCCGGGACCGGGCCGCAAAGGAACAACATCCAGCAGATGACCGGATGAAACCGAAAGATGTTGAAGTCCCGTTCATCTGCCAATTTATTCCAATGCGCTGGTCTTACGAAGCGATGGTGGTCGCGCAGGCGAAGCTGAATCCGTTCACCCGTCGGCAAGATATTCTTACGGAAGAGATCGAACAGTTGGCCAAAAACAAGGACTTAACGGCCGCGGAAAGTGACCGGTTGGATGATCTGAAGGAAACGCTGGCGATCCTCTCGGGACTTGCCGGCGACAACCCTGGCCAGGTCAATCAGAAAATGCACGAGATCGACAAAGTCATCGCCGGTGCACCCTTGGATCGCAAGAAATTTGAATCGGACGGAGACCAGGTGACCGCGGAACAGCTTTTTCAAAATCAAAAGATCACGGACATGCTCACCGACGCTCAAATGAAGCAAAAGGACTATACTTCAGAAGCGCGCAACGTGTTTTTTGGGCCGGAAAAGAATTACTTCCATCAAAGGCTGAACATCTTTGTATTCAACTCCTCCATCATCAACGGGTTCACTTTGCTCTTCCTCCTCTGCCTCCTGCTCAGCCTGCATCGGCAGCTAAGAACGATGTAGAGGAAGGAGTTCAGGAGTTGCAGGAGTTCAAGGAGTTACAGAATAGGACGCCCCCGAGCGGGGCTTCCTGCGTAGCTTTTACTCCAAAACGTTATCTCGCGTGGCAAAGCCCAGCACTCTCTTCCTATTCTGTCACTCCTGCAACTCCTGAACTCCTGACTCCTGATTCAATGTGCTGCGGCTAGATCTGCGCGGGCTGGCGTCCGAGCGGGTCTTTTGAAGAGAAAGACCAGCGGGATACAAAGCAGACAGACAATCACTAGCAGCCGGAACTGGTCCACATACGAGGCTAGAGCGGATTGCTGGAGCAGCGTTTGGTAGGTCAGTCCATACGCTTGATCATGAGCGGCGGTTGAACCCATCATCGGTGTGAGCGCGGTCTGCACTTTGGCGATCTGTTGGTTGAAGGCCGGACTGTACGGACTCATCTGACCCGCCAACAGCGCTTGATGGGTTTGGGTGCCGCGGGCCACCAAGGTCGTAATCGCTGAGATTCCGACGCTTCCCCCAAGGTTCCGCAACAAGTTAGTCAGCCCGGTCGCTTCGCCCATATTCTCACGCGAAACGGTCGCCATGGAAAATGTCGTCATCGGCACGAAGATGCAGGTCACCGAAAATCCACTGATAACGATCGGCCAGATGATGTTGCGGGGAGCTATGTCGGTGGTGAGGTTCCCAAACATCGACATTGACAAAGCAAGGATTGCGAACCCGCCACCAATCCAGGCCCGTCCGTCGATCTTCGGATTTGCAAGAATGCGACCGGAAATAATACTGCCAAGAATGGCGCCGAAACCGCGCGGACTCATCACCAACCCGGCGCTGTACGAAGTGTAGGAAAGAAGATTCTGGAGGAAAAGGGGTAGAACCGCTGTTGTCCCATAGAGAATCGCGCCGACCAGGAACAACAGAAGCGACCCGATCGCCAGGTTGGTGTTTCGCAGGATCCGCAGGTTGACGATTGGATGTTCAACCCGGAGTTCCCAGATGATAAAAGCGCAAAAAGCGACGGCCGCCCCCACGGCCAGGAATCGAATGAGGTTTGAATACAACCAGTCGGCGTCCTGTCCTTTGTCGAGCATGACCTGCAGACAGCCGATCCAGATGGCCAACAGGCCGAAGCCAACGAAATCGATCCTGCCCGGCCGGCTGTTTTTAAGGTAGGCCGGATCTTCCAGCAGAATAGAGCAGAGAATGACCGCCAGAATCCCGATGGGAATATTAATGTAAAACACCCAGCGCCACGAGTAATTGTCCGTAAGCCATCCGCCTATGGTGGGACCAAGGATCGGCGCCACCACCACGCCGATCGCATACACGGACATGGCAGTCCCCCGCTTCTCCCGCGGAAAGCTTTCCAGAAGAATAGCTTGGGCAATTGGTTGGAGCGCTCCTCCTCCAGCCCCCTGGACGACGCGGGCCAGAATCAGCATACCCAGGCTGCTGGCCAAACCGCAGAGCGCGGACGAGACAGTGAAAATCACGATGCAGGTGATCAAAAACCTCTTCCGACCGAAAAAACGACCTAACCAGCCGGTCGCCGGAAGCACAATCGCGTTGGAGACAAGATAGCTGGTCAGGACCCACGTGGCTTCATCCGTGCTGGCCGAAAGATTGCCGGCGATGTGATTCAATGCCACATTGGCAACCGAGGTATCCAGAACCTCCATAAATGTCGCCAGCATCACCGCGAAAGCGATGAACCAGGGATTGACCACCGGTTTTTCACCCTCAAAAGATGTTCGCGCCATTGATCCAGCTGCCATAATTCGCCCGCGAAGATTAATCCGCGATCGGGACATCCACGGGTTGCGGCTTGCGCCGTAATCCTTGGCGCAGGATGAAGAACAGGCCGACTAACAGCACCACCAAGGCGATCCCGACGGGAACCGGAGAATACTCTGGGCTTGAAACTTCGACGGTTGGAACGACCGATTCACCCGGCCCGAGCGGCAGCCCCGTCTCCCCGTTGAGCGGTTCGTCGAACAGGATCTTGACCGGAATGCGCTGAATCACCTTCACGTAATTGCCGGTGGCATTCTGAGGCGGCAGGAGGCTGAATCGCGCCCCGCTTCCGGCCTGGATGCTCTCAATATGCCCCCTGAAGGCTTTGCCGTGAAGCGCGTCAACCCCGATTTCGACTCTCTGGCCGGGGCGCATTCTCCGGATCTGATCCTCCTTGAAATTCGCGGTCACCCAGACGTCTTTCGGCACCAGTGCGAACAAATTTTGTCCCGCCTGAACGTACTGTCCGGGTTCGACCGATTTTTGGGTCACCCAACCTGAATCTGGTGCCAGAATCCTGGTGTAGGATTGGTTCAACTTCGCCGTTGCAAGATTAGCGTCGGAGGAATTAATCTGCGCATTAACGCTTTCCACCAAAGCTTGGAGCGCGTCAACCTGGGCGCGCGCTTCTTCAACCTGCGCTTCATCGCTGAGCACCTTCTTGTTGGCCGCATCTAACGTCGCTTGAGCCGATTTTGCCGTCGCACGGAACTGATCGACGTCTTGGGGCGAAACAACCTTCGTTTTGTAAAGATCCTCGTAGCGCTTGAAGTCACTCTGCGCCTTGTCGTTCTGCGCCGCGTCTGCGGCGGCGGTCGCTCGGTCCGAGTCGACCGTCGCACGGATCGTCCGGATGTGGGCTATCCCATCTTGAAGTCCGGCCTGGGCAGCGCCGGCCTGCGCTTGAGCACTTTGCAAAGCCGCTTCTTTTTGGCGCGTCGCGGCGTCAAAATCACGCGGATCCAGTTCAACCACCAGGTCTTCTTTCTTTACCGTCTGATTATCCTCCACGTAGACGGCTTGGACACGTCCAGCCACTTTGGCGGAAACGGGGATGATATGCCCGTCAATAAAGGCATCATCCGTGGATTCGTAAGCCGCAGAGTGAACAATATACTGGAGTCCAAAGATCACTCCGGAGGCAAAAAGCAAGGCCACGATGAGCGTCCCGGCAATGCGTTTGAGTGAATAGCCGCTGACTGCTTTTGCGGGCGAACCTGCTCCCCTGTCGTCATGGAGATTGGAACCGACTCGCGCGGGTGCTAGTTCTATTTGTTGTGCCATAATGCGTTTCGAAGGTTCAGGCTGCGATTGTTTCGATGCCGCGCACAAAAATGTCGACCACGGTCGATATATACACGTCCATGGTGTAATTCCTGGGGAGATACACGCCTTGGCGCAGCATCCCAGCGTACAGCGCATTCTTAAAAGCATCGAGCGCGCACTCCACGTTCAAATCGTTTCGGACAACTCCCGCACGCTGAGCATCCTTGAGAACGAGCACCAGACGTTCGCGGACAGGCCGAATGACTTCGGCAATCATGGTCTGCATTGACTTGGGTAAGATCTCCGCCTCCGCCAGAAAAGCTCTCGCCATGCCCTTCTTTTTTTCAATATGGGAATAGTAGTGCCGCGCATATAGTTCCATGCTCTCGCGCAGGTTTTCTTTCCAGGAAGAATGCTGATCCATCATCGCGATCTCGGAGGCGAGGCCCCGTTGCAGGACGGCGCGTAAGAGCTGCTCCTTGCTCTTAAAATGCCGGAACAAGGTCACCTCGTTAACACCTGCTTTTCGCGCTATCTCCCGGGTCGTCGCTCCCCGGATACCGACGCTGGAAAAGGTACGCGCCGCAGCATCCAAGAGGCGTTCGCGCGTCAGATCGACAGAAGAAACCGCCCGGCGTCGGCGTTCCACGGAAGGCGCAGAAGATTGCATGTAAGTACTTACTTACATCCAAGACGATTGCAAGCGGTTACTGTCATTTCTTCGCTCCCTGGCGTCCACGAGATTTAGTTCACAGGGGATCGCAACGACCCCCTGCTGTTTCGCGGACAACGGCTAAATTCCGGTTTTGGTGCCACGGAGCCTGTTGTGCTATGTTTTTCGTCCAATGACTGAAAATCGGCGCGCTCACGTGCAACGAGAGACGGCGGAAACTTATGTCTCCGTCGAGCTCCTTATCGACGGCTCCGGCGCCTCATCGATTCAGACAGGTATCCCTTTCTTCGATCACATGCTCACTCTCTTCAGCAAGCACAGCCTGTTCGACCTGAAGATTGATGTGCGCGGAGACCTGGAGGTGGACTATCATCACAGCGTCGAGGATACGGCGATCGTTCTCGGCAAATGCCTCTCCCAAGCGCTCGGCGATAAGGCCGGCACCAAGCGTTACGGGTGGGCACTCCTCCCAATGGATGAAGCACTGATCCAGGTCGCGATCGATTTGAGTGGTCGATCCTATCTTCATTATCAGGCACCCGACAACGCGGGCTCTATTGGGCGGTTCGGCTTTGAACTGGTCGAAGAATTTCTACGTGCCTTCAGTTCCAATGCCCTTCTCAATCTCCACGTCGATATCGTCCGTGGTCGGAACAGCCATCATATGGCGGAAGCGATTTTTAAGGGTTTGGCAAAAGCGCTGGACCAGTCTTGCCAGATCGACGGGCGGGTCGGAGGCATTCCGAGTTCAAAAGGAATATTGTGACGGCTCGCGCGAGAATTGGATTAATCGACTACGGCTCCGGCAATCTGCGGAGTGTCGCCAAGGCCCTCGAGGCGGTTGGGGCTGCACCCGAACACATCGTCCAGGGTCCGATCCCCGCCGGGTTGGAGGCGCTGGTCCTCCCAGGCGTTGGTTCATTTGGGGATTCGGTGCGGCATCTGCAGGAACGCGGGCTATTCCGACCGATCCGTGACTGGCTGACCAGTCAGAAAAAGTTTCTTGGTATTTGTCTCGGCTACCAGCTTTTGTTCCAGGCGAGCGAAGAATCGCCCGGGGTGGAGGGTCTCGGGCTTTTCGAGGGCACGGTGCAAAAGTTCAGGGTGCCCGGTCTCAAAGTGCCCCAAATCGGCTGGAATCGGCTGACCTGGACAAAGCAAGCGCGAGAACTGTATCCGGAATTACCGAGCGAGCCCTTCGTTTATTTTGTTCATTCCTACTATCCTGTTCCCGAAAACAAGTCCATTATCGCGGCGACGGCAGAATATGGAGAAGAGTTTGCTGCCGCCGTGGTGGCGGACAATTTGTTGGCCACCCAGTTCCATCCTGAGAAAAGTCAGGAGAACGGATTGGCAATTCTGCGACAGTTTGTTAGTTCACTAAGATGATCATATTACCGGCTATCGACCTGTTGGATGGACAGG
>DATHPI010000209.1:0-10006 GCA_035484035.1 Chthoniobacterales bacterium
GGGTTAGACAGCCTGACGATTCAGCCCGGCAGGAAACTTGTCATTCCGAAAGGTCAGTTCAGCCTGTTGATTAACACTAAAAAAGGCGATGTGCTCTTGCTGAACAAAGGGAGTTTTTTTCGCTGGTACAAACCCTTGGAGATCAAGCTGCCCGCCAAAATACCTCTCGGCCAGTTCAAGACCCGCGAGAAGATCGCCTGGGCCGACGGTGGTCGGGTAGCTTTCGGAAAAAAGAAATACCTCGGAAGCAGCCGATGGATTGTCGTAAACGATATGGGTGTCACGCTTTATTCCGAAACCAACCCCCAAACACCCAACGCGCAGAAGCCTGCCAATGGAATTATGCTCGGCCCTGCTGACATGGAAGAACTCTTTGCATTGGTCGGGAAGGACACGCCGGTGATTGTCAAATGAAGGTTAAACCTTTGGAATTCGAGAAACCAATCGTCGAGCTCGAAAAGCAGCTGGATGAACTGAAGAAGCATTCAAAGCTGAGTGCGGTCGATCTTGAGCGCGAAACGCGCGCGATGGAAAAGAAGATTGAAGAGACAAAACGAGAGATTTACGAAACGCTCACTGCCTGGCAGAAGGTACAAATTGCTCGGCATGCGGCGCGCCCCTTCGCGCTCGATTATCTGAGGTTGGCCTTTTCGGAATTTATTGAACTCCACGGTGACCGGCTGTTTGGGGATGACGAGGCGATGCCTTGCGGATTCGCGACGATTGGCAGCTACCGTTGCGTGGTCCTGGCGCACCAGAAAGGAAGGGATACCAAGGAAAACATTCGGCGGAATTTTGGGAGCGCCCATCCCGAGGGCTACCGGAAAGCGCTTCGCGTCATGCGGCTTGCGGAAAAATTCCGTCTCCCGGTAATCACCTTGATCGACACTCCCGGAGCTTACCCAGGGGTGGGAGCTGAAGAGAGGCACATCTCGGAATCGATTGCCGTCAATTTGAGCGAAATGATGTTGTTGCGGACTCCAATTGTCGCCTCGGTGATCGGCGAAGGCGGATCCGGTGGAGCTTTAGGGATCGGAGTCGCCGACCGGGTTTTGATGCTTGAGAACGCCTACTATTCGGTGATCAGTCCGGAAGGTTGTGCGGCGATCCTCTGGAAACATCGCAGCCATGCCCCGGAGGCGGCCGAAGCCCTGAAACTGACAGCCGCCCACCTGAAAGAACTGGAGCTGATCGACGAAGTCATCCCTGAACCCCTTGGCGGCGCACACCAGGACCACGAAATGGCTGCCCAGAATCTCCGGTCGGCGCTCTTGGCGCACCTCGATCAATTGACCAAGAAACCAGTCGACGCTCTTCTCTCTGAGCGTTACGAAAAGTTTCGCAGGATGGGAAAGGTCTTCGAAGGATAGGGGCGGAGCGTATCGGCGGGTCGGCGTAGGGCGTGTCGGCGTTTGCCATCGAAGCCTCACACCGGCGACGATTCCTTTGCTGGAAGTGCGAGGGGAGATATCTCTTGAATTACCGATGTCCTGAACGCGCCGCTGAACGCCGACACGCCCTACGCCGACCCGCCGACCCGCTTCCCCTCACCCCCGCGTCCGCTCAATATACGCCCGTGCGGCCTTGCGGATCTCTTCCGCCACATTGCCCTCGGATTTCACGTGCTTGGGCTTGAACCACGGGAAGTAACCTACCAGATCGTGAAAGACAAGGATCTGCCCGTCGCATTCCGTACCTGATCCGATGCCAATCGTTGGAATGGAAACAGACGCCGTAATTTTCGCGGCAACGGATGCTTCGATCAATTCGAGGACTACGGCAAAACCGCCATTTTCTTCAATGACCTTGGCTTCATTGAGTAAGTAGTCGCGTTCTTCCGGTGTTCGGCCTTTTCTCCGGTAACCACCCTCTTCTGCCACGTGTTGCGGCAGCATTCCGATATGTCCGAGAAACGGGATGTCTGCATCGGTAATCGCGCGGATCTGAGCGGAACAAGCCTGTCCGCCCTCGAGTTTGACGCCCTGAGCACCAGCATCGATCAAGAGTCTGGAGCTCTGGACTGCCAGATCAGGGTGGTCATAACTGTGGATCGGAAGATCAGCCACCACCAGCGCAGATGAGACGCCACGGACCACCGCGCGCGTGTGATGGATGACGTCTTGAATCTGCACATCCGTGGTGTCGGGAAAACCGAGGACCGTCATCCCAAGGGAATCGCCCACCAGGATTAGATCGATCCCTGCTTCGTCCAGGAGTTTTGCCGTGGGAAAGTCGTAGGCCGTCAGTGCACAGATTCGTCGTCGAGCTTGTTTCCAGCTTCGAATCGTCTCGGGAGTAATCTTATTCACGATCGATCAAGGGAGCGTGGATTCGTGTGACCTGCCCTGGATCATCGAGTTCGTCCAGAAGCCTCTGGACGGAATGCATCTGACCAGGGAGGACAAGTTCGGGTGAGATTTCCGCCAAAGGCGTCAAGACAAACCGGCGCTGACGAAGCCTCGGATGTGGAATGATGATCTCGGGGTTATTCAGAACAAGGTTGCCTGCGAAAAGGATATCCAGATCAATGATCCGGGGAGAGTTTCTCGGTCTCTTCGACGGCCGGCCCATTCTCTTTTCAATTTCCAGTAATCGATCCAGCAACGCAACGGGTGGCCCCACGAAGTTGATCACCATGACGGCATTGAGATAAGGCATCGTGTCCGGCTCGCAGTCGATCGGTGCCGTCTCATAGATTGATGAAATCCGGATCGGGGGACCTGGCTCATGGAGCGAACGAGTCCGTGCGAATCCTTCACGAAGGTTCGTCAGACGATCCTCGATATTTGAGCCCAAGGCGATTCCACAGCGCATTCAACGTTCTCAATGTATGCGAAGCGTCCCGCTTTGCCGTCTTCGATCCTGGGAGAACCCCAGGCAACCGGGACAGTTCGCGTACACAGCATTCAGCGTCCGAAAGTGTCTGGCCTTCTTTCTTCAATGTCCAGCAGGTTCGATTACCGCTGTGTATGCGAACCACACCGGTTGATCCTGGCTTCTCCCAGGATCGAAGATGGCAAAGCGGGGACGCTTCGCATACGTCTCCCTTACCGCAACGCCAGCACGTCCCGCATCTCGTACCAGCCTGCGGGTTTGCCGATCAGCCAATCGGCGGCACGCAACGCGCCTTTGGCAAAGGTATCCCGACTCGAGGCCCGATGGGTCAATTCGAGCCGTTCTCCTGCGTCTGCGAAATAGACAGTGTGCTCTCCGACGATATCTCCTCCCCGGATAGCGTGAACCCCAATCTCTGTTCTACTTCTTTCGCCGACCAATCCTTCTCTCCCGTGACGCGCTGCTTCCTTATACTCCAGCGATCGCGTCTGAGCGACGATTTCGCCCAGGCGCTTCGCGGTTCCGCTCGGCGCGTCTTTTTTGTGACGGTGATGCAGTTCCACAATCTCGGCGTCAAATTCCGAGCCCAGGATCTCGCTCGTCTTCTCGGTCAGCCAGAAAAGCAAGTTGACTCCCACACTGAAATTTGGGCTCAGCAAGATCGGAATCCGCGCTGCCTCAGCCCGTAAATCGCCGAGTTGATCAGCCGAATGCCCGGTCGTTCCGATCACCAAAGGTATTCCATCCCTGGCGCAGAGGGCGGCAAGCGCGACCGAACCCTGCGGTTGGCTCACATCGATCGCCACATCCCAGGTCGCAGTCTGTTCCGAGAGGTCTTTCCGTCCGGAGGTTGAAATTTCATAGCCTCCGGCGGCGGTGCCGATGCGAACGATGGCTTGTCCCAATCGCCCGTATCCCCCTTGGACGTGCAATCGGGTCATACCAGCTTCAGAGCCGCCATGGTGTCATGAAGCTTGCTCTGGTTTGCTTTATCGATTTCGCAGAGGGGCAGACGAAACTCGTTCTCGATCATTCCCATTAAATACAACGCGGTTTTTACCGGTATGGGATTCGATTCAATAAAGAGATCTTTGAAAAGCCGGAAATAACGGAGGTGCAATTTTTGCGCCGCGGCGGCTTGACCCGCGAGGAAAGCGTTGACCATTTCCGTGATTTGCTTCGGAATCACATTGGAGACCACGCTAACCACACCGACGGCTCCAACGGCCATAAAAGGTAAGGTCAGACCATCGTCACCGGAAAGGATGGTGAATTCCGGAGGAAGTACGATTTTGAGCGCCGAGACCCGCTCCGCTGATCCGCCTGCTTCTTTGATGGAAACAATATTTTCACAATCTCTGGCCAGGCGGGCACAGGTTTCCACTCCAATTTCCCCTGCCGTCCGGCCTGGGACGTTGTACAACATCAATTTGAGCGAGGTCGATTCCGCGATTTTTTTATAGTGCCGGTAGACTCCTTCCTGAGTGGGCTTGTTATAATATGGGCTAGCCAGCAGAGCCCCATCGACGCCGAGCTGTTCAGCTCTTTGGGTCAGCTCCACTGCTTCTTGGGTCGAATTTGAACCGGTGCCGGCGACGATTTTGCACCGGCCTCCTGCTTCTTGAACCGCGATCTCGATCACTCGCAGATGTTCGTCAGAATCGAGAGTGGCAGCTTCGCCGGTTGTTCCCGTCGGAACGATTCCATTTACACCGTTCTCGACCTGGAATCTGATCAGATTTCGAAATGCTGATTCATCGACCTGACCGTTCTTGAAGGGGGTGACAATGGCTGTGTAAGTACCTGTAAACATGGTTTGGAGGGGTTATGAAATCTCGATCGAACCTTCAAAAACAAAATCTGCGGGACCTTTCAGAGTCACCTCCTCGAAACCGGTTCCGGACCGCCGGAAGCCAACTTCGAGCCAGTCTCCGCCCCGCACCAGCAGTTGCACCGGAGATGTCACCTCGCTCAACGCGGCGTAGATCAGCCCGGCGGCTGTCACACCGGTACCGCAGGCCAGCGTTTCTCCTTCCACGCCACGTTCGTAGGTTCGGATGGCAATTCTTCCGGGTTCAATTTCCTTGATGAAATTGGCGTTTGTCCCGTTTGGTTGAAAGGCGGCGTGATACCGGATTAGGGCGCCCCATTTTTGGACCGGCGCCGATTCGATATCGTCCACGAAGGTCACAACATGCGGTACCCCGGTATTGATCGAATGAGTCGAAAGCTTCAGGCCGTCGATCTCAAGAGTCCGGCGCAGGACGAGGTCATGCGGCCTGCTCATCTCAAGCTTGACTAGTTCGCCCTCTATCTGAGCTTCAATGATCCCGGCCTGAGTTTCGAACCGCACCTTAGAGAGAGCTCCGGTGATCTGGTGGACAAAACGGGTGAAACAGCGCGCCCCGTTCCCACACATTTCTGCTTCGCCACCGTCACTGTTGTAATATCGCATTCGAAAATCAGCGTCTCCTGCGGGGGCCTCGACCAGAAGGACGCCATCCGCGCCGACGCCCCGATGGCGGTCACAGAGGAAAGCGATCTCTCGCGGCGAAAGCTTGTGAACGCCTGATCGATTGTCGACAAGCACGAAATCGTTCCCGGCGCCGTTCATTTTCGCAAACCGAAGCATAACCGCTCGCTAACATACGCCCCAGTGCTGCGCAAGAGCGATTAAGCGTCGTATGCGAAGCGTCCCGCTTTGCTTCCTCGTTCCCGGAAGAATCTGAACGAAGACGGCAAAGGGGGACGCTTCGCATACGACGCTGAACGCTACCTCGCCTCCGCAATGACGTTCAACTCCGGACGCCAATCCGACCGCATCATTCGACGCCATGGCGGCAGGCTCCGAGCCTTTCGCCCCTGGAGGAAATCGAGGGACGCATCGCTCAACGTTTCCGAAAACGCCTTCGCAGTGAGGGATTCTCGCGACAAATCGAATGGCAAAGAGTTCAGCTGAGCGACGTGTTGGTAACGTCGCACGAAGTCGTTGGAGGCGCTCTGGTAAGTACGCAGGACGCTTTCCAAAGTTTTGGCATCAATCGGAGAGCCTTCGCGTTCCAGATGGGTAAGGAGTGAACTGGCAATATCAGAAGCCATGCCGAGAAGCCCCTTCCCGCGTTGCCCAGGGTCAAGGTTCTGATGTTTGTGGTCGTACAGCATTGCCAGGTCAACTTGGCAGATTGCCTTTGGATCGATGCCTCGGTGCAGCTCACAGAGTGATCCGATCTCGAGTGCCCATCCACCTTCGATGGGCAAATCCATCGCCGTATCAAAGCTCATCGAATATTCGCCGGAGAGGGGATAACGAAAACTATCGATGAAATCGAGCAGAGGCATGTGTCCGAGCACCCGAATCAGGGATCGAACCAACGGAATAACAAAGAGCCTGGTGACCCTGCCGAATAACTCTTCGCGGACCCGACTGTAGTAACCCTTGCAAAAGCTGTAGCCCAACCGGGCAACCGGAAGCGCGAGGGCCAGTGGAAGATCCAGATCGTAATTCGCGATGTCACAATCGTGTACCAGGATCGTTTCTGAAGATTGGTTGCCCGCCAGCCATCCGAACGCCAGCCAGATGTTCAAACCTTTGCCAGGAGCGTTCGGTAAATTCTGTTTCGCTAGTTGTTCGGACAGAACGGTAGAATCATTCCGAAGGACCACGTGCGGTTTATTCAATCTTGACCAGAATTGTTTCACCTGTGCGATGGAGTGATCTGGGATCCCATTCATGGAAATGACGATACGAGACAAAAATTTCGCGTTGCCCAGGCATTCGATGATGCCGTCCAGCGCCGCCGTTCCAACTTCGGCATAGTGACACGGCAGGACCAGGACAACCGATTCAAGAGGTGGCAAGAATTCCTGACGATCGATGAGCGGACCATCCACCAGGCGGTGCAATGTGCTGATCAGCCCGTGCTGGAAGAAATCGCTCATCTCCCTTTAAAGTGTCAGTGCCAGTGTCAGTGTCAGTTGGGCATCAACGGCCCACTGTTCGTTTTCGACCTTAGACCTGAAAGGACTCTTGTGCCCCCTGACACTGACACTGGCACTGACACTGCTAAGAGAATCCATTTGCGCGTTTGCGAAAATACCTTAACCCTATAGGGATTATCCAGTTTAGCTGTTATGGCTTCCAAAAGCGTAGAAGAAATTAAGTCTGAAAGTCATGCCTTGCGCGGTACCATCGAGGAAACTCTTCTTGGTGACCAGTCTCACTTTTCCGATGAAGAGTATCAGCTCCTGAAGTTCCACGGTACCTATCAGCAGGATGATCGTGACCAGCGGGTGCCGCGCAAAAAACAGCACCTCGACAAAGCCTGGATGTTCATGGTTCGCTCCAAATTGCCTGGCGGAGCGTTGACTGCGGAACAATATCTTGCGCACGACCGGATTGCCGGGGATCTCGGCAACGGAACGCTCCGGATTACCACTCGCCAAGGTTTTCAGCTGCATGGTGTGCTCAAGGGCGATCTGCAGGACTGCATCCGCAGGATCAATGAATCCGGGATCACCACTTGGGGTGCCTGTGGGGATGTCGTCCGGAATACCACCGCTTCGCCCACCCCTTTTAAAGACGAGGCTCATCTCGATGCCCAGCAGCTCGCCCACGAAATCAGCAACGCTTTTCTCGCCAAAACGACCGCTTATGCGGAGATTTGGCTCAATGGCGAGCGCCTGAACGGCGAAACGGAAGAGCCCGAGCCGATTTACGGAAAGCTTTACCTTCCGAGGAAATTTAAAATCGGTATCTGCATTCCGCCGCGCAATGACGTCGACATTTATACCAATGATCTCGGATTTATTTCCCACCTGGTCAATGGGGCGGTCCAGGGTTACACCGTAGTTGCAGGTGGCGGATTCGGGATGTCGCACGGCAAGATTGAAACTTTTCCGGCGCTCGCCAAGCCGTTATTTTACATCGCCCGAGAGCACGCCGTGCGGGCCGCTGTCGCCGTGGTGACTGCTCAAAGGGATTTCGGTAACCGAGACGATCGCAAACGCGCCCGTTTAAAATACTTGATTGACGAGCGCGGGATTGACTGGTTCCGCGAAGAGGTCGTCAAGCGGTTAGATGCGCCGTATGAACCGGCCAAAAAAGTTCACTGGAACACGGTGAGCGACGTCTTTGGCTGGCAGGAACAAGGGGATGGGAAATTGTTTTGTTCTTTGTGGATTGAAGAAGGCCGCATCAAAGACACACCAGAGCGCCAATGGCGGACCGCTTTTCGGACTATATCCGAGCAATTTGGATTTCCTATCCGGCTGACCACCAATTGTAACATCATTTTTCACGATATTGATCCTGCCGCCAAAGAGAAGGTCACCGCACTCCTGACGGCTCACGGAATTCCGAAACCGGAAGACTTGTCCGAGACCAGGCGGCTGGCGCAAGCCTGCGTAGCGCTCCCCACCTGCGGGCTCGCTTTGGCGGAAAGCGAAAGAGTCTTCCACCTCGTTCTGGACAAAATCGACGACATTTTGCGAGATTTCGATCTGGGTGAGGAGCCGATTTTGATCCGGATGACCGGTTGTCCGAACGGTTGCGCCCGGCCTTATAACGCTGATATCGCCTTTGTTGGCCGCGCGCCGGGCAAGTACGCCCTTTTTGTCGGAGGTTCAGTGACCGGTGAACGGTTGGCCGGTCTTCAAGAGAAGACAGTGGCCGTGGAAGAGATACCCGTCCGAGTGCGCGGGCTGGTGGAGGAATTCGTGCAGAATCGCCAAGGTAACGAGAATTTTTCCAGTTATTGGGGTCGCACCCACGTCAACGGCCCGGCACCGATGCCGGAACAGTTTCATCTCGAGCTTGCCCAGCGCGGGAACAAAAGCCTCGTCGGTGCAGAGGTTTAATTGACCGGGCGTCCGATTCCCGTTACAGGGGTGCATGGGTAAGCAACACAACAAGGTAGAAAAGCGTCGTCGCCGTTCGAATTATCTCAAGCGCAAACGGGATTCTGCAAAACCGGTTAAGGAATAGAACCAGGGTCCGCGAAACACGAGGCCGCTCAAATAGGGGATAGATTCCAGGATCTTTCCATTCGGACTTCTCTTTCTGATTCGCGTCAATCCACGTGATTCGCGGGCCTTTACTCTCTGCTTTGTTTTCGCCTACTCTGAGCGAAATATGCCTCAACCAGTGATGCTGATTATTCGGGACGGATGGGGGATTAATCCTCATGGGCGGCAATTAGCAGAAGCCGATGGTAATGCGACGCTGCTCGCTCATACTCCCTATCACGATTATCTTTACCGGACCTATCCCGGGAGCAATCTGAGCGCGAGCGGGATGGATGTGGGATTGCCCGAAGGCCAGATGGGAAACTCGGAGGTCGGACACCTCAATCTCGGAGCCGGCCGGATAGTTTATCAGGATTTTACCCGAATTAACAAGGCAATCCTCGACGGAGAGTTGCCGACTATTCCCGGGATCCGCACGGCCTTCGAGTCAGCCAAACATTCTCGTCTCCACTTCATCGGACTGCTCTCCGACGGGGGCGTCCATAGTCATCAGGACCATTTGATTGCCCTGGTCAAAGTGGCGGCGGTGTACGGCGTAACCGACATTCTGATTCATGCCATCACAGACGGACGCGATACTTCGCCGACCGGCGGAGCTGAATATTTGTCCACCGTCCAAAATGCCGTAGCCGGGTCAGGTGCCGTCATCTCCACGGTCATCGGCCGCTATTTCGCGATGGACCGGGATAAACGTTGGGAGCGCACCAAGCTCTCCTGGGACGCCATCGTGCTCGGAGAGGGCGAAGTTGTTCAGAGCTTGCCCGCGGACGCCGTCAAGCATCGATACGAGCAAGGGGAAACTGATGAATTCCTCAAACCGTTGATTTTTTCGCATCCGAACCAGCAAAGAATTCGAGATGGCGATGTGGTTTTCTTTTTCAACTTCCGTGCTGATCGAGGAAGACAACTCGCGCGGGCTTTTCTCTTCCCTGATTTTGACGGATTCGATCGTCAGGTGCAGCCGAAAGTCCACTTCGTCACCATGACAGTCTACGACCAGACCTACAATTGCCCGGTCGCCTTTCAACCCCAGACACTGGATAACATTCTCGGAAAGGTGGTCAGCGAGGCCGGCAAGAAGCAAATGCGAATTGCGGAAACCGAAAAGTATCCACACGTGACCTATTTCTTCAACGGCGGCGTGGAG
>DATHPI010000210.1:0-4865 GCA_035484035.1 Chthoniobacterales bacterium
GAGCGCCGTTGTCAGTTTAGTTTCCTTCACGGCCTCCGCGCTCGGACTGAGCCCTGCATCCGCACTCGCCCGGCCCAAATGATCGCAATCGACAAAATTAAAATAACCCCCATTTCAAACGCGTTGCTCTTGTATAAAAGACGGCTACGTAAACCACCCGATAGAAAATGAAAATACACAGAATTGCCATTGCCCTTTCCGGGTTAGTCTGCCTGCTTGGGTCATCAGCCGACGGGGCTGAGAACAAGGAAATCACCGTTTGGTCCTGGTTCATCTCCAGCACCATGGACAAATCGATCAAAGCCTTTGAGGAGCAAAATCCCGGACTGAAGGTGAAGTACACCTACTACAACTATGCTCCTCAGTATATCACTGCCCTGAAAGCTGCTGCCGCCTCCAACAGTTTGCCCGATATTGTAGGCTTACAGCCGGGTTCGCTCACCCAGCAATACCGCGAACAGCTGGTCTCCCTGAACTCTTATGCGGCAAAAGAATGGGGGGACAATTGGGCGACGCAAATATCCCCGGTCGCCTTAAAGCAGCTCACCATGGGTAATCCGCCTAACGATTCCAACTATTACCTTTTGCCACAAGAGTGTCAGGTGCTGGCCATTTGGTACAACAAAGAGGCTTTCCAGAAGCTAGGGATAGCTGTTCCGCAAACCTATCGGGAGCTGGTCAGTGCTGCGAAGAATCTGAGCGAGCACGGCTACATTCCCATGTACCAAGGCGCTGCCGACGGTTGGCAGAACGAAAACGTGTTTCTCATGATCGCCAATCAGTTCTCCCCGGGACTCGTGGAGCAAGCACAAGCCGGGAAAGCCCCCTGGAACTCACCCGCCCTGGTTTCTGCGATGGAAGCCTGGGGGAAGCTCTTCACCGACCACGTCTTCCAAGAAGGCGCCCTAGGGGCGCATGCCTATCCGACCGGTGCACAACTGTTCGCTCAAGGTCGCATCGGGATGATGGCGCTTGGCTCGTGGTGGATGCAGGAAAGTAAGTTCCCTCCACCCCTTTCCCACTTCATCCAGAATATGAACGGATTCGACTTTTTCTACTTGCCCGCCCTTACCCCAGATGGCAAATCAAGCCCTCCAGTTGGTGGCGTGGACATCGGCTACGGTCTGACGAAGAACGGGGCTAACAATCCTGAGGCCTGGAAATTTTTGGCGTCCCTTGTCAAAGGGGCAGCGCTACAGCCAGCGCTTAATGACCTGAATGATCTGGCGGCCTTCAATGGTTTTGAACCCAAGGGTGAGATAACGCCGAACATCAAACAGATGTACGATCGTTTCACAGGCGACCTGCTTCATGCCGAAAACCAGCGCCTTGCCCATCCGGAGATCGCCGACGCGCTGGACAATGCTCTTGCCGGTGTGGCCGCCGGCAAAGTTCCTCCGCAGGATGCTCTAAAGCGGATCCAAGAGGTGACCGACAAAACTTTGAAGTAATCGATGCAGGCAATGCGGACAGTCTTGCTAGTCCGGTAGACTGCAATGAGAGGCGGTGCCACAACCGGAATCAGAGTGTCTGACACATGCCTACGAAATCGATGGTAACTACACCCGGCCATGCCAGCGCGGGCAAGCGACACAAGCGAAGGTTAACGCTCCACTACGGCTACGTATTCCCGGCAGTCGTCATGTTCGTGCTGTTCGTCGCTTATCCGATCCTGTGGGTGATCGGCGAGAGTCTGCGCGGGAGCAGCAGTTCGCACCGAAGTGACTTCGTCGGGCTCAACCACTACTGGCAGCTTTTTCAAGACCCGGTGTTCTGGCAAGTGTTGCTTAACATGTTCCTCTGGGGATTAATCACAATTCCGGTCCAAATGGTGGTCGGCGGCACGATAGCCTACTTAATCGAGACCTACACGACTCGCTCTAAGACCTTTTTCCGTGTCATGTTCTTTTTGCCGGTCATCACCAGCGTCTCGGTTGTTAGTATTGTCTGGTCCCAGATGTACGCTCCGTACTATGGCATCATCCAGCAATATGCCAAAGCTGTTGGCGTCCAGCTAACCACCTCGCCGCTGGGCGATCCCAACCTTGTCATCTATGCCTTGATCGTGGTGAACATCTGGCAATGGACCGGCTTTTCGATGATCATGTACGTCGCTGGCTTAACGAATATACCGACCGAACTCTGGGACGCGGCGAAAATCGATGGAGCGCATGGTTGGAAACTCGCGACCCGCGTGATAATTCCACTGCTTACCCCCGTCACGCGGTCGCTGTTGCTCCTAGGTGTTATCGGAACGTTGCAAACATTTCCTATCGTCTATCTGATGAGTGATGGAGGACCCGACCACGCCAGTGAGATCTTTGGTACATACATCTTCAAACAAGGCTTTGTCATCGGCGATATTGGATACGCTTCGGCTCTATCGACAGTCACTTTGATCATTGCGCTTGCGTTGTCGATGATCCAGATCGTGGCCTTCGGTGCCCGATTAAACCCTAACCGTGAAAGCCTCGTATGAGCCCGCAGCTCTCCGAACAGCCTCGTTTCCGCATCTCGATGCGGTTCTGTGCCAAGCTGATCCTCGCCGTGACGCTTCTGCTCTGGATGATACCCGAAGTCTACATGGTCAGTGTTGCCCTCAGGCCCTCGGATGCAGCGTTTGAACCGCAGCTGATCACCTGGCCGATGACACTTGATAATTTTATCACGGTGATTCGCGACAACCCGCTCTGGATGTTTTTTGGCAATAGTCTCCTCGTCACCACGGCGACCGTCATCATTGTTCTGGCATTCGCGTCGACGTTCGCTTTCGCCTCGTCGATCCTGAAGCTCAGGGGGACAACGTTCCTGTTTACGAGCCTACTAACCACTTTGATGATGCCGGTCGCATCGATCGTTCTCCCGATCGCCATTCTGCTCAAGAGCTTTGGCTGGATAAGTACCTACCAGGGTTTGATCATGCCATACGCCGCGTTAGGAATTCCGTATGCAATTGCGATCATCAAAAACTTTATGGATGAGTCGCCACGTGACCTGTTTGAGGCGGCGGTGATCGATGGGTGCACAACTTGGCAAATGTTTTGCCATGTTGCTATTCCTTTGATAAAACCGACCATCATTTTTGTTGCGGTTTGGCAGTTCATCGTGACCTGGAACGAGTTCTTTCTAGCTCTGGTTGTCATGACGGAAAGCAGTCATAAAACCGTCACCCTGGTTCCGATGCAGTATTCGGGAATGTATATGGCCAATCCGGCTGCGCTGTTTGCCATCCTGGTGATCATCGCCGTCCCGCTTTTGGTCCTATACACTTTCGTGCAGAAATATTTTGTCGCAGGCCTCCTTTCCGGCGCGGTCAAGGGTTAAGCCGGTTCACCCTTTTGCTCATACAAGACATCTAAACATAAAATTCCTAACGGCTCTCATTGGTTGTGGTCCTGGGCCTTGCCGTGATTTCATCCCTTCGATTCATCTCCGACCAACGATTAGTGATCAAATACAAAATATGCAATATTCCCCTCTTACCCCTTTGGACGGCAGAGTCGCAGTTGTCACTGGCGGCGCCCGCGGGATCGGCCTCGAAACCACCAAAGCGTTCCTGGAAAACGGCGCAAAGGTTGTCATAGTCGATCTCGATATTGAGAACGGCAACGCAACCTCAAAGAACTTTGGCGTGCAATTTATCCCCGGTGACGTCACCGACTCAAAGTTCGTCGCGCAAGTAGCAGCAGACGTAAAGGAGCGTTACGGACGGATTGACATTGCCTTCAACAATGCCGGAATCGCTCACAGCGTCCCGGGAGAAAGCTCATCCGATGAAGAATGGCACATGATCATGAATACGAATTTGCACGCAGTTTATTATGGATGTCGGGAATTCGGCAAGGTGATGCTGGAGCAGGGAAAAGGCAGCATCATCAATACGGCCTCCATGTCCGGGATTATTTCGAATACTCCCCAGCCGCAAGCCGCTTACAATGCGTCTAAAGCGGCGGTGATCATGCTGACGAAATCACTGGCGGGCGAATGGGCGCAACGCGGTGTGCGGGTCAACTGTATCTCCCCGGGTTATGTAAACACGCCGATGACCCAGGGAGGAATGGCAAACAAGGAATGGTACGACCGCTGGATGCAATTCACGCCTTTACATAGAGTCGGTGAACCGCAGGAGATTGCACCAGCAGTGCTGTTTCTTGCTTCAGATTCAAGCAGTTTTTTCACCGGCAGCAATCTCGTCGTGGACGGCGGATACTGCTGCTGGTGATCTTGCAACTTGCCAACACCGGACCGGCGGTCGATCGACCAAAGCCGGCACGTTCGGTTGCGAGAGGACTTGGCGCATTGATCACACACTGTCGCCTGCGGGCCTCGATTTCAGCGCTCCTGATCTCGCCATAGCCCCGAGGCCGAGTACGGCAAGGAAAGCAAATGCCGCCGGGATGAAGAAGATTTCGGGGAGACCGACTGTGGCGACGCCAAGAGCTCCAGTAAGACCGCCAAGAGCGCTACTGACTGCCGTCGAGCTCATGAAGATTGCAGAAGCCGTAGCGACGGCAGTCGGAAGCAACCGCTGTGCAGCGATGATGCCGAGCGACGCAAAAATACCCCAGACACCGCCCATAAGGATCTGACCGGCGAACATGCCGAGCGCATTAGCAATTGTGGCAAAGCAAATGTTGGCTGCGACGCCGAACGCCGCGCCGATGCACATTAGCCACAGAAATCCGACGCGTCGACCAAGCGTCACGCAGAACGGCATGATAGCCAGTTCCACCAGCGGTTGGATACCGATCACCGCACCACGCACCGCTGGCTCAAGGTGTAGCTGCACGTCCATGTAAAGCGGCAGGAAACCGTATTTGACGGACTCTCCGGCGTAAACGAGCACGTAGAGACCGGTGAACGCG
>DATHPI010000211.1:0-8997 GCA_035484035.1 Chthoniobacterales bacterium
GCCATTCTTCGCCGGATGGAAAAAGAAAGTTACGACATCGCCTATCTTCAGCGTGGTCCTTGTCCAGCCCTCGTCCTGCATGAGACGGATATGTCCGGCCTCCGCCACCCAATTCTCTACCTTACCCTGTTCGTCTTTCACGTCAAAAGACATCGTCGAGTGGGGATTGGCTAACTCGTAATCGGTTACAGTCCCCTTCAATGAAAGAAGTTTCGTCTCATCGTAAGCCGCATACCCGTGATGGGCCCACGCCGGAATCGGACCCGCCAGATATACAATCGACACGACCAAACAGGCTAATAAACGCTTTTTCATAGTGCTCTTTAAATTTTTTCTAAAAGCTCGTTTCTTCTTGTTATTTCTTTGGCGTGTCCTTTGGCAGGTTGAGCCCTTCGGAGCCGTAAGTGGGCTTCATTATCTTTTTATTAAATTCAGCATCCACTTCAGGAACACAAATCCACTCTTGTAATTGATCGTCCTGAAGTTTCAAAATTCTTGTGAATCCTGACCAAGTCTTATCGCCCCACACCTTTGGGTCCTGAAAGGACATCTCTATGGTCAGGGTGTTATAGCTGGTGCGCGTATACCTCTCTACAAGATGAAACTGGTCACTCATTGGATGATCTACATCTTCGGTCACAAAATCTTTTCCGTTGTATCCGATGGTGTCGACGACAAGCGTGTTTCCTTCCCATTTGCCAACCGAATTCCCCATGTAGGTAGGCGACAAATCTTTCGGATGTTCCTTATCGATCCAGATGTCGCGCCACTCGCGATGAAGTTCGAATACCTGGTGGATTCGACCGGGGAGTTGAATATTCTCCATCGGGTAAAACCGAAGGTATGAAAACTGCGCAGGAACTGTAATCGGGTCACAGTTTTGTCCAGGAAACCCGCCGCTCACAGTGATATGGCTCCCATGGGTAATTCCCCCAGGAAATTTGTGCTCCTTGCCCCATGCCGTCAACGGGGGCTCTGGCATTGGGCTTTTAAACTGCAGGTTTGACTTGGGCGTCATTGGAAGTCGCCACACCCCTGATAGGTCCCGGGGATCAAAGCTCTTAGTGCCGTCGGGTACAGTGGCGGTCTTCGCACCTGACTGGGCGATTATTTTTGGCGAACAAGTTGACAAAGCCGCAAGTGCAACGAATGCAATGATCCTCAACTTACACACTGGATAAGCCCCTTTTCTCGGACAGCAATAGAGTCATTGCCAGATTGTTCGTGATATCCCAACTTGCCCCAGCAGAAAGCTGGGCGCTTTGGAAGATCGTCCTATTGTGTTCCCTTGTCTGCCCCGAACCCTTTATCCGCCCTCAGCGAGTTCTTTGGCCTCAGGAGAACACTATCTGCGATCGGTGCGTTTTCTACCACGGTGATGGTGACTCCTCGAACCCGAGTTTCGGGTCCCTGATTAACGAACTGAAACGGCGCTATTGTGCCGTCACCGACTTTCCTATATTGGAGCAGATCGACGATTCTTGCAGAATTGCCGGCGGCTGCGACCGTCACGGGATCCGAACTTCCGGTTAGCGGACTGTTCGGCCAATTCGGGTTGTTACCGGCACTTGCAAAGCGGAGGAGCAGACCCGTCTTAATGTCGAAGTACAGCCATTCATAGTCGTCGCCTGCCTTGGCAGGAACACCAAGAAGGAGATAGGTATCGCGAGCCTCGCCCGCCGGGATGATGTCCGGTCCTTGACCTCCTGCTACTTCTCCTATGGCACTCGCCACAGGCTGAAAGATCTTGTGGGTTCCGTGATACTCGAGTCGCTGATAAGCGTTCTTCAAATGTTTCAAATCAAGTGGGAAATATCCGTAGAAATATAGCTCCTGCTCGCAAAGTCCGTCGGTCGAGTTTTTCCCGTCATGCGGAATCCCGCTCGAATCTTTTCGTCCCGACCAACTGTACCCTCCTTTGGCGTCGCATCCGTTAGACCATCGCAGAAATGTTCCGTCGAGCGCAGTGTGGCTCATGATAGACACGATGCGTCCATCTTCCGACGACGGCTTCTTTGTATAGCGAAGAAGATAGTGATCTTCGGGTGTTCCGATATCCTGAAAGCGTCGCTGCGTTATAACCCTTGTGTTTATCTTCGCGAGTGCGGACGCGCCGCCCAGAGCCTCTTCATACTTCGCCAATATCTGATCGACCGTGGGAGCGTGATCAGCCGAAGGGTTGCAGGGCCACTTTTGTTCGTAGATACATTGAAAGAGTTGGCCGGATCCCGGCGCAGATTTCGGGGATTCCCAGGTTTGCGCAGAGATCGTCTGGGAACGAGAAGTTGCTGATACTAGAATGATCGTTGTTGACACCAGACTCAACACTGTAACCGCTCTTCCTGATGCTCTTCCTATGACGCCCATCGAAAAGCCCCTTTTTGACTGAGAGAGATTTGTTTTAGCGAGAGTTTTACTGTTTATCTCGAAGATGCAGTCTTCTCAGAAGAGAACCTTCAAGGAGAATTGAATTTGCCGCCCAGGAGTTGAAGTGGAGATGATTCCGCTGAAGCTAGGCTGCTCCACGACATCTTTCACACTACCGCTGAAAACTCCTCCATTTTGTGCGGGCCCGAAGTTGGCATGATTCAAAAGGTTGAAAGCTTCCGCCCGGAACTGGAGTTGTCCCGCGTCGCCGAGGAATCGCAGAGCTGTGTCCTTGTTGACCGAGAAGTCCCAATTTACCAAGCCTGGTTCCGTCAAAATATTTCTGCTTACATCTCCGATCGTACCAACCGGTTGGAGGGCAAACATGTTTGGATTAAACCATTGCTGAACGGTGTGGGTGATCACGGTCTTATGGTTGTAGACAACAGGATTGTAAGGGATACAGCCGGACGCATTAGCTGGACAGGTCGTCAAGCCAGCCGCGACCGCTGCCGCAGTAACGGCACCCACATTGGCGCTTGTGACGTAACTCATCCGCTCCAACCCACCGTTTGTTCCCGTAAGTCCGGTTTGCTGGCGGTCGCTCGATAGGGTGGGCGAAAATGGCATGCCGGTCTGGAAACTGACGATGCTTCCCGTCCACCATCCATTCCCCAGCTTGGCCAGAAGGTTTTTGTCGCCCGTTTTGGGAAGATGATAGAGAACATTGACATGGATATTGTGCCTTACGTCAAAGTTAGCCGGGCCCCAGTCCAATATTGGGCTGAATGGATTTTCGACCTGGTTGGTCGTGGCGCCGCTGGTATCTGAGTTTGAAATTCCTTCCGTGTCGTCGAGCAGTTTGCTGTAGGTATATGCGAATTGATACTGCAACCCGTGGCCAAGGTGTTTGGTCAGATTGACCTGCAACGCGTTATACCATGAGACGCCGGCCGTGCCGAAGAGCGAGAAGTTTGAAAAGAAGGGATTCAGCCTTGGAGCCTTTGCATTTGCCCAGATGGGATTCGCGCCTGGAACGACGGTCGTGATTCCCGTGCATCCCTGCGGCACGAAGGTGTTTTGGGTAGGGCAAAACGGATTTGCTTCGCTCACCGGCTGCCACAGGTTCAATCCTCGCGAGCCCGCATAAGCCACATTCAGGATCATCTCCCATGGCAATTGTCGCTCAATCGCCAAATTGAAGTCATACATGTGAGGCGATTGGTAATTGCGATTAATGCTCGTCGGCGCCGTTCCTTGAAGTGTACCCGGGTTAGCAGGTATTGGAAACGGAAGGGTGAGTGTTGCCGGCCCTCCCGAGGTAGGAGTAACCACATAACTGGTCGCATATGGTGGCGTTGCAAGTCCCGCCAACCCAAAAACACCGCCAACATTGGCCAGATCGTAAAGGAGTGCAGCGCCGCCTTTCAGTGACGTCTTGCCATCACCCAGAACATCCCAGGCGAATCCGATTCGCGGACTGACGTTACGATGGGTTGGATTCCCCACGATTGGGCCGAGTGTCACCGTGTTGCTATAAGGCGGGTTTAGAAAATACGATTGGCGCCCATTCTTCTCTGTCGGTTGCGTCCCGAATTCATACCGCAAGCCGAGATTTAATGTGAGCCGCGGCACAACGCGATAGTCGTCCTGCGCATAAAATCCAATCGTTTCAAACAACATGTCCTTCAGGCTGTTGTAGGACGGATCGTACGTTGTGTAGTTTCTGTACACACCTGTCAGAAAGGATTGGAGCGAGGCGAAGGCCACCGTGCCCTTTTGTCCCACGCCCAAGTTGGCGTACTGATTGTAGTGATTGATCAGAGTCCCAAACTTTATCCCGTGCTTGCCTTTAGTCCAGAAAAGATCGTCACCGAAGCTGAAAATGTCCTGCGTATTGTTGATCGCGGTTGCCGTGGAGCCGCTGAAATTGGCGATGGAACTAATGTTAAAGGGACAGATCGTTCGACCCGTGATGCACGAATATTGCGGTCCTGTGACGCTGCTTGTCGAAGGGTTGGAGGGAGAGGGTGTGTCATCTAGGACGTGCGACCGGCTGTAGGAGAAGCGACCGGAGTTTAGGAGTTCCGGAGAGAAGATGTGATTTTCAGCGAGCGTCAGATACTGCTGCCTTTCAATAAGGCCAAAATCAAATAAAGGGAAAACCTTTGGGTACGTCTCGTTCGTATTGTCGTAAGTGTAACGACCGAACACGCTATCACTGCTTGAGATGGTGTGATCGATACGCCCTTGCGCATAGTCCTCGTGGGTCCGCGCAGTACTGAGATAAGTGAATTGATTGCCTGGTTGAACGTTCGGGAGTGGCCAAAGAGCCAGAATCGGTTGGATGCTCGGAGTCACGTTCTCCGTCTGGCCGGGCTTCAGCGCCGAATCACAGGAATTGGTGACAGTCTGGACACCACCAATCACCGGAGTGTGACACGCTGCTGGAATCGTAGGGGTCACGCCGACGTTCGGTGGATTTCCCGATACTTCGCGAAAACCCTCATAGGTGCCAAAGAAGAATGTCTTGTTCTTTCTGATCGGGCCGCCGAGCGACCCGCCAAACTGGTTTCTTTGAAACGGAGCGGTACGGCGTCCTCCCCCGGGAACGGTTGTTGGAAGTGAATACAAAACGTCGAAGTAATTCCGGGCGTTCAGAGCACTGTTTCGCAAGTATTCGAATATGTCACCATGAAACTGATTCGTTCCGCTCTTCGTGACGATCGTAGTCTGGCTGCCCATCACAAGCCCATACTCCGCGCTGAAGGAATTCGTCATAACTTTGTACTCGCTGATACCGTCCAATCCAAGCGAGAGACCGGAGATCGATGAAGCGCTCGCGGCCTGGATATTTCCCATAATCGCGCCGTCGAGCGTGTACATATTCGACCGGAGCGGAGCGCCGTTGCTGCTATAGAATTCACCGAAAAGGCCGTTGACGCCGGGCTGATTACCCTGGAACTGTGTAACTCCCGTCTGCAACAGTGTGAGGTCGACGAAATTTCGGCCGTTGAGCGGAAGCTCGGCAATCTGGTGATTGTCCACTATATGGCCAAGGGAACTGGTCGTGGTGTCCACTCGAGCTGCTTCTGCCGTGACAACGACTTGTTGCTCTATCCCACCAGCTTGCATCGTAAAGCTCACTACTGCTTCCTGCGCGACGTCGAGTATCAGATCCCTCTCTGTCTCAGTCTTAAAGCCAGCCGCCTCCACCTTGACGTTGTAATGACCGATCGGCAACGCAGGAAAACGGTACGCTCCATTGTCACTCGTCTTCGTTGTCCGCTGAAGATTCGACCCGACGTTTACGATCGTCACGCTCGCATTCGACACCATCAGACCTCCTGAGTCTTTTACGACTCCCGAGATGGTTCCAGTGGGAATGACTTGAGCGAAAACCGGAGAGGTTACAAGAAACAACATCAATGCTATCGGCCAAATCACTCTGAGCTTTTCGTTGTTACTCAGGAGCAAGATCATCATCTTCTTCCCTTCACATCTAAACTATGTACGCCTGCAACGGCCAATCGCGACGCGCCAAATAGACCCCGAAGACCGCTTTTTCGCGTCGACGTTACGGTCGAGGTACGATGGAGCGATATTCCTTTCGAATTGGCTCCATCTGCGAGTGCTCTATTTGGAAGCGGGCTAATCTTAGACCAATCAACATGTCCTTTGTCAATAGCAAAATTCGGAACATCTGTAAATTTATGTAAAGCAGGTCCAGAGACTCGATCTGCTCGAAATGGTGAATTCACGGCGTAGTCGCATGCCTTTGATTGCTGGGAAGAGCCGACTCTTCGACATCCATTCCACCAAATGTGGGCTATCCACGAGGACTCGCGGGGTAACTGTTTCCGGGCCGGTGTCAAGAGAGACAGAATTAGCTCTTATATCAGTGGGGACGGAACCGACGATAAACCCTCCAATAGCTTTGTCAGCCTCTTCCTGGAGCGAATGACGTCGATTGATTGCAACAATCTCCCAACTTCATCCGTCTTCGCTATAAAGGTTGAAAGATTTCAGTTGAACGCGCTCTATCGAATGGTCTAATATTGGGCCTCCATTCTTAAGCTCTTAAGGATGAGGCCCCGAACAGGTGTGGCCTGCGAGGGCAGGTGAAGAAGTGATCTCATGAAAGGGCGTTACATTGCTGGAGCCCAGAGCCATGAATGGCGTTACGAATCAGGTTGGGTCTTTCAAAATGCAACTTATCAGCGTCTGTCGATAACTAAGCGAAAGGCAAGGATGAAGACACGAACGACCATTGACGTGGGAGCTCTGATCGAAAACAGCCAACTTGGCTGGTTTCATATGACGATACTTTTCAACACTTGTCTGATCATGTTCATCGAAGGCTACGATATGCAGGTGACTTCGTATGCCGCTCCGGCAATTATCAAGGCTTGGCATCTTACCAACGGGTATTTCGGGCCTGTTTTCGGTTTTGGGCTGTTCGGATACTTGCTGGGCGGAACCGTTCTTGGCCATCTGGGCGACCGTTTCGGGCGTAAGAAGGTTATTATTGGCGGACCTCTTCTGTTCGGCATCTTTACATTTGCTGCGGCTTATGCGACGTCGCTTACAGGTCTTTTGATCCTTAGATTTCTGGCTGGTATAGGGATAGGTGCTTCCATCCCCGCAGCGATAGCACTGACGGTGGAGTACGCTCCAGCTCACCTAAAAGCCAGGATCATCAGTCTCCTATTTCTGGGCTACACATTGGGGGGAACCCTCGGTGGTTTCGTGGCCGCGAGACTTATTCCGGTCTTTGGTTGGCCCTCGGTGTTCAAGCTAGGAGGGATCGCTCCCATTATTCTGGCAGCCTTTGTCGCCCTTACTTTGCCGGAATCAGTTCGGTTCCTCGCCCTCAGACAAAATCGACCAGATCGAGTCCGCACCATCCTCCAAAAGCTTTCGCCTGGATCCTCCTTCGACGATAGCGACGACTATGTTGTGGCAGAAGAAAGATACTCTGGTCTTCCAGTGAAGCACCTATTCACAAAAGGCCGAGCAACGATGACGGTTCTCTTGTGGATCGCTTTCGCCTCGAGCTTATTGGGGCACTACTTTCTAACAAGCTGGCTTCCGACAATTCTCGCAGGAGCAGCGGTTCCTCTTACATATGCGATTATTTCAGGCGCGCTCCTCCAAGGTGGAGGCGGAATTGGCGGTCTAATAATCTGCTGGCTCAGTGATAAGAAAAGCATGCTGTTTATCGCATTGGCGTTTTGCCTCGCTTCCCCTCTCATCATTCTGATTCCGCGGGTGCGCGGTTCTGCCCTGCTGATGTTAGCTTTCATGGTTGGATTTTTTCTTGTCGGTGGCCAGATCGGATTGAATTCGATTGCCGGAACGATCTATCCGACGGATATCCGATCTACAGGGGCTGGCTGGGCCCTTGGAATAGGAAGGATTGGTTCGATTCTCGGACCAGTGCTTGGCGGCGTCCTGATATCAGCCCACGTTCCCGTTCGGTTACTGTTCGTTTACACCGCGCTCGTCGTTCTTGTGTGCGCAGTCACGATATCAGTACTTTCGAGGATTACTCAGACACGCAAATCTCTCGGTCATCCCGCTGAAATCGAGATTAATGTTGAGCGATCTGAATTCGGCTCTCGCCGGTGACAAGAGAGTGGACTGATGAGACCAGTCGATGGCCTCCGTGCCGCTATGTGACGTAGGCGATCCATCGGCCCATTGCGACAATGCCGAACCAAAGCAAGATGGAAGCTGTACCTGCGATCCGTGCTGATAATGGTGCAATAGGGTCTCGATCCCACTTTCCCACACTTTGATACGCCAAAGAATGGAAGACAATTGCATTCACACCAGCAATCAGGATCAGCAGCATCTTGATCTGGAACGCCCAGTTTCCGTACATCTTCGCAGCTTCGGAAGAGAACATCAGCAGGCCCGTTACCACCTGAACGATAAAGCCGAACCAGGCCCAGGGCAAAAATCGCCTTGCCAATTTGGTCACAGGTTCGTCCCGAAAGGTAAGTCCCATAAGACGCAGATCCAGAATCGAAGTGCCACCAACCAAAGAGATGATGCCAAAGATGTGCAACGTTTCAATGATGGGAAAAAGCCATAATGACTCGCGAATGGCGGTGCCCACCACTGTATGGTCTAGCCATTTGCAGAAAACCAGAAGTTCACCCATTCCTCAATCCCTCGTCGAAATTTCAATGACTTCGATGACCAGTAATCAGACTACTGTCGAATTTTGGCCGGTCTGCGAACACCCAGGAGCCGACACCTTTTTGTGAACGAGGGGATCTACGAGCCGTGAGAAGAATGACCCGAAACCTTCCCACTCGCAAAATGTGTTCAATCGAGAGAACTCTATTGTTCATCAGCCTAAGAGCGTAAGCGGTAGGACAATCACTTTTCTTTGTCCGTAGGAGCCTGATCATGACTGCTGTGTGCCCACAAGGCGCGTCCGTCAGGAAGCACAACTTTCACTAGGTCCACTGCATGCGAGCCATTCTTCGCCGGATGGAAAAAGAAAGTTACGACATCGCCTATCTTCAGCGTGGTCCTTGTCCAGCCCTCGTCCTGCATGAGACGGATATGTCCGGCCTCCGCCACCCAATTCTCTACCTTACCCTGTTCGTCTTTCAC
>DATHPI010000212.1:0-6441 GCA_035484035.1 Chthoniobacterales bacterium
CGGCCAACATCTCAATCTGGCTGACCTAAAAGCGCAGATCGTACGATCCCGGCGAGTTCGTGGATCTGGCCCGCACGGATCATCTGCAAAGGAGTCCGGTAATTCAGCTCGGCATTCGAAGCATTGAGCCATCGACGAAAAAATTCGAAAACGAACGACAGGCGCTACGATCGAACAAAGGGCGTGATTACCCTGAGCGAGGTGGAGCGAATAAGGCTGTGACATTCAATTCCTACGCTGCCTTGGCGCGGGTTGCTCAAAGCGAAATACCGCTCCGGAATTATTGGAGTACTGAATCCCTCAGATCAAGTTGCTGCAGAGCTCGCCCGCGATGGGAACCAGAGCCCATCGACTTCGAAGAAACCGACACTAACTTCGCGATGGACTGGAAAGGCAACTGTTGCATTCAAGGCCGCGCATTCGTCTATGCCAACCGAAAGTCCGGGCGCGTCAACGTGATCCTTGGCTATCTCACTGCCAAAAGCGCGCAATTCGCCGAGGCATAAAATTTCAAATATATTTGGCTAGATCCATCTGCAGTCAAAACCATTCGTATTACCCCTTCGGGTACTCCTAGGTTTATGTCTTGCACGCAACGATTTTTTGCTATTGCATGTAATCAGTAAGAAGTTTTTTGGCGGCCTTATCGCCCGGAAAAGCAAAACGCAAATCCCATGTACTGAGGTTCTTGGGCTCAATGAGTTCGTAATATGCGAAGACAATTTGAAACCGGTCTTAAATTGACCTCAAAGCGTCCGTCATTGGCGAACGTCACGACTGCCGAAAGCACTGAAAATAAACTGCGGCGGCGACTATTGATCGAGTTACCGTTCGGTTTCATCGTTTTGCTTTTAAGCTTATTGAGCGGCGAACAGATCAAGAATTTGCTGCACCTGCCTATCCCCGGCAACGTGCTAGGTCTCTTTATTCTCTTAATCTGCTTTCGTCTGCGGCTGATCCCGCCACAGCTTGTCGAGGAAGCCTCCAATCGACTCCTTTTCGTCTTGCCCGCGCTGTTCATTCCAATCTATGTTTCGGCAATCGGCCAAGGGCAGCTTTGGTCACCAATAAGCTGGGCCCTCTTAGGCACGCTGCTCCTAGCCACCGCAAGCCTCTGGATCTTTGTCGGCCATCTCGCTCAGCGTCTGTTGCGTCGTTCGCCCCAAGATGAATGAGCTGCTCACAACCGTCTTCTGGTCGGCCTTGACGCTAACTGTGTTCTTCGGTTGGCGGCAAATCTTTCTTGCTCTTAAGCATCCACTCCTTCACCCGATTCTTTGGGCTACCCTGGTGGTCGTGCTTGTTCTGGCGCTCAGTCGATATCCAGTGACCGCTTATCGAGAGAAATCCGCGCCCCTTGTCTGGCTGCTTGGACCGGCGGTTGTGGCGATGGCGGTGCCTATCTGGCAGCGGAGGAAATTGATCGTCTCTAATTGGAGAGCCTTATTGTTGGTAGTGGCTTTGGGAATTGCCTTCTCAGCTTCCAGCGTTCTTCTACTCGGTCCGTTCTTAGGGTGGCGAGAGGCAAAGAGCCTGGTGCCAAAATCCGTCACTGCGCCAGTGGCTTTAGGGATCATCAGGGAAAGTTCCTTAGGCAAAGCGACTCAGGATCAATTAATTGAATCGAAATTGGCCCTTGGCATTATGGTCTCGGCTCTATCCGGGGCGGTCCTCGGCCCGTTAGTTCTGCAGTTTACTGGCGTCCGTGATCGCCGGGCCGTCGGTTTGGCATTAGGATGCGGCAGCCACGGCGTGGGTACCGCCCGCGCGTTTGAAATCGACTCTACAGCAGGTGCTTTTGCCTCGCTGGGAATGAGTTTAACGGCAATCTGTGCCGGCTTCGTCCTGCCGTGGGTTTTGCGTTTGATTTAGCGGCAGAATGTTTGGCCGAGTAAGGTCCAAAAGATTCCATACAGGCACGACTAGCTCAACGCTTCTTTAACCATGAGCAAGAGATGCATCTTTATATTGTTTTGCGCTACGACCCTATTCGCCCGGGTCCCCGCGGCAGATGGATACACTGTAATAGTCCTAGCTATCTCCGAACAGCAGGGCGCTCATCATGAGACTTATGCATACGCATACCGCACCGCGAAAGCCGCAGGATCAGGTACTTCGCACCATTTATCTGCAGACATTTCTCGCAGTGCCGTTGAACAGATCGCTCTCAAACGCTGCCGACGGAAGGGGGGAGACAATCCAAAAATTGTGCTCTCGACGGGTGAACATGGATATTTCGCGATAGCGGTTTCGGAGGAACAAAAAGGTAACATCGTCGGCTGGTCAGATCCTCTGCCAAGCCCTGACACTGCAATAAAGGAGGCAATTGCGAACTGCGAGAAGCGCGGCGGGACAGATCCCCGTGTTAAGGAGCAATGGCGAGATTATTTCCATGCAGGCGAAAAACGGCCGATCACAGCGCCTTAAAAACCCTAGGTTACATAAACGGCCAAGGTCAAACATAACGCAGTCCCTCGACGGCGATCACCGGAAACGCTCACTAGGAAGGCAAACTTCGAGCGAATCGGCGCCCTTCGCAAGGTACTCTCAGTTTTTAGGTGGTCCTAATAGGTTTCCAGAATAGACGGCACCTTCTACGGCGATATTAATCACAAGGAACCTCCGAGAATAAACGCTGGACGTTCAACGTTCTCCCGTCCTATCTCCCAAAAACCGGGAAGAACAACCACGGCGTGAAGGAAACGTCCGGGCCTTCCACCTTCGTGGCTCCTTCCGCCCCGGGGCCGCGCGGGGATCCCCACCAGTTTTCTGTCGCGTCCACTGTTCCCGTCCCGATGTTATCCACCCCGATGTGCCCACCGAGTAAGTCGTTGAAGTGTACATTGACCTCCGCTGGCGTCTGCGTGACGATATCTTCAGCCTCGTCTTCGATCACATTGCCCGAAATGAGGGTGCCGGTAATGGGGGCGACACCGTAAATGTTAATTCCGGTCGGGCCTGGAGTGGCCGCGTCCATGGTATCCGCGGCATTGCCGGAGATATGGTTGCCTATAATGACGTTGTCGTTGAGATCGACAGCCGGCGCTCCCGGCGGAGCCGCATGGTTGTGAATGGCCACTCCGGGAAGCCCATTGTCTTTCAATAGATTATTAACTATTACGTTGGAATAAGCCTTATTCCCAGGGCCTGGTGCGAAGATACCCGCTCCTGCGCCGGCTCCAGGCACTTGATACCCATTGTGAGACGACTCGTTATCGGCGATAATGTTGCTATAAACCCCTGGTGGCGGGGTTAGAGGTACCACATTCGGGTGTGAGGCCAATGTGATCCCGCAGTCAAATGGGTTATTGCGGACCAAGTTGCCAATTATTAGGTTGTCGTGCGTGGCGACCGTTTCGTCCGTGAGCAGAATCCCGCCGGAATTTCTCTCAGACGTGTTATGACGCACGGTTGAATGATCGACGCCAATGAGATGGATACCTTCCCCGCAGTCGTCGCCCTCCGACGTCTCGAAAGCCGGCTGACCGGGGCAGCCACTTGGATTTAGAATCAAGTCGTTATGGATTACCTCGTTTTCCGCGAGGATAACGTATGATGCATTCGTAATAAGTATTCCCTCGAAGTTGGCGTTTTTGACGGTAAACCCCGTCACCACAACCTTGCTCAGACCGGCATTGTCGATCCCGTCGATGTAGAGGCCGTTGGACAGGCCGATTGCGTCGATCACGGACCGACCGCAACCGCTACCCACCAGCGAGAGTTGCTTCCCGATGATCACGTCTTCGTGGTAGACGCCCGGGGCGACATAAATGATGTCACCGGCCTGCGCCCTAATAACTGCGGCTCCAATCGTCGGATAGGCCGCCGGCGTTCCGCCGGGATTTACATAGAGCGTAGCGGCCATCGCGGATTGTCGCACGCCCGTAATCGCCGCAACTATGGCGAAGACCCAAAGGAAATCGGCCCTTAAATACTTCCGAAGTCTAAGCATCATCAAGGAGATTCTCCCTGGAAAAAGATTCTTCATGGTTTTGATTTTCCTTATATTTTGATACGCGCTGCGAGTCAGGCCTGCTTCAAACCTTGGCTAGTTAGCCTCAGTTATCCGCGGAAATCTGCTGCCAACTATCATCGAGCGAAATCCTGGACCGGGCGACGCAAAGCGAACGAACACGTTGGGGGGCGCAGGAAGTCGAACGAGAATTCTGTTTCTATACGGCAAAGGTGCCTACTACTCAATATCCGATTAAACCAATCGCACGTTGCTACACGGTACTAAAGCGTTCGATGTGCCAGGGATCCGGTCGTAGGCTCGTAACGAAACGGCAAAAAAATGCCGGCGTCGCGAACGCGACTGCGCATCGCATGAATCTCATATGCTTTTCCTCTTTGTTCGCATTTCAGGTGTGTCGGCTTGCTTCATCCTGTGAGGCGAAGGCTATCCCAAAAAGCCGGCAAAATTCTATTAAGTCAGATGATATGGCGATTCCAAGGACCAAGTGGCTCCTCATTCTGCAGTACGTTTAGTGTAAAAGCCTCTCTTGCCAAAGCACTTTGTGAACGCTCGCTAGCCAAATGTCTTTCCGTCGTGGCCCCAGAGTTTCGCGTCCACGTCAACCATCACCAGAAAGATACGATCCCTGGCTATACCGCAGAACTCGGCTATCAAGTCTGTCAACTCCTTGCTGAGTGAGCCGCGCTTCGCATCTGGCAAACCAATGCTTCTCAGCTCCAGGAAGGCGGCCGGTTCCTCGTTGCCTGCGAACGCCAGCCGCTGGCCAGGAGCGATGCTCACCATCACGTAATTCTCCGGTTTGCTGAGCTGGGATGCGACGACCCGGGACGCAGCCGCCAGAAGCTCTGAGTTCCTGGCGTCCGCGACGCGTGCGTTTGTCGATATTGAAAGGTAAGGCATGAGAGCAATTGAAACCGGATACCATCTCGGGCATCAAGCCGCGATCCTGTGAACGACAGAATATTTTCTGCACGGTCTTCTGGCACGAAAGTACGACGGATCTTCCACCCGCCGAAAGAGAGCCTTCATTCCTCGGCAGATCAGCGAGCTATCTTTCCGGAAGACTTGTCCGAAATCAGGTCGTCGCTTTTTTGTACCTTTGTCACGCTGCACGAAATTAGGAGACTTGGAGAATCAGCGAAGCCTGCTGGGACGTGTCGTCGAGGGTTCTTCGATCAACCGAGTCGAAGTAGCGTACCGCTGATTGAGCAACGTCGTTGCGAACTCTTTGGAAGCTCATAACATGTTTATCCGCAATTACTTAAATGTTCACAAATTTCTGGCACGAAAACTGATCCTGTATAACAGTGTAGAAGGTCGTCGCCACTGATCTGATGAGCTTGTGGAAACTGAACGATCAAATCCCGGGTCACCTGACAAACCTGAAGTTTCGGATCAACCACCGGCCATGCCGACTCGTAAGCCTCGTCGTTGGCGGATCGTGGTGGGGATATTAGTGACGGCGGTTCTTCTTTTCATGGGAATCCCGCTTGTCATCCGTGCGTTTAACACCGTCTCGACCGATGACGCCTATGAGCTGGATATGTACGGCGGCACACACGTCTTCGAGGGACGGATCATCGGTTTAACCATGGGTACTGGGTCCACGCTGGCTTTGCTGCCGGCACAGAACGCGACAGGCAATTTCGTTAAAGTGGTGCAGCGACTGCCGGTGCGAATCGACGTCTTGAACTACGATCCTGACAAGCTGCCACTCTTCATTGGCCTCTCGGTAACGCCCACAGTGGATCTTAGAAGTACGCCCACCGGCCCGAACGCCGGCAAGTTTCTTCAGGCGCCAGAACAGGCCGCGGGATCCCGTTAGCCCAAGGCCATGAAAGCCAGCGCGCCTGCTATTTCGGCACCCTTTGAGCCGGCCCGTCCGCGCGTTTTTAACCCATGGCTCATCGCACTCGCCGTGGTGGCGCCGACTTTACGGAGGTGCTCGACACCACCATTGCCAATGTGGCGTTGCGCTACATTGCCGGCGGGCTCTCCGCAGCCGTTACCGATAGCGAATGGGTGATTACCAGTTATCTGGCCGCTAACGCCATCATCCTGCCAATCTCCGGCTGGCTCGCTGCGCATTTGGGTCGCAACATCTCGGCGTTTTCGAGATAATCATCCCAATTTTCCTTACGAGGCAGCGTCTCGAAGATAACCGAAAACATGAATGCCCCCTAAATTGCGGCAATGCAGGTCATTTCTACGTCGAAGCGCCCGGCTCAAGGTTGCGCGCAAAGAAACATGCGTGCCGGCCAGTTCGTCGGGAAATATTTGACGTAGACCTCATTGATTGGAGCGAAATATTCCTGCGAGGTGCAATAAACGGTGCATTGAAGAACATTTTCGAGGGACGAGCCGCCAGCTTCCACGCAAGCCTTGAGCTGTTCGAGCACTAGCTCCGCCTGACGCCTGATATCACCGCCGAAAATTTCTCCGGTCTCGGGTTCGTAGGGCGGCGC
>DATHPI010000213.1:0-15969 GCA_035484035.1 Chthoniobacterales bacterium
TCATGGTCGGACCTCCGGCAACTTTCAAATGCATCGTTGAAAAATCGTCAAAAGCGATGACGACCAGCCCTTCTTCTTTGGACACAAGTTTGATCGTCCAGCCCCTAATGATTTTCGTTAGTTCTTCATTGATCTTCATAGCAACGTACTGACCAACATTCCGAGGGCTTAGTGCCCTGACCCAGACAGGGTGCTAGAAGTGAGCCGTTCTCTTTGATGAGCACTCCAAAGGTTCTGTGCTGGGCCAACCGGAACTATTCTGGTCGGGTTGATATCGTCATGCGTGAAGTAGTAGTGTCGTTTGATGTGATCGAAGTTCACCGTATCCGAAATGCCGTCAATCTGGTAGAGATCGCGGAGATAACCGTACAAGTTTGGGTAATCAACGATCCGTCGGATGTTGCATTTGAAGTGGCCGTGGTAGACCGCGTCGAACCGGATCAGCGTCACAAAGAGCCTCCAGTCCGTTTCGAGCGGCAGATCTCCAAAGAGGTATCGCCGATCAGACAACATCCCCTCCAGCTGATCGAGCGTTTCAAAAAGTAGATAAGCAGCTTGTTCGTAGGCCCTCTGGGCAGTGGCAAACCCGGCTCGATAGACCCCGTCGTTGACGTTCTCGTAAATCAATTGGTTCAGGCGATCGATTTCCGATCGATGCTCGGTTGGGTAAAGATCCAACTCAGACTTGGTCAAAGAATTGAATTCGCTGTTCAGGATTCGCAGGAGATCGTCGTCGGAATTGTTGACTATCCTTGCAGTGCGCGTGTCCCAAAGTACCGGCACGGTGACGCGGCCTTGGTAAGAAGGATCTGTGGCAAGGTAGGCTTCAGAAAGAAACTTAAACCCATTGATCGGATCCTTTGAGTGGCCGAGTCCCTCTCGAAAAGCCCAGCCTCGATCATCACGAACCGGGTCGACTACTGTCATCCCGATCACGTCCTGCAGCCGCTTCAGATGGCGAACGATAATTGTCCGGTGCGCCCATGGACAGGCCCAGGAAACGTACAAATGATAACGTCCAGGCTCTGCCGGGTACTCGGACTGGCCGTCTGCTTTGACCCACGCCCGAAAGGCGTCTTGTTGCCGCACAAAGTGCCCCGCTTCGGATTGCTCATCGGGGAATTGAGCTTTTGGGACAGTGTCCATGAGTCAGATATTAGCGCAAGGTGTCAAAAGTGCGAAATATCTGTTGGATCGGAGAAAGCAGTGGAGCTAGGAAAACAGTGAGGACCCAGCAAACGGCCTCAGATCGAGCAGGGATTCGTAATAGAGTTTTATCGAAGTCTTTTCATGTTCGATCATACTGTTACAGTCCCGCCATAAAACCTACCTTCCTCTTACTATCTCGTCAATTTGACAGGTAAGGTTGGGGACACCCCTCAACCCCTATACGCTGTGGTCTTAGAAAATGGAGAGATTGTGCGTCCAGTCGAGACGACCTCGATCGCGACAACACCCGCTGCAACGAAGCCGAAAAAATCGAAGACCTAGTCTTAGTCGGGGCTAGTGCACCAAGTCAGTGACTGGTGTAGTGGCGCTGCTGCGAGTTTTGACTGGATGCGCGAAGCGAAGAGGAAGAATACCCGCTGTGGTCTTTGACCGATGAGCGACAAAGCAGCCGGTCAAAAGGCGCGCAGCCCGGAGGGTTGCGATGAAAATGGGCCAACGGCTGCGTTGCTCCTCAGTCACGTATCGATCCAGATATGCTCCTTCGTCGCGCCTTGCCGGTGGCCCATTTTGATCGCAACGCCACTGCACCAGTCACTGACTTGGTGCACTAACTTGATTGGCGGAGTACGAGAAACCAAGGAATGGGACGTAGTTAAGCCCGGAAAAAGGCGGCTTGCTAAGATCTGGACTCCGTCGTCGTCACTGGAGCGATGGCGGAGCTGTTAGTGTTTCAATCCTCCTCCGGCATCGGAAGAAGCCAAGCGAGACGCTTCGCCGGCTCCGTGGTATTTGCGGATAAGTCGAAAGTATCTCATCGTGTCTCGGAGCGGCTGGATTTTACTGTGTTGGTCCGTATAGATCGTCCGAATCGGCACAAAATTGAGCCGAACTCCCCGCCGCGCAGCTAGAATTAGACTCTCGCTCTCAAACTCAAACCTGTTGCTGGGGGCCATTAGGATCGGCTGCAAATCCCTGCGCGCGAGTCGGAATCCGCATTGGCTGTCGGGGATCGGGAGTTTACAGATTCGCCCGATTTGCCAGGACATGAATCGGTTGGTCAACCGGCGAATGAACGGCATCGACTTAAGATTGAGCATCCGGTTACCGATCACCAGATCAGCGTTCGAGAGATTAATCGCCTCGATAAACGCGGGGATTTCCGCAGGATCATGCTGTCCGTCTCCATCGAGGAACAAGAAGAAATCGGCCTCGATCAAGACTGCGCAGCGAAGGCCCGTCTTCAGGGCAGCGCCCTTTCCCAGATTGGTCGAATGCCGGATCACCTGGGCACCTGCGGCTTCTGCCTCGGCCGAAGTGCGGTCGGTCGATCCATCATCGACTACCAAAGCGGCCTTCACATGCTCGAGTACCTCGCGCACCACCTGTCCGATGAATCGCTCTTCGCAATAGGCTGGAATAATCGCCAGAACGGTTTCTTTTGCGGCTTTCATCGAGAACTGCCTTCCGTGCCTCTATTTTTGCGAAGCTGGTAAAGCGTCTCCGATTCAGTGCCGCCTGAGACCTCCGTGCGAGACTGTTTCCGAGTTTCCTGTTATTTTGCGGATTGTGATTCTTTAACCGCCTCAACGAGAGTGTTAGCAAAATTATCGATGTTCTTGTCCACCACAAAAGCGGTCACAGCATCATTCAGAGCCTGTTGGAACGCAGCAGGCGCTGCTTCTCCATGGACGCAACTCGCAAGCAGCTTGTCTTTGGAAAAGGAATCCATCGACCATTGATGATAACCGTCAAACTTCGAGCGGTCGACATCCGTCCGCGCCGGTATCGAACCCTTGAGAGGATTGAATGCTTCTTGAGCTTCTTTGCTTCCAATGCTCTTTAACCAAGCCATCGCAGCCTCCTTGTGGGGTGCGCCTTTGGCCAGCGTGAAACCGTCAGCCACGACGATAAAAGATCCGTCCGTTCCAGGATGACTGACCCATCCAAAATCTTCCTTTTCCTTCAAATTGGCTTTGAGAAATTCGCCATCGGCCCAGTCGCCCATCGAACTGAAGGCGACCTTACCGTCCATGAGCGCTTTGATGGCTTGATCCCAACTCAGCGCCGTATGGTCAGGGTTCAGGTAGTCCTGCATTTTTGCGAAGAGTTTCATTGCCTCTTTGACTTTCGGATCGTCCCACTGCATCGAGCCATCGAACAGATCCACCCATCCTTTTGCCCCGATCACGCCCAGAAGTGTGTTTTCGAAAAGTTGCGCGGAGGCCCAGATACCAGAATCGCCGACGCCGAGTGCTGGAACTCCAGCTGCCTTCAGCTTGTCACAAGCAGCGAAGAACTGGTCAAACGTCATCTGATCACCCACCTTAATTCCGTTTTTTTCGAGCAGCTTAGTGTTATACCAGAGAACGTTTCCTCGATGGATTCCGGCGAGTACCGAATAGATCTTGCGGTCTTTGGTCATCAAGTTCACGACCAACTCCTTCGGAAAAGCAGTGTCCCAACCGTCCGTCTTATATAGTTCGTTGATCGGTTCGCAGTACCCGGGATCGACGTATTGACCGATAAGTTCGTAGCCGGGATGGGTTTGCCAGGTGTCGGGCGGATTACCGCCAGCCAGACGGGTTTGCAAGACGGGTCGCGCCGCAGATCCTCCCCCACCCGACACCGCCGCATTCACTATTTCAACACCCGCGTTCTGCTTTTTATAGACGTCAAATAAAGCATTAAGCGCAGCGGATTCCCCGCCAGAAGTCCACCAGGAAAAAATTTCCAGCTTGTTTTCACCGGCGGGTTGAGCTGAGTCAGCCGGTTGCAGCAAAAAGAAACAGGTCGCTAGCGCCACCAGGAGGAAACAATGGGATATTTTGAAACACATAAGTATAGGGATCCTGCACCATCCTTAACCCCTGAGGGCTTCAGGCCATGAGTTCCAAGACAGCTTCCTGCGAAAATTTCTCGTGTGAAAGTTCTCCGGTAACAAATCCTTCTCGCAGTACGACGACTCTGCGAGAGAGGTTTAGCAGCTCAGGGAGCTCCGACGAGATCATTAAAATAGCGAGCCCCTGACATGCCACCTCGTCCAGCAACTCGTAGATTTCCGCCTTTGCGCCCACATCCACCCCGCGGGTCGGCTCGTCAACAATCAACAGGTCGCAGTCTCGTACCATCCATTTCGCCAGCGCGACTTTTTGTTGATTGCCGCCGCTCAGGCCTGCCGTGATCGTCTCAAGGTTTGGGGCCTTTACCCGGAGACGCTTGGTCAGCTTCTCAACCTCGGTGAGTTCGCGGCCCCGATCAATAAATCCCATCTGGCTGAAATGGTCGATGTGGGCCAGCGACACGTTGTCCATGATGGACATTCCAAGAACCAGCCCTGCCCGTTTGCGATCCTCCGGCAACAAAGCCAACCGCCGCCGCATCGCTTCATTCACATTCCCTAGGGGCAGCTTTACGCCCTTGATATAAACCTCGCCGGTCGCGCGAGGATCCAGTCCGAATATCGCCGTCGCAACTTCTGTCCGTCCCGCACCAACCAGTCCACCCATGCCGACGATCTCACCTCGGCAGACCTTGAACGACACATTCTCGAATTTTCCGGTCGAGGAAAGGTTCTCAACTCGAAGGATCTCCTCACCTGGTTGCTGATCGAGATGCTTTGGGCGCTTCATCAATACTTCGCGACCTACCATCTGACGGATCAACCGATCGCGATTGGTCTGCGCAATCGGTTCCGTGGCTACATGTTTTCCGTCACGAAGAATCGTGATGGTATCGCACACCCGGAATATCTCGTCCATGCGGTGGGAGACATAGAGCATGGCAACGCCGCGAGCCTTCAGCCTGGCCATTAATTCAAACAGATGTTCGCTCTCGTTTGTCGAGAGCGAGCTGGTTGGTTCGTCAAAGATAATGATCCGAGCGTTCACTCCGACCGCCCCGGCGATTTGCACCATCTGCTCCTGGCCCGTGGTCAGCTGGGCAAGAGGCGTATCGACATCGATATCGGATCCAATCTCATGTAGCAAGGAGCGCGCTTTTTCCCGGAGTTTACCCCAATCCATAAACCCGGCATTGGTTGGGAATCCGCCGAGCAGCAAATTCTCCGCAACCGTCATGTTCGGACAAAAAGCCAATTCTTGGTGCACCAGAGCAATCCCTAGCCCCTGTGCGATCCGGGGGTCAGTCGGCTTTATCTCCCGACCTTCGATTTTAATAATCCCTTGGTCTGGAGTGTAAACCCCGGCAATTATTTTGCCGAGCGTGCTTTTACCGGCGCCGTTTTCGCCCATCAAAGCATGCACAGATGCTTTTTCGAAATCAACGGAGACATCGTCGAGGGCCCGGACGCCCGGGAAGGTTTTGGAGATATGTTCTACTGACAGAAAGGCCATAAAAGGTTTAAGTGGTTTTGGGCTTCAAGGAAACATGCGAGTCGCTCGATCGAACGACTTCTTTTTTGATTGAACTTGCTTTTGCTAACAGGCGGCGCTTCGCCAGCACAGCGTTGAACTGATCTAACAGGACAGCAGCGATCACCACCACCCCAATCACAATCTGGCTGTAGTTCTGCGGAATATTAAGGATCACTAACCCGTTCGAGATCATTTGGAGAATAATTGCTCCCAGCAGTGCACCGAGCGCTGTCCCTTTGCCGCCTACGAGACTTGCACCTCCCACCACCGTCGCTGCGATGACGTTTAGTTCATAGCCTTGACCGTCGCCCGAAGAACCCGCTCCATAGTAACCAAGTGACAAAACCGCGGCGATCCCGGCTACAAAGCCCGAAATGCTGTAAGCCAGGAGTTTGATCCGACCGACGCGAATCCCGCTGTAACGACTGGCAATTTCGTTTCCGCCGACGGCATAGACCTTTCGACCAGTCGCAAATTGAGAAAGAAAGATGCCGCCAACAATCACGACTATAATCATCACGATCAAAGGGACTAAACTTAGACCGTTATATTCTTGCCGAACAAAGGTGCGAAACGCTTCCGGGAAACCGCCGATAGACTGACCATTTGTCTGGACGAAGGCAATCCCCCGATAAATTGCCATCGTTCCCAGGGTGATGATAAATGGATGGACTTTAAAGGCGGTAATCATCGCGCCGTTCAGAAAACCGAGCAGCGTCGCTACACCGATCGTGACTAAAATTCCGACGACGGTAGCGCCGCCCCCTCCGGAGGGACCGTACGGGGAAAAAACCAGGGCGCCAGAAACGGAGGCTAGAGCATAAATGGCGCCGACTGAAAGATCGATTCCCCCTGTGATTATCACGACCGTCATTCCAACCGCCATGATCGCGAAGAAACTGGTGTCCTTGGCTATCTGGACGATCGTCCTCGCATTAAAGAATTTGTTGACCGTCTCGAAGGCTGGAACCTTCCGTCCGTCCGGGTTCGTCTCGAAGACTCTCACGCGTTTACCATCGGGAGTTACTTCGAATTTCGGCAGCCGAACTGAACCGCCAAATATGGCTAGAAGCAACCCGAGCGCGATGATCACTACAATGAGACCGCCCTCAGGGAATTTTGAAAAACTGAAACCAGATTTTCCAGGTGAAGACATGGGGGATATGACCTAAAGGGATTATACTGCGGATTGAGCCTCCAACTACAAGCTCGTTTGGAATCATAGAGGGAGGACCCCTCTCTCACAAGCTAAGATATCTAGGCATCTTCCTCAATCGTACTCGTGCTCGTTATCGTGCTCGTCCTCGTAGCTTCCTTCTCCTTTCTCCCCAGCACGATCAAAGGATTAAAGCCCGATAACGAGAACAAGCACGATTGAAGAAAATGAAATTGGGCGCTATAACACTGGGAGAAAAATCCGGGCCAAAATGCAAAACGATGATCTTTCCTTGACGAAGTTCCCGTATCGGTTGGCTGCGGTCGACTTAGATGGCACGCTGCTCGGACCCAACAAAGAGATTGGCGAAGAAAATGCGGCGGCGGTGCGCAGGCTAAGCGAAAACGGTGCACGGGTGATCATTGCGTCCGGCCGCCGCCATCAGAACAGCATCCGTTTCCAACGCCAGCTTCAATTGAGTGGACCAATCATCGCCTGCCAGGGTGGGCTGATCAGAGACGGCGAAAGCGGCAACGTGATCGAAGCGCATTTTTTGCCGCAAACCGTCGCAAAAGAGATCGTCAACGAAGCAGAAAAGAGTGGCGTCCAGGCCATCTACTATCATTTAGATCACCTCTACGTCCCGGAACGGAACGACCGCTGGATTGATCTTTACGAATCGCGAGTCGGTGAGCGGGCAGAAACGTTACCGAGCCTGAGTCAACTTGACGGCCGTCGTGCCTTAAAGATCGTCTGGTACGGAGACCCAGTAGTGCTCAAAAAGATCCGCCCGGAAATAGCTGCGCGTTTTGAAGGAAAAGTGGATGTCCTGGCGACCGAATCTGAAAATCTGGAGTTCATGCCTCGGGGAATCAACAAAGCGGCGGCCCTGGAAAAAGTCGCACGCGAGCTTGGGGTTCCCCGCGAGCAGGTATTGGCGTTTGGGGACGGTGAGAATGATTTGCAGATGCTGGAATGGGCCGGAATGGGGGTTGCGATGAGACACGGAAACAGTTTGGCCATCGCCGCGGCCAAAATGGTCAGCCCACCCGGTCCGCCAGCGACCGCGTTCGCCCGCGCGGTCGATGAGTTGTTGCAAGGCAGGAGCCCGTAGAAGAAGTCAGGAGTTCAGGAGTTCAGGAGTTGCAGAATTGGACGCGGTTCCCTTTTTACGGAACTTTTCAGGTTCAAACCCCATTCTTCCCCTGTGGCCCACCCCTCACCCCTCGCCCAATCGGCCACCACTCCACCCCTCCACCACTCCTGTCTCCTGTCTCTGTCTCCCGAAGATTCCAACGCTTTCACTTGCTAAGGCGGACCGACCACCGATAGTTTTTCCTATTCATGGCCACCTATGTTTATGAAACGGTGCCGGATTCCCCGGATGTCCCGGTTCGGCGGTTTGAGATTCAACAAAGCATGAAAGAGGATCCGCTCACGCGCGACCCGCACACGGGTCAAAAGGTCCGAAGAGTAATTTCCGGCGGGCTCGGGATCATGACCGGTGCTCGCGCTTCGGTGCAGTCCGTGAAGTCGTCCTGCGGCACGGGCCGTTGCGGTTGCTGTTGAACCAAATGCAGATCTCAGAAGAGCAACCCGGCCTGTTCCAGGAACCGGCCAAGCAGGCTCGCGGATCGCGTAAGCCCGACTCACAGAACGGCTCGGGAACCCGCATCAAGAACTATGTTCTCGATACGAACGTTCTGCTACATGACCCTCATTCCGTTTACCGGTTCGCCGACAACCATGTCTGGATCCCAATCGATGTTTTGAGTGAGCTCGATAAATTCAAGAACGAACAAACCGAACGAGGAGCAAACGCCCGAACGGTGCATCGGTTTCTGTCGCGATGCTTCCATCAGAACAGCAAGCTGGTGATGAACGGTGCGAAGACCCCGGAAGGGGGAACGATTCGCATCGCGATCAATGAATTTCTGACTGCGGAGAGGATGAGCAAGGAACTCCGGCGGTTTCAGCAGATTTTTCAAGACCTGAACAACCCGGATAACCGGATTCTAGCCCTCTGTCTGTACGTCAAGAGCAAGTACACGGAACGCACGATTCTGGTTACCAAGGACCTGAATATGCAGCTGAAAGCTCTGGCTATCGGCGTCGAGGCTCAAGACTATGAAAACGACAAAGTTGAGGTCACCGATGTGGAGGGCTACGCCCAACGCACCATCGAAATCGATCCGCACACGCTCCAGCGTTTCGCAAGCTCCCGCGAGTTAACGCTCAAAAGACCGGAAACCGAAGGTTTACACCTTAACGAGTATGTATTTCTGTCCGCCGGCGATAACAAGGTCATGGCGGCGCGGCACGCGGGAAATGGCCTTTTCAGGCGCCTGAATCTGCCGAATGCGCTCAACAATCCTCGCGGACTGCACTTAAAACCGCTGAACCTCGGTCAGCAATGTCTCCTCGACGCGTTGCTCGATCGCGAGATTGCCTTGGTGACCTGTTACGGTCAGGCTGGAACTGGAAAGACTCTGCTTGCGGTTGCGGCAGGACTGCACCTTTTCTGGTCTCAGATTTTCAGCGGGCTGACGGTGAGCCGACCGGTGGTCGCGATGGGAGAAACACTCGGGTTTCTGCCAGGCACCTTGAGTGAGAAGATGAAGCCTTGGCTGCAATCGATCTACGATGCTTTCGAATTGCTTCTGCCCACCGGCCAAAACGGGGAAATGGGAAGACGACAAAAGAAAGTCGGGCCGCCTGAAGTCTCCGCGACCAACGGTGCCGCAATCCCGCCAAAGCCTTATACGCAATTGATCGAACAGGGGATCGTGGAGATTGAGGCACTCTGTTATATTCGCGGACGATCCATTCCGAATCGTTATTTTGTCCTCGATGAAGCGCAACAGCTCACACCCTTGGAGGCGAAGACCGTCGTCACCCGGATGTCGAAAGGTTCCAAACTGGTGATGGTGGGTGACCCCGCACAAATCGACAATCCATACGTGGACAGTCGTTCCAACGGCTTGGTCTACACGCGGAACCGATTAAAAGGACAACCGATCGCGGCGCATGTTTGCCTGACAAAGGGAGAGCGTAGTCCGCTCGCGGAAGCCGGCGCGACGCTGATGTAGCAGGGGAAGTTGCCAGTGTCAGTTCTCAGTTGTCAGTGATGAATCACTGCAATTGAATGCGAGTTTACCGTCCGCCGACAACTCGCGCTGGCAACTGACACTGACAACTGGCAACTTCCCCTCGAATTTTTGGCTTTCATTGCCGGAGCGATTTTCGTTCTCTCTTTTAATGAGTTATTCCCCCCTGACCCCTTTGGATGGTCGTGTGGCAATCGTTACTGGAGGCGCCCGCGGAATAGGACTTGAGGCGGCCAAAGCCCTTAAGGATAGCGGTGCAAAGGTCGTTATCGTCGACATCAATACTGAAGCCGGCGAAAAGGCCGCTAAAGAATTGGAAACGGATTTTGTGCGCACGGATCTAACCCGATCTGACGAAGTCAAAAGACTGGCATCGGAAGTCCGATCAAAACATGGTCGGATCGACATTGCGTTCAACAACGCCGGAATAGCGGTCAATTCGCCGTCGGAAGACTGCAGCGACGAAGACTGGCACAAGGTTATTAATATCAATTTGCACGCCGTTTTCTACTGCTGTCGGGAATTCGGTAAGGTCATGCTCGAGCAGGGCAAAGGGAGCATCATCAACACGGCGTCGATGTCTGGTATCATCTCCAATACGCCGCAACCCCAATCGGCCTACAACGTCTCCAAGGCTGGTGTCATCATGCTGACAAAATCACTGGCTGGCGAGTGGGCCAAACGCGGCGTCCGCGTGAACAGCATTTCTCCCGGTTACATCGGAACGGAAATGACCAAGGCGGGGATGTCCAATCTGGAATGGCAAGCGGACTGGTTGAAATTGACCCCGATGGGTCGGCTTGGAGAACCACGCGAGGTGGCAACAGCCGTGGTGTATCTGGCATCCGATGCCAGCAGCTATTTCACCGGTAGCAATCTCGTCATGGACGGCGGATATACGTGTTGGTAAAGAAGGAGTTCAGGAGTTGCAGGAGTTCAGGAGTTGCAGAATAGAGCGGCGCCAAATTTTTGGTATGGCCTAAAAGCAAATGGGCGGCCGTATGGCCGCCCATTCTGACTCCTGAATTCTGAACTTCTCAGAAATCGTATTTGTCGACGTTATCTTTGGTGAAGACGGTCGGCGGGCCGAGGAGAATCTGACTGCCGTTAATGATCTTCAGCTTGCCGAGTTTACCAGCGTCTAGCTCGGTATCGCCCGGCTTCAATTTCCCATCGATCACCGCACGCATCGCGTAAGCAGCAGCGTACCCCAGATCGACAGGGTTCCACAGCACGTCGCTCTTAACGGCACCGCTCTTGATGAAGGGTTTCATCTGGTTCGGAGTCGATTGACCCACGACGGCAATCTTGCCGATCAGATTGGCCTGCGTGATCGCATCGGCGGCTGCCGGGAAAGCCACACTGGAAAGACCGATAATGCCCTTGACGTTGGGATAGGCCTTGAGGATCTCGCCTGTGACCTGGAAGGCCTTCTGCTGATCTTCTTCCGCAGGAAGAATGGTGACCAGTTTCAGCTTCGGGTAAGCGGTGGCAATGTATTTCTTGATTTCTGCTATCCAGGCATTCTGACCGGCGGCAGTTAAGGAACTGGTGACGATGGCAAACTCCGATTCCGGACCAATCTCCGCTACTAGGGAATCAATGTCAGCCTTTGCGACTCCTTCTGGGGTGCACATTTGGGCAAACCATTCGCGAGCATCCGGCTGTGACTCTGCGTCATAACCGATGACGTGAATCCCGGCCTTCAATGCTTTGCGGAGGACAGGTGAAATCGCCACGGGATCGTTTGCTGCAAAAAAGATTCCATCGACGCCGCGTGAAATGGCATTGTCGATAAACTCGATTTGTTTCTGGATGTCTCCAACGGTCGGGCCGTCCGTGGTGACTTCGGTTGGAAGACCGGCTTTGGTCAAATCGGCGCATCCTTCCGCGATTCCTTTTGCCGTGGCATTAAAGTAGCCGATACCGATGAGCTTTGGGATATCGGCGAGTACAACCTTCTTACCTTTAAGGTCTCTTGGGTTGACAGCCTTTCCGCCGTCATAGGGAACTGGAGTATCGGCGCCAAAGGCCGTCGCCATCGAGGCTATGGCCAAGAGGAAGACCGTTTTTTTGAGATGAAAATGTCTGGATGAATTCATGTTTGGAGAGATCCTGGTGAGCTAGCTGATTGGGGTTGGTTTGATTTGGAAATGGCACGCCCGGTGCGGAGGTGCTTCTCCAAAAACTGGTTTAATAAAATGGAAAGAATGAGGACGGTGCCAATTAATATCACGGTCGATTCCCCGCGTAATCCGGCGAGCTGGAGACCATTTTTGAGCAACTGGATAGTCACGACGCCGATGGTCGTGCCAAGAATTGTGCCTCGGCCTCCGAAAATACTGGTTCCACCAAAAACCACTGCCGCGATGACATCGAGCTCCAGACCGGTTGCCGCATCCGCGCGAGTGCTGGTGACGCGGGAAGTGAAGATGAAGCCAGCTACTCCGGCCATGAATCCACTGAATGAATACATGAGAAGCTTGATCCGCCCAACACCCAAACCGGCGAACCGCGCCGCGGTCTCGTTGTTTCCAATCGCGTAGACCGAACGGCCTAAAGGGGTTCCAGCCAGTGCTATTGCACTGACGATCAGCACCCCAATTAAGATGAATAACTGGACCGGCACACCTCCTATGTCGCCGCTGCCCCAGAAGGCGAAGGAGTCGGGAAAGCCGTTCACGGAACGGGATTCACTGATTCCGAAAGACAGGCCGCGGTAGATGGCCAGTGTCGCAAGAGTCACGATCAGCGGCGGAACACCTAGATATACGATAACCAGACCATTCAGAAGGCCGGCCAACGCGCCGCCGAATATGGCGAACCAGATCGCTGCCCAAAGGGGAAAGCCAAAACTTTGCCACGAAAATCCCAAGAGAATAGTGCTTAGAGCCATCATAGAGCCGACGGAAAGGTCAATTCCCCCCAGGATAATAATGAAAGTCATTGGCACGGCCAGGAGCGCCACCTCGCATAAGAAGCGAGTTTGGTTGAGCAAATTGTTCGGAGTGAGAAATCGATCGGACGTAAACGACAACGTGACGACCGCAATGATCAGGATGCCGATCAGGACGGCTTCCTGAACCGTCAGCCACCGCAGGCCCATGAACTTCGGCGAAGCGGCCTCTCCTCCACCTCCGCCGGCTGCGACCAACGAACCTGAAGCACCGGACGTTTGCCGACGTCGGAAAACATCCAGGAGAATCGTCAGGAGAATCAGGCTGCCTTGGACCGTTTGAAACCATTCGGCACGAATATGGAGATAAACGAGGGCTGTGCCGATGGTTTGCAACAGGACAGCTCCCAGCAGGGCGCCAATCACCGTGCCGGTACCTCCAAGGATGCTGACGCCACCGATAACTGCCGAAGTGATCACCGTCAGTTCAAAACCGGGAGCCACGTTCGATTGGATCGCCGTAAAGTTGGTGGCGTAGAGGATCGCCGAAATGCCCACCAGCAGACCGTTCAGAACGAAGACGCCAAGGGTCACGCTACGCACCGGAATCCCTGAGAGTCGAGCGGCCTCGGCATTGCCGCCCACTGCATAGATTTGCCGTCCAGCAGCCGAGTATTTCAGCCAAATCGAAAAAATGACACCAAACAAAACCAACGCGCAGATTGGCAACGGAACACCTGCGATAAGCAACCGGCTGATCCCGAATCCCGGCGGCAAACCATAAATCCATATTCCCCCGGTCGAAAGGATTAACCCCCCTTTCAGGATGCTGGCCATACCCAAGGTCGCGACAATCGCTGGAATCCGGCAATAGGCCACCAACAGCCCGTTCGCCAGACCAATCACCCCACCGGTGAGAATCGTGGCAGTAAAAACGATCCAGAGCGGAACTCCGGCCACCGCCAGTTTCCCTGCGACCGTGGCACAGAGCCCGAGTGCCGCACCGATTGAGATATCGATGTGCCCGCAGAGAATGATCATGGTCATTCCGACTGCGGCCACTCCGATATAGGAGGAGTTATAGAGAATATCGATGAGGTTCTTCGGAGCGATGAAGCCTCGGTTCATGATGGTGACACCGCCGAGAACCAATAAGAACGCTAAGATTAAAACGCTTTCTTGTTGGTTGAACACCGACAGCCAGCTCCCAGCACTCCTTTGCCCGGAAAGGCTCGTCACAGCTGGATTCGCTGAGTTCTCGGGAGGTACGACTTGGGACATATTATTTGGGGGGAGCTGCTGCAGTTAGACGCTTGGTAGTGGAGTGCAAAAAGGAAAGGAATTCACCTAATGCCCGGAGAAAGGCTCCGTCCCGGAGCCGCCGTTCAATTGTTGCCCGACTGCAGCTGCGAGAATATTTTCCTGAGTCGCGTTGTTGCGCGCAAATTCGGCCACCAGATTGCCTTCGCGCATGACGCAGATTCGATCACTCAGACGCAGAACCTCAGGCAGATCGCTGGAAATGACCAGGATTGCCATCTTCTCTTCCCGCGCGAGTTTGTCCAGCAGGCGATGAATTTCGGCCCTGGCACCCACGTCAATTCCGCGAGTCGGCTCATCGACAATCAGCAAACGCGGTTTAGTGGCAAGCCATTTGCCAAGTACGATCTTTTGTTGATTGCCGCCGGAAAGGTTGCGAGCGATCTGGTGACTGCTGGGAGTTTTGATCCGCAACATTTGGATGTACTCATCCGCTAATTTGTCTTCCGCCTCAAAATTCAGAAACGGCCCGCGCATCAGCTTCCAGATTCTTGTTAGCCCGATGTTCTCGCCAACGGTCATCGCGACAACCAGACCTTGGCGTTGGCGGTCTTCAGGGGCGTAAGCAATTCCAAGTGCGATTGCGTCTTCCGGCCGAGAAATGTTAACGCTACGACCATCAATCTCAATCGTCCCCGACTCCGGCGGAGCCACTCCAAAAACCGCCTGTGCCAATTCCGAGCGTCCGGAGCCGACCAATCCGGCGAGTCCCACGATCTCACCGGCACGCACCTCGAGCGAAGCGTCTCGCAATAGAGGGCGCCGCGCCAGATTTCGCACTCGCAAGATCACCGGTCCGGCAGGAGCCACCTCTCCCAGATGAGGCAAAGGTTCGAGTTCTAACGCGCGTCCCACCATCATTCGAATCAGCTCGCCTTCGTTCGTTTCGGCAGCCGGTTTGACGCCGATGAACTTTCCGTCCCGCAGGACAGTGACGCGATTAGCAAGGGCAAAAATTTCGTTGAGCCGATGGCTGATGTAAACAATGGCAACCTTCTGAGCCCGCAGACGGTGGATGATCCCGTAAAGCCGCTCGGTATCGTGCTGAGTCAGCACCGCGGTGGGTTCATCCAAAATGAGGATCCGGGCTTTTCGCGAGAGTGCTTTCGCGATCTCGACCCTTTGACGGTTTCCTACCGACAGCGTGCCGACACGCGACCGGACACTCAGATCAGCGGCATCAAGGGATTCAAGAAGTGTAGCCGCATCCCGCGCGGCCCGATCCCAATCCAGTGCAAATCCACCCAAAGTTCGCGGCATATTGCCGGAGAAAATATTCTCCGCCACCGTCAATTCGGGATAAAGACTAAATTCCTGGTAAATCGTCGCGATGCCGTGGGCTTGGGCTTCGCGAGGATGAGCAAAATGCACCGTCTGGCCGTCGACCTCCATCTCGCCGGAACTCGGCGGATAAACTCCGGACACTATTTTGATCAAAGTCGACTTCCCGGCCCCGTTTTCCCCAAGTAAGGCGTGTACCTCACCCGGCCAGACATCAAATGAAACGCCGTCCAGAGCGCGGACGCCCGGAAAAGATTTGCTGACATTCCGCAAAGCGAGAGCCGGCTTTCCCGAAGGAGTCGTAGGAGCGGCGGCTGTCGAAATTTCTTGGGCCATGTAGGGGGGATAAAGAGAACCGGATTAGCAAAGCCGTCGCGATCTCAGAAGCTTGACCACCACAAGCAATCAAGCCCCAGCCTCCTTGCTGGCTCCGACTTTGAAGACGGCTACCTTCTATCTTGATCGGCGAGGGAAGTCAAGGAGCAGCAGCATCCAAAATCGGAAGAGAGCGCCGTTCACGCGGAAAACGAGATGCGCTCAGCGGCAGCTCGTAGCTTCTCGTAGAGCGGCGACAAACCCATGGGAATGATTCGGACGCCACCCAGAACGGTCATAAAATTGTTATCACCTTTCCAGCGAGGGACGACATGGAGATGCAGGTAATCT
>DATHPI010000214.1:0-23087 GCA_035484035.1 Chthoniobacterales bacterium
CGGCGTTCGGCGTTCGGCGTTCGGAGTTTAGCGTTCAGCGGCGGAGTGGCGGCGGACGGTGTGGTAGGCGCCCAATTTTCGCCCTCTACTCTGCTGCATGAGAAGCAAGGACGCGCTGGTGACGCTGTCCGCTGACTGCCGAACGTTGCACGCCGAACACCGAAGGCCGAACGTTCTTTTGCGACGCGGCGTCATCCGGTGCAGTGTGCGAGCGTGACGCGTCTTCACTCGCTGGCTGCTCCCCATTTTGACCTCGAGAAAACGCTGAATTCCGGACAGGTATTTCACTGGGTGCGCCAAGGGAAAGGGTTTGTGGGGGCGATCGAAGAGAATCCAGTCTACCTGGAGCAAGTGGGGGATACTATCCGCGTCTGTCCGGGACAGTCGAAGTTAGTGTCGCACTATCTGGCTCTGGATCATCCGCTCTTGGAAATTCTCGATACTTTTCCGCCCGATTCGGCGATCAAAGTGGCGGTGGAATATGGTCATGGTCTGCGAATTATTCGTCAACCGCCATGGGAATGCCTGGCGACCTTTCTGACTTCGTCGCTCAAGCAGGTGCAGCACATTCGAGCGATCTCACTGGCGATAAGGAGTCGTTTTGGCCGAAGATTGTCCTGGGGCGAGACGGAGGTTTTTAGCTATCCGAAACCTGAACAAGTGGCAGAAATTCCGGTGGAAAAACTCCTGGAATGCAAGCTGGGATTCCGGGCAGGATACCTGAACGCCACCGCCAAATTGGTGGCTTCCGGAGCGGTGGATCTGGGAGCGATCGGTGATTTGTCTACGGTCGATGCGCGTGAGCTTCTCTGCGAGTTGCCCGGTGTGGGAGAAAAGATCGCCAACTGCGTGTTGTTGTTTGCCTATGACCGTCTGGAGGCGGTGCCGGTAGATGTTTGGATCGCCCGAGTCCTGAACGAGGTCTATTTTGCCGGACGGAGCAAAGTTCCCTTACGCGAACTAAAGGCGTTTGCGTCTGATTATTTCGGTTCTTATGCGGGTTATGCACAACAATACTTGTTTCATCACTGGCGATTAACGTACCGAAGAAAGTTATGATTCAAGTAGCTCTTTGCCCAAGCGAGATTCGCAGAATATCAGTGACCGACTTAAGTGAGGTCACCGCTGTGGTTTTTGACGTTTTGCGAGCGACATCTTCCATCATCACCGGCCTGGCCTCCGGGGTCGAGGCCATCATTCCGGTTGGCACGGTGGAGGAAGCGCGTCAGCGCAAGTTGAAGGATCCTGATCTTTTGTTGGCCGGGGAGAGGGGTGGATTGCCACCGCAAGGCTTCGACCTGGGGAATTCGCCGGAAGAATTTGAGAGCCTCAAAGGAAGACGCGTGGTATTGACGACCACGAATGGAACCGCTGCTATCCAAAGCGTGCAACGGGCTTCCAAGGTACTGATCGGTGCCTTGCTGAATATTGATGCCTTGGCGGACTATCTCTTCACGCATCCCCCCCGGACTCTCTTGTTGGTCTGCGCGGGAACTGGAGAAGAATTCAGTCTGGAGGATGCTTTTGCTGCGGGCGCGCTGGTTACCCGCCTGTCCGACGATCAGAGGCTATCGGATTCGGCGATGATCACCCGCAGCCTCTACGAGCAGGTGGGTGACGATCTCGACGAATGGCTCAGACAAACAAACAACGGCAGGCATTTACGTAAGATCGGCAAGGACGCGGACATTACTTGGTGCGCGCGGTTCTCGGTATTCGACCTGGTCTGTGAGCTCAAGGGGGAGCAGGTGGTTTGTTCGACGGAATGAGCCCTGCGGCAATTGTTTTGCTAATCACTTGAGCTACCGGAAGAGGAGATTTACTCTAGGCCGATTTGTCGATGTCCGATAGGAAAAAGATCATCATAGCGATCGTTGGGTCGCTCATTTTGCACGTCATTATCATCCTTGGATCAAGCAGGGTGGTCGCACTCTGGCCTGATTCGTCGCCTCCGGAACAGAAGGAGGATGAAACGCCGCCGCAAATGACGATGCTGGATACGCCATCACCCACGCCGCCACCTGCCGAACAGAAGCAGCAGCCTCAATATCTCCGCACCAACGAAGACCAGAAGACCGATAAAAAACCCGTTGATTCCATGTTCGAATCCGACAAGGACACGGCGGCAGCAAGTGAACAGCCAGCTAAAGGCGATGCGCCACTCCCGACCCAAGAGGGAAAGGACACCCCGGATCTGGGGTTTAAGAATGAGCAATATTCACTTGCCGACCGGGGACAGGCGTTCGCCACCGATCCGGGGCGCCAAACTCAGGCGCAATCGGCACCAAAGGAAGAGAAAAAGGAAGAAACTCAGCCGATCGAAACGCCAACTCCCACTCCTGCTGCGACGCCGGCACCGACACCTACCCCTACACCGACACCTCCCCCTACACCGACACCTTCTCCTACCCCACCCAATCCTACCCCCACACCGGACATTGTTCCAAGCGATCAAGAAATGGCAATGCTTCGTCCGACACCGACGCCGTTGCCTACTCCGGTTCGAAAGCAGCAAACGACGCCGCAGCGCCCGAGCGCTCCCGCTACGGCGTACCGTCCGATGCAGCGAATGTCGCGCATGCAGGGCAACATCAATAATCGCGGGAGATCTTCGATTGCGGCATTGGGGACACCGCAGGGAAGATTCAGAAAGGCGGTGGAGGATGCAGTCGGCTCACGCTGGTACTACTATATGCGGGACAAGCGTGATCTGGTCAATTTTGGCTCCGTGCGAATTAGCTTTGAGGTGCGTTCCGACGGAAAAGTGGAAGATGTGAAAGTGGTCAGCAATTCGTCCAATGAAACTCTAGCCTCTTTATCGTTGCAATCGATTATTGACGCCAATTTACCACCGATGCCCGAAGACCTCGCTCCGATGTTAGCCGGAGATCCGATGGAGTTTACCCTTACCTTTACCTTCTCTTCTGAATAGCCATGTTCCATTTAGCCTTGTTCGAAAATACGTTGGATTTCTTTGTCAAAGGCGGCGTCTTCATGGCGGTTCTGCTGCTTTGTTCCTTTGTCGCCCTGACCGTTATTTTGCTGCGATCGTTTGCCCTGCGGCGCCGAGCGGTGATTCCGGTATTGATTGAGAAAGAAATCAACAAGATCAGACCGGGCGAAGAACCAGAACATTTGCGCCATCTGATACAGGACGACCACTCACCGCTCTCGCGAATCGTGGAGGTGGCGGTGCGCCCATACAACGCCACGAAGCAGGAAACGCTGGAAGTAGTTCAATCACGTGCCCGTCAGGAGATTGTGCGTCTGGAAAGCGGCCTTTTCATCCTGGAGATTGTCGTTGGTATTTCCCCTTTGCTCGGTCTGCTGGGCGCGGTGACCGGGCTAGTGCGAGTCTTTGGCAGTATCGGTAATGGAGCCATGTCCACCTCGGATCTAAAGGGTATCGCCGGCGGGATAGGCGAAGCGCTGAGCACAACCATCGTGGGATTGGCGATTGCGATCGCGGCTCTGGTGGCCTTCAGCTACTTTTCCCGGCGAGTCGAGCGACTGGCGGTCGAGATGGAGGCGTTGCTGATCGATTTGATCGAGAAGATCTTTCACGGCAATCGAGGGCCGCACACATTCGCCCCGGAAAATGATACGCTTGAGGGCGCAACGCGATGAGGTTCTACGTTAAGCGGAAACGAACTCCGCAAATCATCATTGTTTCGCTGATTGATATTTTCGCGATGTTGCTGATTTTTTTCATCGTCACGACGACATTCAAGACGGCGGAATCGCAGCTTTCAATCAAACTACCGGAATCTAAGAGTGCAACGCAGGCGGAAAACCCTGCCGATCCAGTGGTGCTGGCGATAACGTCCGACGAAAAAATCGTGTTGGACAATCGCACGCTGAAAGGCGTGGACGACCTTGGTCCCGCTCTGGAGGAGGTGCAAAAAACGGCTCCTACCCGGCCGCTGGCGATGAAAGCGGATCAGAAAGTTTCGTTTGGATTTATCGTTCAGATACTGGATGTCTTGAAAAAAGCCGGGGTCAAGAATTTGCCGACATTCACCAAAGCGCCCGATCAGAAATGATTAGAGACATCGTCATATACGGAGACCAGGTGCTTCGCACCAAAGGGAAGCGGATTGAGGAGATCGACGACGAAATTCGCGCATTAGCAGGCGACATGCTGGAAACGATGTACGGCGCAAGTGGGGTGGGTCTCGCCGCGCAACAGGTGGGAAAAGCTCTCCAGTTGACGGTGATCGACGTCAGCGACGCCGAAAGCCGCCCCAGCCAAATGTGGATCGCTGGAGAAGAAGTTGATCCGAAGGATCATATGCCGCTGATCCTGGTCAATCCGGAACTGCAGCTCAGTGAGGAGTTGGAGGTCAGTACCGAAGGGTGTCTGAGCTTTCCGGAAATCACCGCGGAAATTGCGCGCCCTGGAAAGGTCAAAGTCGTTGCCCAGGATCTGCAAGGGAATCGCCTCGAATTTGAGGCGGCAGGGCTGTTAGGCCGCGCCCTTCAGCATGAGATGGATCATTTGAACGGAATTTTGTTTATCGATCGTATGTCTTCGGCGGCCAAGGCGTCGTTGGCTGGGAGATTGAAGCGGTTGGTGGCCGAACATCGAGAGTGAGAACATTTGATCCGGCCTGGGGGTTCCCTCGTTGCTATCAAACTGTTCTTCCGAGAGTTCATTGAGCGATCCGCAACCGACCATGGAACGGGAATCGGGAGTCTCTGGTGTTGCGGAGGTTTCGGCCAGCCACTCTGTCGGGCGCGTTCTCGGAGAGAAAGTGCCTTCTTCTTGGGTGATGGCAATGGCTGTCCTGTTATTTTTGTACTTCGTCACCTGCGGCGTCCCAAGACTCTTTGATCAGATTGACGGCCAATATGCCGGCGCGGCACGAGAAATGATAGAGCGGGGCGATTGGTTAACTCCGACCCAGAATGGCGTACCCAGGTTGCAAAAGCCTCCTCTGGTCTACTGCTGCGAAGTCCTATCGATGCGGGTCTTTGGGGTCAATGAGTTTGGCGCGCGTTTTCCCGTGGCGCTGGCAACTGTTGGTTGGTTCCTGGCGACCGGTCTGCTCGCCCGGCGAGTTGTCGGCACTTGGTCCGCAGGAGTCGCCGGGGCGCTGACGCTGGCGATGTTCACCGGCACATTTTTCTTTACTCATCTCGTGATGCCAGAAGCATTTTTGAGTTGTTTCCTGACATTGTCATTCTGGGCTTTGCTCAAGGCAACGCAAACGGCGAGTGAACCGGAGCGAAGATGGGACGGGGACCGGTGGCTGATGGTTGCGTGGTGCTTCATCTCGCTGAGCACGCTCACCAAAGGAATTCATGGGCTGCTTATTCCTGTTGCCGCCCTCTCTTTCACTGCCTGGTGGAGACCCTCGATGCGCTTGGTGTGGAGAAGATTTCTATTCCGGCCGCACGGTTGGCTCCTGTTACTGGCGGTGCTGCTGCCATGGTATCTGATGACCGAGCAGCGCTATCCCGGATTCCTCAAGGATCATTTTTTCAATGAGCAGATCGGCTCGGCACTGAGTCGGCGATCGCCTCCGGACAGTGATCGAGTGCCTCTTTGCATCTTGTGGCTCGAGCATCTGGTCCTGCTTTTCCCAATCTCGCTTTTGTTTCCCGCCGCGGTCAGGGCAGTTTTCCGAAGCCGGAAAGTGGGCCGGCCATGGTTCAGCGACGACGGTTTTCTTCTTCTTTGGTGGTTCCTCGTCGTAGCGATCGGGATCAGTTTCGCCAATACACAGGATTATTATCTGATGATCGTATGGGCGCCCGTGGCGGTTTGGATCGCATGGACTGTCACGAGAAGCAAGATTTCGTTTGAATGGCCTGCGATCGTGGTCAGCCTGCTGGGTATTTCAGGGCTGCTGGTGGGGCTGGTTTTGGCAATTTCGAGTAGCAGTGAGTCAGCAGATTCTTCAAGGTCCAGAACTTTGATCGGCGATACGATTCTGAATGTCTTTCAGATTCTGCCGGCCACGGCTTGGAGAGGGATCATCCCGCTTTTATTCATTGCGTCAACCTCCGCCCTGGTAGTCGGGATTTCGGCTTTTATCTTTAATCGCAAAGGGAGATCAGAGTTCTGCCTCGCCGGATTTGCGTTTTTAATGGCGGCGGTTTTCGCAATCGGCACGCGCGCTATGCAGTTGATCGAGGATGAATTTTCCTCTGCGAAGATTGCGAAATTGATCGATGCCCGGGATGGTTCGGGTGGCATGGTAATCGCTCAGGGGGATCCGAATGATAAGACGACGTTATTTTTTTACTTACACCGGCCAATCTTTTGGGTGAACGGCCATCCAAATATCGAGTTTGCCACCCGCACGCTTGGGATAGGTCGTGACCATTACCTGGAGCGTGAGCAGGTGGCAAAGGCATGGCGAGAAACCAAACAGATATTTCTGGTGATTGAAGGAGACGCACTCTCCGAATGGGCTGCCTACTTGCACCTTGGATCGGAACGGTCGAACCCTATTGGAACCTGTGGTTCTCGTGTGATCTTGGCGAATCGGTAGAAACCCGCTCTTGCTCCCCAGGATATCCCCTCATGTCCGCCCAGACCCACATGCAACGGCTTTTCTCGCATCTCTGCCGGTGGCTGGTTCGAGGAGTCTTCTCTCTGGTTTGCCGGACGAAGATCGTCTACTTCGGAAATCCTCCCGTCGGCACCGGATATATTCTGGCGAGCAATCATATCAGCCATTTTGATCCTCCTTTTTTGGGGTCTCGGTTCCGGCGGTATGTCGATTGGATGGCAATGGAGGAGTTGTTCCGTAATCGCACGAGTGCCACCCTGATGACTTGGCTTTGTGCGTTCAAAGTGAGGCGCGATGGGACTGATCGCACGGGAATCCGCACCGCGGTGAAGAGACTCCAGGAAGGGCGGGTTGTCGGAGTTTTTCCCGAAGGCGGCATCCGCGCCGGCAAAGGATCGGTCCTTGAAGGGGCGCCGATGTGGCCCGGGGTCAGCGCTCTCGCTGTGCTTTCGGGTAAACCGATCATTCCGAGCGTAATCATTGGAACGGATCGATTGTATCACAAGAGAAACTGGTTTCGCTTCCGTCGTGTCGCCGTCTGGATTGGATTTGGCGAAGGAATTGTTCCTCGAGTTGATCTCCCAAAGAAAGACGCGCGGGAGTTAGTGCAAGATTCTCTTTCCAAAGCATTCGTTTCGCTGAAAGAACGCCTGGTGCTTAAATTCCGGCTGGCTGAAACGGACCTGCCAACGACGCCGCAGGCCAGAAAACGAGAGGACTATCTTCCTTGAACGGCAGGACTGGCCGCAAAATCGGGACCCTGCTGCGCAGACGGACAGCGTCGGGCCTCGATGCGGTGATTTGTGCCATGATCAACGGTATCCAATGGAAAATGGGTCATCATGTCTGCACTCCACACGAGCTCGACCTCTATTTTTCGGCTTGCGAACCGATTTCGCGTGATCAGTTCTACCAGGTTCAAGAAATGCCGGAAGTGAAAAGGGTGGGGGATTATCTGGAGTGGCGAAGCCCCGTGGAAACCAAATTTCCGGAAAATCAGACGGCGCGTGCCCGCCTCTTTTTGAGCGAGAAGGGATTCCGCGCTCCGACGGTGATCCTTTTGCATGCACTAATGTCGGCGAATGATTTGGGGTACCGCCGGATTGCTGCGCAGCTAAATCAGCGTGGTTGGAACGCAGCGCTGATACATTTGCCCTATCATTATTCCCGGGTGCCCCGGGGTTACTCTAACGGAGCACTGGCCTTGACGTCGAATCTACCTCAGAATGCGGAAACGCTGCGTCAGGCGGTTACGGAAGTACGCCAATTGATGGAATATTTTCGGAGCAAGGGGTGCCCAGATTTCGGAATGATCGGGACGAGCTATGGTGGCTGGGTGGGCGCGCTGGTAAGCTTCCTGGAAAGGGAATTCCGGTTTGTGACGCTCTTGCAACCGATAGCGGATATCGAGCATGCGATCTGGGAGAGCCCTGCATCTTCAATGATTCGAAGAGCTTTGGTGACGGCGGGGATCGAGAAGGGCGTTACCAGGCGCCATGCACATCTTACCTCGCCGCTGGATGGTCGGCCGGCCTGCGAGGGGAAACGTGTCCTGATTGTCGGGGGCACCTATGACACCATCACGCCACCCGCTGTGTTGCAAAGATTGGCGGGAGTCTGGCCCGACTCACAATTCACGCTCGTCGAACAAGGTCACTTCGGCTATGCCGCCATGCGGGAAGCGTTGCGCCGGGTTGACGTTTTGCTTTGACCCCTCTTAACGACCAAAATAAGAGAGCGGCGGCACTGACCGTGGCAGAAAAATCCTCGCCGAAACGCCCACACGCCGAAACGCCGATACGTGCCCCTTCAGCCCGCCCGGTAATGAAGGCTAACGGATCGGTAGATTTCGGTATTACGCTCGGCCGAATAGAAAAAAAGTTGGATACTGCTGGCCGGCTTTTTCCACTCGTATCCCACGATCGTCTGCATGATATCGCCTTCCGGCTTTTTGTCCTTGGCCAGCACGGTTGCGGGACCATACAAGTCTTCCAATCGTTGGCGCGCACTTTCGAGGAATTGCTCATAAGCAACGAGATCCCAGTTAGCCTGCTGGTATTGCAACTCGACTTCAACAAGGTTCTTCTCGCTGCCGAAATAAAGTATCGTGCGCTGGAGGGCGGGTTGGATCAAGCCCTCGATTGTCCACGCCTCGCGGCCCTCGATTACTGATCGGTCGACGATCCGGGCGCCAGCACGGCCGATGATTTTTTCAATTTCCTTTTGTCCTTCGGCCCAATGAAGGCCGAATGGCGGCCCGATTCGTTGAGAATAAGCCGTTTGAACGTCCGCAAGGCCGAGCATTCCAGCTACGAACCATAGTACCCAAGCACGCACGGACCTCATAGGAAAAAAGTTCCGCTCAATTTAGGGCTCCAGGCGGGCTGTGGTCAAAGCTGTTTGATATGTTGTTACTCGGGCGGCACCGGCCGCGGTTTTCGATTCTCGTCGGTAGCGACGAAAGTAAAAATTGCCTCTGTGACTTTGCTCCTAGCGTCATCGGTCCGGCTTCGCCTCCAGGCTTCCACTCGGATCGTCATCGAGGTGGTGCCGATTTTCACAATAGTTCCGTACAGGCTGACTTCATCTCCGATAAAGACCGGTTCATGAAAAATCATGCCGTCCACGGCAATAGTCGCGCAACGACCGCGACACCGCCGGCTGGCGGCGTTTGCTCCGGCAAGGTCCATCTGAGACATTAGCCATCCGCCGAAAATGTCTCCGGACGGGTTGGCATCTGCCGGCATCGCAATCGCGCGAATGAGCGGTTCACCTTCAGGTGGGTGAGTTGAATAGGGCATATGCTTTTTGACTTGGAAACCGAAGACAAGAGTTAAACCGCAGATGAGATCGAATTCCTAGATGAATTCGGTCGAGGATTGGTGTGGATGAGGGGTAACTCCTGATGGCCTGTGCGCCCTATCGGCCGTGCGCCCGTTTTCCTGCGGCGAACGCTTCGAGTGTCGCTCTGTCCGGTAATCCCTGGTAATCGCCGAAAGCCGAAACGCAGAAGGCGCCAAGAGTCGCGCCGCGGGTGACGGACTCTGGAAAAGAGCAACCGTCGAGTAGTCCGGAAATGAGACCTGCGCAAAACGCATCTCCAGCGCCGACTGGATCGATTTCCGTCGCCGGAAAACAGGCACAGAAACCGCGTTCCTCGCCGTCAGCATACCAGGCACCTTTGTCACCGGCTTTCAAAATGACTTGGGAGGGACCCAGGCTGCGCAATCCATCCAACATCGAGCTGTGCTCGTGCTCAGTGTATCCGGTGAGAATTTCGGCTTCTGCCAAACTGGGAACAAGGATGTCGCATTTTTTTGCGAGCTCCAGGAAGACTGGCCGGGCCTGGTCAGCGCTCCAGAGCCGGAAGCGCATATTCGGATCGAACACCACCTTGGAACCAGCTGCTCGGAAGCGGTCCACCAATTCGAAGGTCAGCGCTCGATTGGAATCGCTGAGCGCCGGTGTTATCCCGGTGACAAACAGGTACTTCGCTTTTAGCATTTCAAAGGCCTCGTTTCGCAAGGCGGACGCAGCGGAATTGCGTCGATAATAGAAAATTCGGGAGCTATTGCCAGGGCCAGGTTCTTTGAACATGATGCCGGTAGGTTCATTCGCGGATATTTCCACACGGCTGACATCGACGGATTCGCCCCGCAGGGTCTTGAGAACCCGGGATCCGAAAGGATCAGAGCCTAGCCGGCTGACCCAAGAGACCGAATGACCAAGTCTCGCCAGCCCGATAGCGCAATTCGACTCGGCGCCTCCGATCGACGCGTGGCAGGATGGAGCAAATTCCAGTCTCTCGCGTTCCCCGGGCGCAAAAAGAACCATGGTTTCGCCGAAGGTCACTACGTCAAAGGCTGAGTCTGTCGCCGCTGTGGTCATGGTGAGGCGTACGAATTCGAAGTCTTACCGCTGCCCGGTCCACCACGAACTTCTCGGTCCGAGATGCATCTGGATCGTTTTCAATTCCGTGAGCCCAGATTGTTCATATTGCTGCTCGCTCACGATTGCGCACCGTTGGAACATTGGGAATCACCAAAGAGACGGTTGCCCAGAAAACACCAGCTTCAGCCGCTATGTCAAGGAGGGCGACACGCTCTTTTGGATCTGGATGCAGGTAGGGGCGAAGCTAGGGCGAAGTTCCGTCTGAGCCGGGGCTTAACGGGTCGCCTTGCCGACGGCGTCATCCCCCTATGGATTGGTCGACCAATCGCGCAGGAATTCGTGGGGGGTCATGTTGCAAGCCGGGGCGACGCGGGAAGCCCCGGTTCGGACGGAGCCTCACCCTACCGCCGCCCGGGTGCCTGGCCGAGGCGTCATCCTCTGGGATCGGTTTACCAATCGCGCAGGAATTCATGGGGGGTCATGTTGCAAGCCAGGGCGACGCGGTAAGCCCCGGTTCGGACGGAGCCTCACCCTACCGCCGCCCGGGTGCCTCGCCCAGGCGTCATCCTCTGGGATCGGTTTACCAATCGCGCAGGAATTCATGAGGGGGTCACGTCGCAAGCAAGTGTGACGCGGTAAGCCCCGGTTCGGACGGATCCTCACCCTACCGCGCCTGGGAGCCTCATCCTACCGCGCCGGCTACCCGCTGAACGCTAAACGTTGACCCTTTTCAACGGTCTGGATATTGGTTGTTGTTCGTTGAGAATGTTCAGCGAAGGCAAAGGCATGGCAGACGAAGCAATGAATGATTTAATCGTGCTCACAGATGCGAAGCGCAATGTTTCCGTCAAAGAATGGAGCATTAGCTCGGATGAGTTTGGAGGCGTTGCTGGCGGGATTAGGTGGAGGATTGCCAAACGTCTGTTGGCAGGGGGCCGGCAAGAGGGTGTCGAGGTCATCGAGGTGGATAACGGCCTGCTGAAATTCACCGTGGTTCCCACGCGTGGTTTTAACGTCTGGACGGCCAATGTCGGAGACGTCCGACTGGGATGGGACTCGCCCGTGACGGAAATCGTGCACCCTCAATTTGTGAATCTGGCGGAGCGCGGCGGTCTTGGCTGGCTGAATGGTTTCGGTGAATGGATCTCTCGCTGCGGTCTGGAATCGATGGGCCCGCCGTGTAAGGATGGTTCCCAGATTTACACGTTGCATGGTCGGATCAACTATATTCCGGCGAGTTATGTGGAGGTCCGTCTCGAATCGGACCCCATGCCGCGGATCGTTCTTCGAGGAGTTGTCGACGAATCGCTGATGTTTGGCCCGCAACTGCGATTGACGACGGAGATCTCGACCGAGATCGGCAAACCGGCGTTGCGTTTCGAGGACGTCGTTACAAACCTTTCCGACTCGCCCCAGGAGATGGAAAGCCTCTATCACGCGAACTTCGGTCCTCCGGTACTGGGGCCTGGCGCCCAATTCATTGCACCGGTCAAGAAAGTGGCGCCGAGGGATGCCCGCGCAGCCGATAACGCGATGGCCGATTGGAACCTTTACTCTGGCCCCCATTCGCCCGGCTATACCGAGCAGGTTTATCTGATGGAACTCTATGCCGACGATGCGGGGATGACGGAAGCATTGCTGAAGTCTGCGGACGGAACGAAGGGAGCGCTTGTTTCCTATGATGTTCGCAATTTGCCCTTCATGACCCTCTGGAAAAACGAAGCGCCGTCGAAAGCCGGCTACGTGACAGGGTTGGAGCCCGGTACGAGCTTCCCATTTCCCAAACCGGTAGAACGCGCTGCGGGACGGATTCCGCGATTGAACGGTGGCGAGAGCTATCAAACAAAGGTGACTTTCAGTGCCCTGGTTTCGGGGGAAGAAGTCGAAAGCGCTGAGGGTGCGATCAGAAGATTGCAGCGAGCGGATCCGCAAGTGCAGATTACGCCGATGGATGCTGACTAAATTTTCTTGTAGATGATGCAGGAATTGATCCCGCCAAAGCCGAAAGCGTTGCTTAAAATATACCGCAGATCACCTTCGCGTGGTTCGTTCGCGACCACGTCGAGGTTACAATCTGGATCAGGGGTCTGGTAATTCAAGGTGGGGGGGATCAGTCCATCGCGAAATGCCAGGGCGCAGAGAATGCCTTCAATGGCTGCGCTTGCTCCCAAAGGATGCCCGTAATAACCCTTTGTTCCGCTGACGGGAATGGAATCGGTTCGATGGCCGAACACTTTCCTGATGCAAAACGCTTCATTCGAATCATTGAGCTGAGTCGAGCTCGCATGCGCATTGATGTAATCGATCTGATCGGTGTTCAGCCGTGCGTAATTCAACGCGTCGCGAATCGCACGCACGCAAGAATCGCCGGTGGGAAGGGGCGTCGTCATGTGAAACGCGTCGTTATTGAGGCTGTACCCGATCACTTCCGCGTAAATCTGTGCGTCGCGAGCCTTGGCATGCTCGTACTCTTCCAAAACGAGGCTGGCCGCGCCTTCGCCCATCACGAATCCATCGCGATCATGGTCGAATGGACGACAGGCCACCGATGGATGGGAGCGGCTCATGGTCCGGATAAAGGCGAATGCTCCATAGGTCAGCGGACTTAAGGGCGCTTCTGCGGCGCCAGCGATCATGACGTCTGCCCAGTCATCGCGGATATATCGGAGCGCTTCCCCGATGGCAACATTGCCACTGGCGCAACTATTGGAATTGGTCGTTCCGACTCCCCGGAACCCGAACTCAATCGCTGCGTTACAATGTGCCGACCCGCCAAAGACCTGCAAAGCGAGCGTCTGTCGGACGGACTTTGGTCCGCCATTCACAAAGGCTTTGTGTTGGCCCTCAGCATTGGAGACACCGCCGAGCGCGGTTCCGAAACTGACTCCCACGCGGTGATTAGGAGTGTCCGGCGAATAGTCCAGCCCGCTGTCTTCAAGCGCGAGTTTGACCGACGCTACGGCGAATTGTGCGAAGCGGTCTAACCGTTTCAATCGATGCGGGGGAAAAATAGCTTCCGGAGACCAATTCGAAATTTCGCCGGCACTGGTGGCCTTGAAGATCGAAGCGTCGAAGGTGGAGACAGGGCCTATACCCGACTTTTTATCCTTAATCGCCTCCCAAAACGCCTCTTTTCCGACTCCAATGGGGGTGACTGGTCCAACCCCTGTAATGACGACCCGCCTCATTTTTTTTCCACGTGGGCTTTCATGTGCTGCAGAGTTTGCGAGGCAATATAATTGATAAAAAATCCGCCGATGATCGGTTCCGCGAACGGTGCAAGCGGCGGCACCCGGAAAGAGAGGTCATGAACAATTTGCACTTCGACTCCGACCGCCAGAGTTCGAAACTTCCAGACAACCTTCATCCCTTTAGTCCAGGCTTTCAGGTGCTTAAAACGGATTTCCCGGTTTTCGCGGTCGATGATCTGCTCGGATACCCAGGCAATCGGGATCCTGCCGCGGTTGGCAGCCATTTTCACAAGGTTCCGGACAGGACCCTTCTCATAATAATGTATGTATCGATAATGGGGCAAAAAGGTAGGCCAGCGTTCGAGGTCGGCGGCCGCTTGGAAGATATCTTCTGCGGCGGCATTCATGACAATTGCGTTGGTGTGGTACATGAGGGTCGATCTGCAACGTAATGAAGGTAACACTCCGCCGCCTCAACTTTCATCGACTTCAGCCGATAGATCCGGGAAGACGGAAGAAATGTTCCGGGCGCCCCGAGAACGCCCGGTGCCCTGGCGCCGCCCGCAATCAACGGAGCCACGGTTAAAAAAAGCTCATCGACAACATTCAATTCGGCCAGAGCCTTGGCCAGTTGCGGTCCACCTTCGCATACCAGTGTTCGGACACGGTGCGTCTCATGCAGGTCATCCAAGACCTCCTCAAGGCTCAAATGATCAATGGCGCTGAGATGCAGCTCAGCCTTGGCCCGAAGTTCGGTTTGAGTCGCGGGTGGCATCCGGGCCGTCGAATAGATGACAATAGGAGAAAACCGATGCTTGAAGACGTTCAAGTCGGTCGGGATATCGCCTGAATTCGAAATGATGACACGGATCGGGTATTCCGCTTGCGCCCGCTGGACGCGCGCTTGGCGGAGCCCTTCATCGGGCAACCCCATCGACATCCGATCGATCTGCAGGGTGTTCTTGCCGACCATCAAAGCATCACCCAACGAACGGACTTCAAGCAGGCGATGTTTGTCGAGGGCGGAAGTGAAACCGGAAGGAGTTAGCTTGGCCGTCGAAACTTTGCCATCGATCGTCATGGCGAAATTCAAAATAATGCGAGGCCGTTGCATAGGTTTAAGACTTTTAACGGGATCGATTTATTCCCAGGGATTTCTTCAGCTGGCGAATCTGCCTGGCATGCCCCGGAGCACTATTGGTCTGCCGGTGGAATCTCTGTGAATCGTTGTTTCCAATGAGTCAACGCGGCTACGATATCGTCTTTGGACGCGCTGGAACTTAACTCCCAAACCATCGGCTGCTCGCGTGCTAAGGAGGGAAGAAGGGATGCAAAATCGATCATTCCACTGAACGGCACACGGTGATCGCGGGCGGGAAACTGGACATCATGGATATGGCAGCCAACCAATCGCGAAGACATCTCGCCCAGCCATTCGGCGTGATCAATCAGAGTTAAGTTGTGGCGGACCTGGGCGTGCCCGAAATCATGCCAGTAACCGATGGTATCGTCTCCAATCTCCTTGAAAAGACGGCGAAATTCCCTTTCAGACGGAAAAGTTTCGATCCCAATACGATTCTCGACACCGAGGATGACGCCGGCCGCTTTCGCATGGACTCTGGCAGGTTGCAACCATTCGATAACGCGATCGTAGGCAGCAACGGCTTCTCGCTTCCGAATAGCGGCTATCTTTAACCTGACATAACTGCGATCGAGATATTGTCCGTCGTAAATGGAACGAATGAGCCGCTCCGTGTAGTCCGGAGCCAACACCGAGCCCAGGTGCATGACAACGCGTGTTGCACCAAGCCTGTGCGCGTAGTCAATAGTTTGTAAGGTGTAGTGGCGGGCGCGGTCTCGTTCGGCCGCGCGGACAGAGGTGCACTGATAACAGTCGGGTGCTGAACCTTGAATCTCGATGGGAAGCGGACAGAAGTTATGAAGGCTGGTCACCTTCATCGGATGATCAGCGAGAAACTGTTCGATCCCTTCCCACAGCGATTGCCGGATACCATGACCCAATTCGACATGGTCAAAGCCGAGAGCGAAGATTTCCCTCAGCATCTCGTCACCGCGGGTGTGACGGTTGGAATTCCAGCAGGTGGAGAAAGAGAGCATTGGAAAAGGAGTTCCAGGAGTTCAGGAGTTACAGGAGTTGCAGGAGGAAACAACCAACTGTTCGCTGTCTGGAACCAGGTGAAGTGCCAGCCAGGCCGGAAACTGCCCTCTGAGTCTGCAACTCCTGAACTCCTGCCCTCGTCATCTCGCCCAGGTGATTAATCTTAGTTCATGATCCTGAACGAGGTTCGGATGGGTCGGAATCACGCGGACGTTGAATCCGTAACTTCCACTTTCCGAGGTCTGAATCACCCCGCCGAAGCGATAAACTCCGTTGTCTCCACCTTTCTCGACGCTCGCGAGATCGACCGTATAGGGATTGCGCAGCGTTCCGTCGTTTGATTCGCCGACATAAGCTTGAACTCGAACATGCGTGGGATCAACGGGTCCGAGGAAAACACGAGCGACGATCTCCAATTTATCGCCCACAAACATCGAAGCTCGGCCTCCCTGAGAGGTTTCCACCGAATCGATCCAGATTTTTGGCCAATCGACACGTGTGGCGTGTTTCCATTTCGCGAGTTCTATCGCTGCCTGACAATTGTTGGCACTGAGAGCCTTAAAACCTTGCGCAGCGGGTTCGTACAATCGCTCGGTGTATTCCTTGACCATCCGATGGGTATTGAAAACCGGTGTGACACTTCGCATTGACTCCCGCATGAGCTGGATCCAGGCGATCGGAACGCGACCGTCGGGCTTCGCGTAGTAAAGCGGGATGATCTGGTTCTCCATCAGGTTGAAGAGGCTATCGGCATCGACTTCATTTTGAAAATCAGGACTCCCCTCGGTAATCTCTGGCCCAATTGCCCAACCGTTCTTGCCATTGTAACCCTCGCACCACCAGCCATCCAGGACACTGAGGTTCAAGCCGCCGTTCGGCGGCAATTTCATGCCGCTGGTTCCGCTTGCTTCAAGGGGGCGAAGGGGGTTGTTGAGCCAGAGATCGACTCCCTGATATAACCTGCGTCCGATGTAGGTGTCGTAATCTTCAATGAAAACCACGGAGTTCTCGAGGCCGGCTTCACGTGATTTATTGTAAACCTCCTGGATAAACCGTTTTCCGGGTTCATCCTTGGGATGGGATTTACCCGCGAAGATGAATTGTACGGGGCGCTCCGTGTTTTGCACCAGACGCAGCAATCTTTCTTTCTGGCTGAAAAGCAACGTGCCGCGCTTATAAGTGGCAAAACGGCGAGCAAATCCGATTGTCAGCACATCCGGGTTTAGCACACTGTTAATCTGCCGCAATTGCTGGGGCGATTCACCGAGCCGGATGCGTTGGCTCCGGAGCCGGTCGCGGATAAAATCGATCAGCCGAACCTTCAGCAAATGATGAGTCTCCCATAGTACGTCATCGGGGATATCGATGACTCTGCGCCAGTATTCCGTCTCGGTGAGATGTTCCTCCCAATCGGCGCCGAGATATTTAGCGTAAATTCGATGAAACTCGGGAGCTGTCCAAGTTTTGGTGTGGATCCCATTGGTAATGCTGGTAATCGGCACTTCCTGAATCGGGACGCCCGCCCAGACATCCTCCCATAGCCCACGGCTTACTTCGCCATGCAGCTTGCTCACGCCATTGGCATGGCGGCTCACGCGCAGTGCGAGGATCGTCATACTGAAGGTATTGGTCGGATGGGCAGTCGGTTCTCCGAGTCGGAAAAAGTCGTCAAAACTGATCCGGAAATCGTCCGCATAGCGTGAGAAATATCGGACCATCATCTCGCGCGGGAAAGCGTCATTCCCTGCTGGCACAGGAGTATGAGTGGTGAAAACGTTGGAGGAGGCGACCACCTGGAGGGCGGTATAATATTCCAATCCAGAGTTTTGCACGTATTGGCGGATTCTTTCCAGGGAGAGGAACGCAGAGTGGCCTTCGTTCATATGATAGACCTCCGGATGGATGCCGAGGGCATCCAGGGCCCGGACTCCGCCTACGCCGAGGACAATTTCCTGCCGAATTCTCATTTCCAGGTCGCCGCCATAAAGCTGTTCGGTGATCGGGCGATCTTCTGACGAATTCTGCTGGATATCCGTATCGAGCAGGTAAAGTTTGATCCGGCCGATCTGGAGCTCCCAGACTTTGGCAGTCACGTTTCTGCCAAGCATCGAGACTGAAACGTAAAGAGGTTGATCATCGACCTTGGTCTCCAGCAACGGCAAATGGTTAAAATTTTGGTTGAGGCTTACAGCTTCCTGCCAACCATCCTTGTTGATCTGTTGCTTGAAGTAACCGTGCCGGTAAAGGAGCGTCACCGCGCAGAAGTTCAGATCAAGGTCACTGGCCGATTTGCAGTGATCGCCGGAAAGGATGCCGAGACCGCCCGAATAGTTCGGCACGGATTCATGAAATCCGAACTCCGCTGAAAAATAAGCGATCCGGGGCGCGTTGGGGCGAAGTTTTCCATAGGTGTCGGCTCGCGCCATGTAGTCCTTAAATTTTTGATAGATGGACAGCATTTCACGGATGTAATTGTCATCGGAGGCGAGCTCGATCAAACGGGCCTGGCGCGAAAGTTGCAGCATCCGGATCGGATTGTGGTTCGTTCGGTCCCATAGCTGTATATCCAGATGCCGAAAGAGCCGCCTTGCATCGGGCTCCCAGGTCCACCAGAGATTGTGAGCGAGTTCACGCAGCGGTTCCAGATTCTCCGGTAAGCGGGGTGATACATTGAATGTTTGTACAGGTTGCATCGTTTTCTTTCAGTTCTGTCCGACAGATCCTCCTATTCAGATGATCGGACCTCCGCAAGCACAACGTGTGCTCGGTTGACTTGCAAGCCTTTAGCCCGGGTTGCCCGCAAATGCTTGGATATTTGCGTGCGAGTCAGGTTTTCCTGCGGCCAAGTGTCGATCGTGCAGGTTGGTTTGACCTTCTGTTGGCCTCGCAGGATAGTGCGTGACGCACCATGAATTATCGCACTTATCGAAATACGGATCTTCGGGTAAGCGAAGTCGGCTTTGGGATGTGGACGGTGTCTACAGGATGGTGGGGCAGCTTTACTGAGCAGGAGGCTGTGACTCTTCTGCGAAAGGCATTCGATCTAGGTGTTACGCTCTTCGACGCGGCGGACACCTACGGGAACGGATTGAGCGAAGAGTTGATCGCCAAGGCGTTATCCCATCAGCGTGACAAGATTGTCATAGCGACGAAGATCGGTTACGACTTTGTGCACCATGGCAACGATCGACGGGGGCAGCGAGAAATTCCCCAGAATTTTTCACCCGAAGCGATAGTTCGCGCCACTGAATCCGCCCTGAAGCGACTGAAGACTAACTGCATCGATCTTCTTCAGCTCCACAACATCCGGATGGAACAGGTTATCGATGACGCTGTCTGGGAGACTCTGGACCAGCTCCGCGAGCGTGGCTTAATTCGATATTACGGTGTTGCGCTTGGGCCCGCCATCGGCTGGATGTACGAAGGCATTAACTGCGTGAAAGAACGCCAGGTCACCAGTGTCCAGCATATCTATAATCTGTTGGAGCAACATCCGGGCGCGGCGATTCAGAACGCCGCCAGCGAACATGGCAAGGATACGATGTTTCTGATTCGGGTGCCGCATTCTTCCGGAATGCTGGAAGGGCATTACACCGAAGAGACTAAGTTTCCGCCGAATGACCATCGGAACCATCGTCCGCGCGCCTGGCTGATCAATGGCGTCCGAAAAGTGGAGCAGCTCCGGTTTTTGGAGCGAGCGAATCGGACGATGGGGCAGGCTGCTTTGCTCTGGTTGCTCAAGGACGCGCGTGTCGCTTCAACGCTCCCGAACATCTACGACGAGAAGCAGCTTACCGAGTTCGCGTCGATTTCCGAGTGTCCGGATTTGACGGACGATGAGATGGAGCGAGTCGAGGCATTATACGCCGCTCACTTCGGCATAGAGGAGGAGCGGCCGAAGTTCAAAGGAACGATGGAATCAGGAGTTCAGGAGTTGCAGGAGTTCAGGAGTTCAGGAGCGTCAACAGGATAGGCGGCCGCCGATCCTATTCTGCAACTTCTCTGAACTCCTGCAACTCCTGACTACTCTCTCCGCTTCGTATCGATGGAGATCGTGACGGGACCATCGTTGACAAGGTCGATCTGCATGTGTGCGCCAAAGACTCCGCGATGGACCGGTTTGGCCACCTCTGTTTCGAGTTGTCGGCAGAATTCTTCATAGAACTTGTTGGCTTGGTCCGGAGCCGCTGCGGCGATGAACGAGGGTCGGTTACCTTTTCGCGTGCTGGCAAACAGCGTAAATTGACTGACGATGAGGAGATCACCCGCAATCTCCCGCACGGAAAGATTCATCGCTCCATTTTGATCCGGGAAGATGCGAAGGCGGGCAATCTTCCCGGCCAGCCAAACGATGTCATCTCGCGAATCTGTGGATTCAACGCCGAGGAGGACCAAAAGACCCTGGCCGATCTGACTGACGATCTCTTGTTCAACCTCCACAGAGGCCCGTCTGACGCGTTGGATAACGGAGCGCATAGAGCAGTGTTAGTGTCAGTGTCAGTGTCAGACGGGCATCCGCCCCGAGGGCCTCTTGGCCCTACCTGACACTGACACTGGCACCAACAGTGGCACTGACAACTAGTGCGTTCGCGTGTAGGATGTCCACTCTGACGCATGGACTTTTTAATTGTTTTGCTTCTCGCTTTACTCGTCGGGGTCAGTGGCGCGGTCTACTTTCGGATATTCCGACTGATCTACGTACAGAATGGCGGGAAAGTCATTGCCAGTGAGTTTACCCGTACGGATGGATATCTGGCTCTTGGCTGCCTGACGTTGTTCGCCCTTCAATGCGTGCAAAGTCTGCAAGGGAAGGGGAGAGCACTCCCGGCCACCATTGACACCGGTCTATTAGTTGTGGTGCAGCTCGGCTTCTGGCTGTTCGTGATTGGAACGATCCTGATTTCTCTGCTTCTGCGTCGAATGCGTCCGGCGGAGCTTTTTGGGTTCGATCGCCTCGGCTTTACGAAAGTTTTTCTCTGGGGAGCGGGGTTATTACTTTCTGCGCTACCACTGATCTTCGCGAGCAGCGCAGTGGTCTCCAGCTTAATGCACGTCAATTCGCAGAAGGATTCACAGCCTATCATGCAATTGTTTGAGCGGGCCGGTGAGCCGGCCAAGCGGATCCCAATTATCATTTTGGCCATTGTCATAGCGCCGCTCGCGGAGGAGTTTTTCTTTCGCGGTTTCTTATATGGAGTCCTGAAGAGGTATGCAGGAGCGCTCCCTGCTCTCGTGTTTACCGGGGTTGCGTTTGCGCTCATTCATCTTCACGTCCCTTCCTTGTTGCCGCTGTTTTTATTGGCCTGTGTGTTGACGCTTGCTTATGAATTGTCGGGCTCGCTGCTGGTGCCGATGGCTATGCACGCACTCTTCAACGCGATTACTCTGGTCGGCGTCTTTTTTACCAGTCGATGAACCTGAGCGAACTCGGAGAAGACGTTGTCGTCACGAGATTGACTCGATCGCTCCACCTCGATGATCGGGTCAAGTTGGGACCGGGCGATGATTGTGCTGTGGTGGAGACGGCAGGACGCTTGCAGCTATTGAAGTCGGACTGCGTGGTCGAAGGAATTCATTTTTTGCCCGATGCCGATCCGAAATGGATTGGCTGGAAAGCGATGTGCCGTTCGATTAGCGACATCGCCGCGATGGGAGGAATGCCGTTGGACGCACTCGTTACTGTGGCGGTTCGGCCCGAAACGGACTTCGCCTGGCTGAAACGGGTGTATACAGGTCTGGCAACCGCTGCCAAAGTGTATCAGGTCAATTTGGTGGGTGGTGAGACCGCAAAATCGCCCGGGCCATTCTTTCTGTCGATCGCTCTGACTGGAACGGTCGAACGTGGAAGGTACGTTGGGCGTTTCGGCGGCCGAAAGGGCGATTGGTTATTTGTCACTGGCAAACTGGGAGGTTCGATCGGTGGCAGGCACTTGCGATTCCGGCCTCGGGTCGCTGAAGCGCGCTGGTTGGTTAGTCGGTTCCCGATTCATGCGATGATGGACCTGAGCGACGGGCTGGCAAGTGATCTCCCCCGCCTGGCAAAGGCCAGTCGCCTCGGGTTTGAGGTGGATTTGGCCGCTCTTCCTCTTCAGTCGGGGGCCAGCCCCGAAAATGGATTGCGAGATGGAGAGGATTACGAACTGCTTTTTGCTCTTCCGGCAGCGGCAAAAAAGCGGTTGGAGTCAGAGTGGCGGAGGAAGTTCCCGAGTTTGCGCTTAACGGCGATTGGCAGACTTGTCGAAAATGGCAGGACCCATTTTTTGGGGAAGGGCTATGATCATTTCGTGTGAAGAAAATAGGAGCACGGATGCGCCGCATCTCCAACAACCCCGAAGAAACCCGGCTGATCGGTTCGGAAATTATCAGAGACACGCCGACGGTAACGGTCTTGAGCCTGATCGGTGATCTCGGCTCCGGAAAAACGGAGTTTGTCAAAGGGCTTGCCCTTGGGCTCGGCATCGACGCCGAAGTCACAAGTCCCACTTTTACCATTATTCATGAATACAGAGGAGGTCGATACCCTCTTTTCCATATGGATTTCTATCGCCTTCTTGAAGAACGAGAACTGGAGGAAATCGGATTTGACGGGTATCTACGGGCGGGCGGCATTTGCGCGATTGAGTGGGGCGACAAATTTCCAAGCCGTTTACCGCGTGATGCGATCAAGGTTTCTTTCCGTATGAACGACGACGATACCAGGGAGATCGCCTGGTGAGAAGCCTGCTGATCGAGAACTCAACCGAGCACGGAACCGTGGCAGTTGCCGGTGAAGTAGAAATCCTGGTGCGCCGTGAATTTTCCAAGGCTGGTGAGCTCGCGATGGCGATCCAAGAGGTGTTTTCCAATTTTGGTGCTCCGGACGAGATTATCGTCGGGATTGGTCCGGGTTCTTACACCGGCTTGCGCGTAGCCTCGGCGACGGCTATCGGGATGCAATTGGCGCTTGGTTGTCCTGCCTTCGGGTGTCCGTCCGTTTTCGGCTACCAGACGGACTCCTACCATGTGGTGGGCGACGCCCGGCTGGGCACGGTTTTTCTGGCCAGCGTCGAAGACAAACGGTTAACCCGCGGTCCTGAATTGCTGCCAGTAGAAGAATTTCGATCCTTGCGTTCGAAGTTGGGGGATCGACCCACTTTTGCGATCGGACCGGTTCCGGGGTTCACCGACTTGCCGATCGTTCGCCCCGAAGCGGAGTACCTCATCCAATGCCGGGCAAGCTTCACTCAATCTCTGGAGCCGCTTTATCTGAAGGAGCCCCACATCACTAAACGCGTTTAGCGTTCGGGGTTCAGCGTTCGGCGGCGCTCGGCGCAGTCAGGACAAGTCGGCTGCGAGGCTGTCGATCATCCGCGTCGGAGGAATCAA
>DATHPI010000215.1:0-29817 GCA_035484035.1 Chthoniobacterales bacterium
GCGGATTTCTGCGCACCTTCTCGGTCTTGGAGCCTTCGCGATGGACGTCGGAGCGACCACCGTCTTTCTTTACACCTTCACGGAGCGTGAAAAACTTTACAATTTGATCGAACTGCTGACCGGCGCCCGGTTCACGACTTCGTACACCCGAGTCGGCGGGATGACCCGCGATCTGCCGGACGGATTTATTCCGGCCTTGAACACCTTTCTCGACGAGTTCATCCCTCAATTGAATGAGCTCGACAAACTTTTGACCCGAAACCGCATCTGGGTTGATCGCACCAGGGATCTGGGTGTGATCTCGAAGGCCGATGCCATTTCTTATGGCCTGACCGGCCCAAACATCCGTGGGAGCGGAATTGACTACGACGTCCGAAAGGCCCGGCCCTATCTCGACTATGAGAAGTACGATTTCGATATTCCGGTTGGCACCGTTGGGGACGCCTACGACCGCTATCTCGTCCGGTTCGAAGAAATGCGTCAAAGCGTTCATCTCCTACGTCAAGTGATCGAGAAATTGCCTTCAGGCCCGATCACCGTCCAGGATCCCAAAAATCTGCCCCCGGACAAACCAAAAGTCCTGATGAAGATGGAAGAATTGATTCACCATTTCATCATTCACACCGAAGGAGTGCATGCGCCGCCTGGTGAAATTTATTTCGGTGCGGAAAACCCGAAGGGTGAGCTCGGGTTTTACATCAACAGCCGGGGAGGTGGAGTGCCTCATCGGTTAAAAATTCGGGCTCCATCGTTCGTGAATCTGAGCATTCTCCCGAAGATTCTTCCCGGCCATATGATGAGTGACGTGGTCGCGATCCTCGGCAGCTTGGATTTCGTAATGGGCGAGTCCGACCGATAGAAATGCGATGGCACGAGCTTCTTCTGGTTGCAGTCGCAATTCTCAATATGACCGGCTGCCAAAGAGAATTTGGCAACCGGAATCTGGCGCAAGTCAAGATCAACATGACCCAGAAAGAGGTCGAATCAATCCTCGGAAATCCGGATAAAACGGAGAAAGTGGATCTGGAATTGGAGACGCAGAAGAAGACGATGGCCATCACTCGATATTTCTATAATCACGATGGGGAGACGGTTGTCCTTCACTTCCAGAATGGGCGTCTAATTAATGAGCCTGAACAAATGAAGGAGAAATGAAGATGGAACTACCGGCCGAATTCGAAGCCAGGATTGATGAAGTGATCACACAATACCCGGTTTCCAAACGCAGCGCCGCGCTGCCGTTACTTCACTTGATCCAGGAACACTATGGGCATCTGGAAGACGAAGCGATCACCTGGATCGCGGCAAAACTTGGACTCGAGCCGATTAACGTTTTGGAGTTGGTGACTTTCTATCCAATGTTTCGCCGGGAACCCGCCGGAAAGCATCACATCCGCGTCTGCCGCACGCTCTCGTGCGCCATGTCGGGCGGATATGAACTTCTGGATACCTTCTGTAAACACGCCGCCATTGACCGGCAGGGAAATGGCCATGGCGCGCATTTGCTCAAAAGCAAGGACGGCAAATACAGCATCGAGTTTGTTGAATGCCTGGCCAGTTGCGGCTTCGGGCCGGTCTGCATGATCGATGACGATTTTTACGAAGCGGTGGCTCAAGACGAAGTCCCACAATTACTCGAAAAATATCTGTAACCATGGCCTCCACTATTCGCACTCCGCACCCGCGCGAAAACCGGATCATCTTCAAGAATATTGATCGCCCAGGCTGGACGAATGATATTGACTGCTATCTCCAGGACGGCGGCTATGAAGAATTGAAAAAAGCGTTCTCGATGCAGCCTGGAGAGATCGTCAACGAGGTTAAGCTTTCCGGTCTGCGAGGACGCGGCGGCGCAGGTTTTCCCTGCGGAGTGAAATGGGGCTTTATCAAGCCGGGCGGACCCAAACCGACCTATCTGATCTGCAACGCAGATGAATCGGAGCCCGGCACCTTCAAAGACCGGTACATCATTCATCAGGATCCTCATCAACTGGTGGAGGGAATGATTATTTCCTGTTTCGCCGTCAATGCCCGCCTCGCCTATATTTACATCCGTGGGGAGTTCCCTGAAGGTGCCAAGATTCTCGAACGCGCACTTGCCGAGGCCAGGGCACACGGATTTCTAGGGAAAAATATTCTGGGATCGGGATTCGACCTGGAGATCTATGTTTTTCGTGGTGCTGGCGCCTACATTTGCGGAGAGGAAACCGGCCTGATTGAATCGATGGAAGGAAAGCGCCCGTATCCACGCATCAAGCCTCCTTATTTTCCCGCGGTGCTCGGATTGTATTTGTGCCCGACCATCGTCAACAACGTGGAAACGCTCTGCAACGTGAAATACATCATGCGGATCGGCGGCGCAGAGTACGCCAAGATCGGAAGACCAAATAACACCGGAACTCGCGTCCTCTGCGTCAGCGGCGATGTCCAGCGGCCCGGCTATTACGAATTCGAGGTGGGCGGGATCACGATGGGTGAATTGATCTACGACATTTGTGGCGGCCTCAAGCCTGGCCGCACGCTGAAAGCCGTTATTCCGGGAGGTAGTTCTGCGAAAGTGCTGAGCGCCAAAGACCGCTATAAGATCAAAACCAAACAGGCGGACGGCACGATGGTTGAAACTGAAATCGGCCTCGAGGATGTTGCGCTCGATTTCGATACTTTAGCTGCTGTCGGCTCGATGGCAGGATCAGGAGGCGTCATCGTGATGGACGATACCCGGGAAATGCTTTGGGCACTGAACAATATCAACGAGTTCTACGCGCACGAGAGCTGCGGCCAATGCACCCCTTGTCGGGAAGGCTCACTTTGGATGAAAAAAATCACTGAGCGAATGCTTCATGGTGGTGGCGGTGGACAAGACACCGATACGCTGAAAAGCGTGGCCGACAATATTGCCGGACGGACAATTTGTGCCTTTGGCGAAGCCTGTGCGTGGCCGACCCAAAGCTTCGTCGCCAAGTTCAGGGACGAGTTTGCGGCGACTGCAGGGACCAAAGCAAATGGGAACGGATCGACAAATCACTGACAATTCACCATGAGCGCACCAACCGAACTTCTCAACGTGCAGATTGACGGTGTCTGGCACCAGTTCCAAAAGGGCACCCGCGTCATTGAGGCGTGCGCTCAAGCGGGAAAGTTTATCCCTCACTACTGTTACCATCCAAAACTCACTTCACCGGGCAACTGCCGCATGTGCCTGATCGAAATGGGGATGCCGAAGCTCGGTGCCGACCGTAAGCCCGAAATGGGTGCAGATGGCAAACCGGTCATCAATTGGATTCCGCGACCGCAGATCTCTTGCGCTCAAGACATTGCAGAAGGCATGGGAATTCGAACCGATTCACCGATGGTCAAGGATTGCAGGCACGGGGTGATGGAATTTCTCCTGATTAATCATCCGCTCGATTGCCCGATTTGCGACCAGGCCGGCGAGTGCCATCTCCAGGAGTACAGTGTCGAGTATGGAACCTCCGGGTCACGTTTTCTCGAAGAGAAAGTCAAAAAACCGAAACGGGTTGAACTCGGTCCGCGAGTTACCCTGGATGATGAGCGCTGCGTCCTTTGTTCCCGTTGCATCCGTTTTATGAAGGAGGTTGCTCATGACGATGTCTTAGGATTCGTCAGCCGCGGAAGCCATACCTACCTCACAGCGCATCCAGACCGATTGCTGGACAGCAACTATTCGTTAAACACTGTCGACATTTGTCCAGTTGGAGCTCTGACCAGCAGCGATTTTCGATTCAAAATGCGCGTTTGGTTCCTCAAGGAAACCAAGAGCATCTGTACCAGTTGCGCGACCGGGTGCAACACCATCATTGGCACTCGGCAAAACGAGATTTTCCGGCAAACGCCCAGGGAGAACAATGCGGTGAATTCCGACTGGATGTGCGACTACGGCCGGCTGAATTTTCACTACGTCAATTCCCCCGATCGGCTTAAGACGCCGCAGATTCGGGAGGGTCAGGAACTCGTCGACACCACCTGGAACAACGCTTTGGTCAAGGCTGGAGAGGCGTTGAAGCAATTTCAAAAGGACGAAGTCGCCGTCGTCGCCTCCGCGAGGATGACGAACGAAGAACTGTGGCTGACAAAGAAATTGATCGATTCGATCGGCACCTCTCTGCACGATATCGTTCCCAGATTTGCAGAGGCCGATCAGATCTTGATGAGCGCTGACCGAAATCCTAATACCCTCGGCGCCCAAATCACCGGGGTGACCGGCGAAAAACCTGGTAGCGGGCTGAAGGAGATTGCCGACAAGATCAAATCGGGGACTCTCAAGGCCGTGGTCGCACTGGGTGAGGATCTAACTCAGCTTGAGCTTACCGTAGAAGACTTGAAAAAATTGGCAGCCTTGATCGTGATGGATATCCTGCCGAACGAAACGACTCGAAGCGCGTCGATTCTGCTTCCCTCTTCCGCTTTTTCTGAGAAGCGCGGCTCCATGATCAACGTCAAGGGAAGGCTGCAACGTTTGAATCGAGCGACGCAGCCGCCCGGAACGGCACGTGATGACTGGGAAATTATTCGTGACTTAATCCAGCAGTTGACGGGATCGAATGGGATCTATCTGATCGAGGATGTTTTCAAACAAATCACCGACTCGATCCCTGACATGAATTCCCTGTCCCTCAGCAGGATTACCGACCAAGGCGTTGCACTGGCCGAAAAGAGTGAGGAGGCCGTCGAGACGGTATGATGGCGATGCTGATACTGGTCCTGGTTTCGTTGGTCAAAACCCTCGGACTCATTTTCGTGGTCATTCTGCCGATGGTTTCGTACACCGTTTACGCAGAGCGACGCGTGAGTGCCATGATCCAGGACCGGGTCGGCCCGAACCGAGTTGGCATTCCCATGACCTTATTCGGATTCGGGAAAGACATACCGCTCCACGGTCTCGTCCAGCCAATAGCCGATGCGGTGAAGCTGATGCTGAAGGAGGATTTTACACCAGCTCACGTCAACAAATTTTATTACTGGCTGGCGCCCGCCTGCGCCATGGCTCCCTCCATGATGGCTCTTGCGGTAATCCCTTTCGGCAGCCAGCTTTGGGGCGAGCCGATGGTCGTCGCCAACGTGAACATCGGTGTGCTTTGGGTGTTTGCCGTTTCTTCTCTTGGCGTCTACGGCATCGTGTTAGCAGGCTGGTCCTCGAACTCGAAATACCCGTTCCTCGGCGGAATACGTTCCAGTTCGCAGATGATTTCCTACGAACTCTCGCTTGCCTTATCGGTCATCCCCATCTTCATGATCTGCCGAACTCTCAACTTGTCGGACATCGTCAGATACCAAATCACCCACGGTTGGCTGATTTCTCCCATCTGGATCAAAGGGATCAGCCTTTTCCCCCTCAGCATCAATTTCCAGGAGATGATCCAATCGATCGATATCCTGAAGATCATCCTCTGGATACCGCTTTTCATTTCCTTCATTGTCTTCACGATCTCCATGTTCGCCGAAACCAATCGCTTGCCGTTTGACTTGCCGGAGGCAGAGACTGAACTGGTCGGCGGATATCACACCGAATATTCATCGATGAAGTTTGCCCTCTTTTTCCTGGGCGAATATGCGGCGATGATTACCGGCTCGGCGGTCATCGTGACTCTCTACTTTGGAGCCTGGCATGTTCCATTCCTGCCGACCACTTTGGCCAACCCTTATTCGATCTGGGGCCTCCTCCTCGGACTCATTCACATCGCGGCCTTCTTTATCAAGGTGGCTCTGCTCCTGCTCTTTTTTATTTGGGTGCGTTGGACCTTGCCGCGCTTTCGGTACGATCAATTGATGCGACTTGGCTGGTATTTCTTCATCGAAATCGCGCTGGTCAATGTTTTCATCGTCGCAGTCATTCTGCCTTTCATGCAAAAATAGCGACTTACAACCATGGCGTACACCGTTGCCCGTCCAAAACTGAACTTCGCAGAAAAGGTCTATCTGCCCGCGATCTTGACCGGTCTAGGGATTACCTTTCGACATTTTTTCAAAATTCTTTCCGGGAGAAAGAAAGTGACCATGCAATACCCGGAAGAGAAATGGGACGAACAATTACCGGCCCACTACCGCGGTGCACCCACCCTGGTGACGGATGAACACGGGCGCGAGCGCTGTGTCGCCTGCCAGCTTTGCGAATTTATTTGTCCACCGCGGGCGATCACCATCCATCCCGGAGAAATTCCGGAACAAGATCGATGGCGGAAAGTGGAGAAATTTCCGCGGGAGTTCGAGATCGACATGATCCGCTGCATTTATTGCGGACTCTGCGAGGAGGTGTGCCCCGAACAAGCCATTTTTCTGCGCAAGGATTATGCCATCACCGGTTTGACCAGGCAGGAGATGGTGCACGACAAGGAGAAGCTTTACGAGCTTGGCGGTGTGATGACCGGCCTGGTGAACAAGTGGAACGACAAAAAATAGCCGAATGTCCCCGTTACTTTTTTGGATCTTCGTGGCGATTATGCTCTTTTTCGGAGGGATGGTGGTGCTTAACCGCAATCCCGTCGCGAGTGCTTTGAGCCTGGTCGTCTGCTTTCTAGCCTTGGCTGCTCTTTTTGTCTCGCTCGACGCCTATTTTATCGGGGTAATCCAGGTCCTGGTGTATGCGGGGGCGGTGATGGTGCTTTTTCTCTTCATCATCATGCTGCTGGATCTTAAGGCGGAGGTCCGTCGCCGTACCAATCTGCCGGCGATTTGCGGCGGGTTCGTCGTGATATTCCTGTTTGTCACGATTCTGTTAGACGTTAGCTACAAATTTGAGCACGGGCACGCCAAGTTCCAGCCGATCGCGCAAGGGCCTCAAGGCGATGTTTGGCATGTCGGGATGGTGCTTTTCCAGCAGTATAACATCCCACTTCAAGTAGTGGGCACCTTGATCCTGGTCGCGTCGATCGGCGTCGTGATCCTTAGCAAACGGGAGCTCAAATAACCATGGTAACGCTTAATGACTATCTGATTGCCAGCGGCCTCCTATTTGCCATCGGCTTCGCCGGGGTACTGCTCCGCCGGAACGTGATCATCATTTTCATGGCGCTCGAGCTGATGCTCAACGCGGCCAATCTCTCCCTGATTGGATTTTCAAGATACAATGTCCGTGACGGCCTCCCAGACTACAACGGACAGGTCCTGGCGTTTTTTATCATCACCGTCGCTGCCGCCGAAGTGACCGTCGGGTTGGCCATCATCGTCGCCCTCTTCCGGGCCCGGCAAACTACCCATGTCGAGGACATGAACACTCTGAAATTCTAACGAATGAACGCGAGTCCATGGATCATCCTCTTTACGCCGTTTATCTCTGCGGTCGTCATTGCTCTGATCACTGAGCGATCCAAGAAGCTCAGTTCGCATATCTCGGTCGCGGCGATTGCCATATCTTTTGTTTTCGCCTTGGGCGTCTTTTTTGGACCGGATGGATCGGCTGGCTTCAACTGGATCGATTTGGGTGTCTTCCAGGTCAAAGTCGGTTATCTGATCAATGGCTTAACCAAACTGATGCTCCTGGTGGTCACGGGCGTCGGCCTCCTGATCCATATTTACTCGCTGGGCTACATGGAGGATGACAGAGGGCGTTCGCGTTATTTCTGCGGATTGTCGCTCTTCACCTTTTCGATGCTCGGGATCGTGCTGGCCAACAACTTCATCATGATGTTTATCTTCTGGGAGTTGGTCGGAGTCAGTTCCTATCTTCTGATCGGTCACTGGTTCTATCACGCTGCGCCTCCCGATGCCGCCAACAAGGCTTTTCTGGCCAACCGGATCGGCGATTTCGGATTCATGCTCGGCATCCTCCTGGTTTGGTCGGCCTCTGGAACAGTCTCTTTCGAAGAATTGGGTCAGCACTGGTCCACCCTCGGCTTAAGTCATGGGTTTATGACTGCCGCGGCTCTGCTGATATTCTGCGGGGCAGTCGGGAAATCTGCCCAATTCCCGCTCCACGTCTGGCTGCCGGACGCCATGGAGGGCCCGACACCTGTCTCTGCCTTAATTCACGCCGCAACGATGGTGGCTGCCGGTGTCTTCATGCTGGCTCGTTCCTTTTTTCTCTTCCAACCTGTACCGACGGCGCTCACCGTGGTCCTCTGGATCGGTTTGATTACCTCGCTGATGGCAGCACTGATGGCCACCCAACAAGACGACATCAAACGCGTTCTTGCCTATTCAACTCTTTCCCAGCTCGGGCTAATGGTCGCCGCGGTCGGTCTCGGGGTACCGCAAGCAGGCATGTTCCACCTTTTCACTCATGCCTTCTTTAAAGCACTTCTCTTCCTCGGCGCAGGTTCAGTGATCTACAGTCTGCATCATGAGCAGAATATTTGGCAGATGGGTGGTCTGCGAAACAAGATGCCGGTGACCTTTTGGACCTTTCTTATCGGTACGCTGGCTTTGATCGCTTGTCCGCCTTTTGCCGGATTTTGGAGTAAAGACGCCATCCTGGCATCGGCCAGCCAGAATCTTCCCGCATTTCTCGCGATCGCCGCTGTCACCTTTTTGACCGCTTTCTACATGTCTCGACTCTTCGTAGTCGCTTTTCTTGGGGAAGCCCGCTCAGATCACGCCAGGCATGCTCACGAGTCGCCCAGAGTGATGACCGTTCCCCTGATCCTTCTCGCGATTCCGGCCTGTATTGCCGGGTTCCCATTTATCGCCTCGATTTTCATCAAAGTTCCTGAACATGAGGGATCCCCCCTGGGCGCAATTGCGGTTTCACTCCTCGCTTTCGCGGCGGGTGCGGCCTTAGGTTTCTACTTCTACAAAGACAAGAACAAGGACGGCATCGATATCCCTCTCTTCGAACACAAATTCTACATCGACGAGCTCTACCGCAGTCTGATCAAATGGACTCAGGATCTGCTGGCCAATATTTCGGGCTTCTTCGACCGCTGGGTGATTGACGGCGGTATCGTGCGAGGCATCGGAGGAATCACCTGGGGTCTCGGATATGCCATGCGTTTCCTGCAGATCGGCAACTTACAGGCTTACGCGTTTCTCTTCGGAGCAGGTGTAGTCTTACTTCTTTACTTCATTCTGTTCGGCACAAAATGAGTTTACTGGTTCACCTGATTTATCTCGCGCCAATCGTCGCGGCGGTTTGCGTTCTTCTTGGGCTCCCGGCACGGAGAACTGCCGTCATAGGTACTCTCGTCGCGCTTGCCTCGGCTTTGATCGTCTTTCTGGGTTACGATCGCGCACAGGCCGGCTTTCAGTTCACGGGCGCCCTCCCGCTGATCACCAACTGGGATTTAAAGTTTTTCGTGGGCGTCGATGGTCTGAGCGCCACGCTATTGCTCCTGACTTCGATTGTGGCGCTGGCCGCCGTTTGGCTCGCGCCGAAGGTCGACTACGGAGAAAATCGGTATTACGCGTGCCTCCTTTTGATCGCTGCCGGGGCCGCCGGAGCGTTTGCTTCTCTTGATCTATTCTTTTTTTACGCGTTTCACGAACTGGCTCTCATTCCAACTTTTCTGATGATCGGCATTTGGGGCTCCGGCAATCGGCAAAGCGCTGCCTGGAAAATCACCATTTATCTGTCGATCGGCAGCATTATCCTGCTGGTTGGCTTGATTGGTCTCTATCTGTTGCCACCGCCCGAGCACCGAACCTTCGACATCGTCAAACTCCAGCAACTCGTTTCGAGCGGGGTATTCTCGAGACCGGGATCCAGATCAGTTTATTTCCTGTTGTTGATTGGCTTTGGGATTCTGGTCTCGCTCTTTCCATTTCATACCTGGGCTCCTCAAGCTTACGCTTCGGCCCCGCCGCCCGTTGCTATGTTGCACGCCGGTGTCTTGAAAAAATTTGGACTTTACGGGCTTCTCCGGGTGGCTCTACCGTTGATGCCGGAAGCGGCACGGCATTGGGCCCCTTTCCTTCTGATTCTTCTGGCGGGAAATATTCTCTATGTGGGCCTTGCCACCATCTCGCAAAAGCAGCTGGATCTAACCCTCGGCTATTCGAGTGTGATGCACATGGGGTACGTCTTTCTGGGCATCGCCAGCTATAACATCATCGGGCTAAATGGCGCTGCTCTGCTCATGCTGGCCCACGGACTGTCCATCGCTGCGCTCTTTGCAATGAGCGGCGAAATTCGAAAACAGACTGGCACACTCAATTACCTCGACCTGGGAGGTTTGGGAACCAGTATGCCAACCCTTTGCTTCGTGTTCGGATTGGCGACTTTCGCTTCCATTGGGCTCCCGGGATTCGCGAACTTCGCTTCTGAACTCCTCGTTTTCTTTGGCGCATTCAAACACTCAACGCCAGGCGTGGGATTCAACGAGTTTCAAGTTGTCGGGACGATCGCCCTCTGGGGTGTTGTTATCTCTGCGGTCTATATGCTGCGCGCGTATCGAGCCATCTTTATGGGAGAACCTCTACCTCGCTGGCAAGCGGTCAAAGATATGCCGATGAACCTCGGTTGGGCCGTCGTTTTGCTGGTAGCCGCGCTTCTGGTGGTCGGTCTGCTACCCAGAACGGTTTTGGATGCAGTTGAACCTGGAATCCGGCTTTTCGCCAAATGACAATCCCTCCCGTTTTCCTAGAATTATTCGTGCTCGCGCTGGGAATCGTGATTCTGGTGCTGGAATCGTTTGCCGAAAAGCAGGACCGGAAAATCTTTGCGATTATCGGAATGGTCGGATTAGCCATCGTCTTCTTGTTTCTCCAGCTAACTGTCCCTGGCGAAAGCGGGATGCTCTCTTACACGATCGATTGGCCGGCGATTTTCTTTAAGAAAGTCGCCGTCGTGACGACCATTGTTGTGCTCATCATGTCGATTGATTACGCCGACACGATCAAGCGCTATTTGCCCGGCGGTTCCCCTCAATCCGGTCTAGGCGAATTTTTCGCTCTCCCGGTACTCACCTGCGCAGGGATGATGTGGATGGCATCGGCGATCGACTTTATCTTGATTTTCGTCTCCCTGGAGCTGGTGACCATTTCTTTCTATGTCCTGGTGCCTTTCATGCGCAGGAATGCCGCGTCGCTGGAAGCGGGTGTTAAATATCTGATCCTAAGCGCCCTTTCTACCGGTTTCACCGTTTACGGGATTACCTGGATCTACGGCGTCACGCGGCAGACCAATCTCACGCAGATCAAGCAGGTGCTTTCTTCCATTCCCCTTGATAATCAGCCTGGCCTTCTTTTTGGCGCTCTCCTGGTCCTGGTAGGTCTCGGGTTCAAGATAGCGGCTGCGCCCTTTCAGTTCTGGGTTCCCGATGTTTACCAGGGTGCACCAACTCCGATTACCGCCTTTCTCTCCGTTGGTTCGAAATCGGTCGGATTTATCGTGCTGCTGCGAGTCGTCCTGGCCTTTCAAACTCTTCCGTCTGTCGGAAACAAATTGATCACCGCGATTACGCTCTTGGCCGCGGCCACCCTCCTTTACGGTAATCTCGCGGCATTGCCTCAGACGAACTTCAAGCGCCTTCTGGCCTATTCCAGTATCGGTCATGCCGGTTACCTGCTGATCGCAGTGGCGGCAATCGGTGCAATGGATTCCGGGTTGGCCGTGGTCGTCTATCTTGCCGCTTATCTCTTGATGACCCTCCTCTCGTTTCTGATCCTGGTGATCGTCAGTAATCATGCCGACGGAGACGACATCGTTCATTTTAATGGTCTAGGAAAACGTTCTCCGTTCCTGGCTTTTGGTCTTCTGGTCGCGATGATGTCGCTTGCCGGCGTTCCTTTGACCGCCGGGTTTCTCGGCAAATTTCTTGTCTTCAAGGTGGCTTTTGAAACCGGCCATTTTTTCCTGATCGCTCTCGGCATCCTGACGGTTGGTTGTGGCTTCTACTTCTATCTAAAGGTGGTCAGGGCGATGTATTGGCAGCCCGCACCGGTAGACGCCACCGCCATTCCGGTCAGCCGACTCTCTCTCGTCGCCATGTGGATCATGGTGGGACTTATCTTTGTTTTGGGCATTTTTCCGCAGGTCGCAGTTGGTCTATTACCTCGGTAGGAGGGAGGGAACACGTATCGGCGTGTGAGCGGATCGGGGTAGGGTGAGGCTCCGCCCGAATCGGGGCTTCCCGCGTTTACCTGCCTTATGACGCAAACCCCCATGGCGTTTTTTTGATCCGGTCGTTTTCTCAGCACGACAGTTGGCGCAGGTTTCGCTGGCTCAGGCGGCTTTCCTAGAGAGGGCAACGTCAAGGGCGGGGGCAACCCGGGAAACCCCGGTTCGGGCGGAGCCTCACCCTAAAACCATGAACGCCGAACACCACCCACTCTTTCTCATTGAAAATGCGCCGGGTCGCATCCACTTTTCTCCTCCCTATGTTGGATGCGATTCGGAAGAGACAGCGGACATTGCTCACGATCATCACTATTGTCGTTATCGTCGCCTTTGCCTGGTTTTACAATCCGGCTTCGATGCGCCGCGGTGAAGGTCCGGGCGGAGCCATTGGCAAACTGAATGGCCGAACCATCACCGTCGGCGATATCCAAAAAATCGAACGATCGATGCAATTGGTTTTCTCTCTCGGTATGCAGGGCTTTGTGGAAGACTTGGCGACGGAAGGCCGGACTCGCGATGACCAATCTCTGAGCTTTGCGTGGAATTTACTTTTGCTTCGTGACGAAGCCAAACGCCTCCAGATCGTACCTACCGCCGATCAGATCCGGAATACCGAGAAGGCCTTACCCCAATTTCAAACCAATAATCAGTTTGACCCGGCCAAGTATCAACAGTTCGTCGATGCAGCGCTGAAGCCGAACGGATTTACGGCTGCCGATCTCGACGACGTGGTGGCGGATAATCTGCGATATGCCGGCGTCAGCCGGTTGGTCGAGGACAGTTCCCCTCTGCCAGAATCCATGTTCAAGCAGCAATACGAGGTGCTGAACCAAAAAATGTCTTTGGCCCTGATTCGGTTCAATCGTTCGGATTTTGAGGCTTCGGTCCAAGTCACTGACGCCGAAATACAGAAGTACTACGACCAGCATAAGGACACCCTCCTCTCCCCGGAAAAGAGAAAGATTGAATTGGTCTCGTTTCTCCTGACCGACGATCAAAAGAAACTGTCGGACGAACAGAAGATCGCGGCTAAGAAGCCGCTCGCGGATGCGGCAGATACATTTGCGCAAGCCGCATTGCAGAATCCCTCGACCTTCGAAAGCGCTAAAGAAAAAGGATTCCCGGTCATTGAAACTGATCCATTTACGCTGGAACAACCCGACAAAGCTTTATCTCAGACTCCGGCATTACCCCGTGCGGCATTCAATCTCACCAAAGACAATCCGATTAGCGATGTCGTCGAAGGAACAGATGGATTTTACGTTATGAAACTGACGGACATCGTCCCGAGTCGACCGCTCGCGCTGGCGGAAGCAAGAGACCAGATCATTGCCGCGATCAAAGAAGAAAAGGCTGAAGCGGCCATTCAGGCCAAAGCGAAAGAAGTTAGTGCGAAGATCGCTGCCGAGATGCAAAAAGGAGTCAGTTTCGTGCAAGCGGCCGAGAACGCGGGCTACAAGGCTGAAACTCCAGAACCGTTTGCTCTGATTGATCCCGGAAAAAGCGAGGAACTCGCCCGTTTCATGGCCATGAACGCAGTCGAACTCAATCCGAATGAGACTTCGAAGCTGCTGCAAGATCAGGGATCCTCGGTGATCATTCACATGATCAAAAAAGATCCGATCGACGAACAAAAATACGCTGAGTTCAAAAAAGCCGAATATGCGCAGCAAAGCGGCCAATACGAGAAAATCGCCCTCAGGGAGTGGCTAAGAGTGGAACTCCAAAAGGCTGGACGCCCGCCGTTTTTCGGCCATGGAGCGACCGGATAAAAGCAACCATCGCGAAAAATTTTACGAATGCTTTTGGGCGTGAGAATTTTCGCGCACAAGGAACGAATGGAAGACATTCCCGCGGAAATTGAAGAGCTCTTTGACGACGCTAACGGAGAACTGGCGATTGGTGAACTGCCGGCTGCGATCGAAAAATATCGGCAATGCGTCGGTCAATTTCCGGCCTTCTTCGACGGGTGGCATGCGCTTGGGATGACACTGATGAAAAATGGGAACTATCCCGAGGCAATCGAAGCCGGTAAAAAGGCGGTCGAGCTTCGGCCAAACGATCAGCTTGCCTGGTCCAGCCTTTCGCTCTTCTACGTTCGTAATAGCCAGATCAAAGAGGCAGAGGCTGCGGGAGCCAAGGCTCGTATCTTATCCTGGGGCGGCAAAATCGTGCGCGACTGACCGAGTGAAGTACTTCATTACAACTGCAATTGACTATACAAACGGCGAGCCGCACATCGGACACGCCTACGAGAAGATCCTGACCGACGTTATCGCCAGGTACCATCGAGCTTTTGACGGGCCGACTTTCTTTTTGACTGGGGTCGATCAACATGGCCAAAAGGTCCAGCAGGCGGCTGAAAAACGCGGGATCGAGCCCATGGAGTTCGCGCAAGAGGTCACAGAGAAGTTTCTCGCCCTCTGGGACAAGCTCGGTATTCAAAAGGATGGCTGGGCTGCAACGACCGATCCGAGACATCAAAGGACCGTTCAGCGAGTTCTGCAGTCCCTTCACGAGAAGGGCGAATTGACGAAGGCGAAATACTCCGGGTATTACAGCGTTCGACAAGAACAGTTTCTGACTGACAAGGAAAGAAACGAGGCGGGTGAGTTTGGGGCCGAGTGGGGAGAAGTTGTTCTTCTGGAGGAAGAGAATTGGTATTTCCCTCTCGTAAAACATAAGGCTTGGCTCAAAAGCTTCGTTGAAACACACCCCGATTTCGTAGTCCCTCAGTGGCGCCGCACCGAGTTGCTCAACGCGATCGAGCGCCTTTCCGGTGATCTATGCGTCTCCCGGCCAAAGGAGCGGCTTTCCTGGGGTATAGAATTCCCGTTCGACCCGAATTACGTCACCTTTGTCTGGTTCGATGCGCTTTTGAACTATATTTCCTTTGCTGGCTATCTTTCCGATAACGATCCAAGCCTGCCCAATTTCAACGAACTCTGGCCTTGCCAGGCGCATGTTATAGGAAAAGACATCCTAGTTCCAGCCCACGGTATCTATTGGCCGATCATGCTCCACGCGATGGGTTTTCCGGACGAGCAAATGCCGAGATTGATCGTCCACGGGTGGTGGAATGTGGCGGGCGCCAAGATGAGCAAGAGCCTCGGAAACACCGTTGATCCGTCTATTTTGGCCGACAGATACGGAGCCGATGTCCTTCGCTACTATTTGATGAGGGATAACATCGTCGGACAGGATTCCGATTTCAGCGAAGAGAATCTCGTGCAGCGCAACAACAGCGATTTGGCCAACGACCTGGGGAACTTGGTTAATCGAACCATCAGTATGAGCCAGCGCTATCGCGACGGCCGCGTCCAGTCTTGCGAGTTGAACGATCCAGACCTGAAAGCAATGCGCGATCTGGGCCACTCCGCCATCCGACGCTACCGTGACGCCTTCGAACGGTTCGAAGTGAATGTGGCGCTTGAAACTGCCTGGGAGATGGTGACCAGGGCTAACTCCTTGGTGGAACAAAAAGCGCCCTGGAAGCTAGCTAAAGAACCGGCACATTCGGAGTTATTGGACGAGGTACTCTACACGTTGGCAGAGACCGTCAGACTGCTGGCGCTCATGGTCAGCCCGGTCATTCCTACAGCGAGTGAGAAAATCCTCCAGCAGTTGCGAGCTGGTCATCTACGAACCCTGCAGTGGGGCGGCTTGCCGTCTGGACATGAGCTGGGGAAACCAACCCCAATCCTTCCAAGGTTGGAGAACGCCAAAGAATGAATGCTATGATCGCTTCATAGCGCTGAGATCGCTCTTTGAAGAATGCGCGAAGCTTCAATCGCCCTCTCCGCATGGCTGAGTCGCACTCTCGCCGGAGATAGGCATCCTCAGTCAGGCCCGCAGGAGATGGCCGACTCTTCGACAGCGAAACCCTGCTGCGCGACTACTTGGGCTTTGGAACCGGTTTTGAGCTGGGGGCGTTGGTTTTCTTTTTTGCAGCGCTAGCCTTCTGTTTCTGCGCCGCCTGTTTGTGCGTGGCCTTCGGAGATTTGTCACCCATGAACCGGAGGGTAAGATTCTTGACAATCGGAGTCAATACGGACCGGCATCGTTCCGATGAAATTTCCGATCGGCCCGTGCCACTTTTCACCATGAGGCCCTCGAGCCGGTATTCCGGACTATGTCATGCTGATGGTTTGCGTCATATGCCTTACTGTTAACGGGTCAAAACGGTGATGCCAACGTCGACGTTGCCACGAATGGCATTGGAATAGGGGCAGATTTTGTGTGCAGATCCAACCAGCTCTTCGGCCTTCTTCTGGTCCACTCCTTTGACGGTGACCTCAAGCGCGGCAGATAGCACGAAGCCACCCGACTCGTTGCGGCTGAGACCAATTTCAGCAATGACTTCGACGTCTTCGTCCGCTAATCTCAGCCCTGCCTCACGGCTGACGCGGAGGAGCGCGTTCTCAAAGCAGGCGGCATAGCCGCCGGCGAAAAGCGTCTCCGGGTTCGTTGCATCTCCCTTGCCGCCGAGTTGACGGGGCATGGCCAACCTCATATCAAGAAGCCCGTCCTCGCTGCGGATCTGACCATGACGGCCACCGGTTGCCGTGACTTTGGTACTGTATAATATGTTCATATAGATGATCTAAGGATCTAAGCTAATTTGGGGCTTTGCGCAGCGTCCAGCAATGACGGATTGGTACGATGCGTAGACAAATCCGAACGAAAAATCCGAGCAAAGTATGGCACGCGTTTTCATCACAGGTTCTTCCGATGGGCTCGGCCGAATGGCGGCTCAGCTACTTGTCGAACAAGGGCACAGCGTTGTCCTGCATGCTAGAAATGAACAACGAGGGAAAGAGGCGCTCTCCAGTGTGCCCGAGGCAGAGGATGTCGTGATCGGTGATCTGACGACGATTGCCGAAACACGGAGCGTGGCCGATCAGGTTAATCGCCTCGGATCATTCGACGCAGTCATTCACAATGCAGCCGTCGGATACCGCGAGCCCCGGCGCATCGCGTCGAAGGACGGAATACCTCACGTGTTCGCTATCAATACCCTCGCGCCATACATTCTGACTGCGCTCATTCGCAGACCAAAGCGCCTCGTTTATTTGAGTTCCGGCCTGCACCAGAGTGGCGATGCAAGTCTGAAGGACCTGCTGTGGGAGCGGCGACCATGGCAAGGCCAACAGGCTTATGCGGATAGCAAACTCCACGATGTGCTGCTGGCCTTTGCTGTCGCACGTCTCTGGCCAGACGTTTTTTCCAACGCGCTTGAGCCGGGTTGGGTACCGACAAAAATGGGTGGCCCCGGAGCTCCTGACGACTTGGATGCTGCCCACCGAACTCAGGTGTGGCTGGCAGTCAGCGATGAGGGGCACGCCGCGGTTTCAGGCCAGTATTTTTATCATATGCAGCTTCGCACACCGAAGCGACAAACCTCCGATGGAGAGCTGCAAGAGAGCCTGATTGAGACTTGCAAACGTCTGTCAGGAGTGGAGCTAATGTTCTGATAGATTCGTTACGGATCCAACTGACCTTTGGACGCAATGAGCGCTTCGCATAATGCATGGATTTCCGTTTCCACCTCGCCTGGATCGGATACGGTACGTGCGATCTCTTTTCGCAAAATCGCAGTGTATTGCTGACGCAGGCGGTGAATCAGCGTTTTAGTGGCTCCGACTCCGAGGCCCAGAGCACGTGCGGCGGCTTCATAGGAGGGTGGAGTGTCGCTAGTCGGCTGCAAAAATGTTTTCAAGATTTCAAAAGTCGCTGCGCGACCATGAACAGCATATTTCTGACGCAGCAAATTCATCGCCCGGCTCAGCAAGGTTAAGGCCCACCTGGCATCAAAAAGTTGCTCAGCCGTCATCGTCTTGTCTGCCGGCTCTTGTTTGTAGCGACCCTCCGCGCATTGCAAATCAAGCGAGACGAACTCCAACCCGCCTCCACGCTTCAGAGCGCGGGCACGTTCTAACTCCCCTGAAATGTAATGTTGAAACGTGGTCAGCAAAAACGAGCGGAATTTACCCTTTTGCCGATCAACTGCCGTTAGTACCCGCTTGTCGAGTAGTAGAAGAAAAAAACCTTGGGTGAGATCCTTGGCGTCATCGGGAGATCGGCCCCTGCGGCGAGCAAATACATAAAGCGGATACCAGTAAAGTTGGCACAACTCGCCTAAGGCACCAGCTGCACCGGGTGTGTTGCTTTGAGCCGCCTTGAGAACGAGTGTCCAGTGCGTGGGATGAAAGCCGGCCTCGTGCACCGGAGGAGCATCTTCATCGCTGTTCATAGGCAAAGTTCATCGACGGCAACCACTAAAACGTGCCATTCAGATTTGCAGAACGAAAGCGTACCAAGCCTGTGCCGTATCACCGCTCGAAGGCAAGCTGAGAGACACAAGCCCCAATGCCCCAACTTAGAAGTGAAGAATCCTCTCGCCCCCAATATTCGAGATGACGCCAAGACTGTCGTGCTTCGACGAGATTTCCTCGGAGGTTTCGAATAATCCAGGGGGACCTATGATTTGTGCTGCAAGGACGGCGCAGACAATGCTAGTAATCGAATCAGCCAAAGTGCCTTTAACGCCAAAACCAATAAGAGCCCCACAAAGATAGAGTGGCGAGAACCAGCCTAGCAATCTCAAGATCGACAAGGACGGCCAGCCGCCATCGGAGGCAGCGTTTAAGCGGTTGAAAGAGTGGTGATGGCCCGAAACATGACCATTATGTCCCAGGGAATCCTCACCGTGGTGAGCTCCCGGATGATAAAACCCCGCTGCGGATAAAACAAAGGCAGCCAGCGGAACCAGCCCTCCGAGCAAGCACGTCAGGTAAATATCCAAATCCGAGTTCTCTCTTTCCAGCTAACAGATGGTTAAACCTTAAAGTCTTTTCGCGCAAGCACTACGGATGAACCCTTAATCCCCTATGCCATTCAATAAGTGCAGAAACCCCAATGAACCAGGGGATGGCTAGACTAGATAGATAGCAGGAAGGCAAACGGCACAGTCGAACGGCCCGGAACTCCAGCAAATGCTCGCGATCGAGCAACCGATCGCGACAGCCCCGAGAACGAATTCATCCTTGAATATCTCACTCCACTTCTCCGGAGGAATTGTCGTCGTGACCACTAAGCTCATCTGTGCAGGCCTTCCAAACCTGGCGTTCACCTGCACAACTCTTGAGATTGTGCCGGATGACAATGCTCAGATCGACGACAAAGAGAAAGACCACCACGTCGTCAATAAAAGAAATCCATGCCTGATCGGTCAGGAACTGTTCCAATCCCCAAAGCACAAAGGCCAATCCAACAGAAATCCCGACTAGACGTTGACCCAGCGTGCGGCGCAGGGAGAGGATGAGAACGAGGTACGAAGTTCCGATGGCGATCAAAGGGACGGCCGACTTAAAAGAAATCGTGGCTTGTGATCCCGTCATCAACGGAAGAGCGTGGCGCGCGATCAGGAAGCCCGCGGTCAGAATCGCCACCCAAAGCGCGCCGAAACTCAAGCCGCGCAACGCAGCTTGCAGGCAATGCACGATTCTTCCGTGCCGGGCGGCGGGTGCGCTCCGGCCCGGATCTTCAAATTCATCAAAGGGTGTGGAGAACTTGCCCAAGCGGATCGTTACTGGCTGTCCATTCCTGGTCGACACAAGCTATTCCCGTGCCCAGCGGCCTTTAAGAACCACCGGATGACTTTGGTTCAGGGAATTCAGGCAGTAAACCTTGAACTTCCAGAAATGGGAACTGGGTCCGTCACTGGCAGAACGCGAAAAAGAGGACAACAAGGGCTCGCAAAATGCGATCCGCAAACCAGTCCCGCTTCGCTTCTTCGGTATGGAGATGTCGCAAGAAGCCAGCTACATGACTGCCCCAAGCATCCAGGGCACGAACTCTTCCGCGCCAAACCCGTGAGCCTCCGAACGGGATTTCTGTCCCGAAGCGGTTTTCAAAATCAGCTGAAAGATTCGCTCTCCCACTTCCTGAATCGATGCCCCACCGTCCAGAATTTCCCCGCAATTAATGTCCATGTCGTCCGCCATTTGCCGGTACAGCCGCGAGCTGGTTGCCAATTTCAGCGAGGGCGCGGGCTTGCATCCGTAAACCGACCCTCGGCCGGTGGTAAAACAAATCAAATTTGCGCCACCTGCGACCTGTCCGGTGGCAGAAACAGGATCATAGCCGGGCGTATCCATAAAAACCAATCCTTTTGCGCCGATAGGTTCAGCGTATTCGAATACATCCACCAGGTTGGTAGTCCCTCCTTTCGCCACTGCTCCAAGCGATTTCTCAAGGATGGTCGTGAGCCCTCCGGCCTTGTTACCCGGCGAAGGATTATTATTCATCTCCCCCCGCTCCCGCTCAGTGTACGCTTCCCACCAGCGAATTCGCGAAATCAGCTTTTCACCGATTTCCGGAGAAGCTGCCCGTCGCGTGAGCAAATGTTCTGCGCCATAGATCTCAGGTGTTTCAGACAAAATCGCGGTACCGCCGTGGCTGACCAGCAGGTCAACCGCAGCACCGAGGGCCGGATTCGCCGTAATTCCTGAATAGCTGTCCGAACCCCCGCATTGGAGTCCGACGGTCAAGTGGCTGGCAGACACCGTCTGACGGGTGAATTGGTTGGCCACTGGCAACATTTCCCGGATCCGTTCGACGCCCCGCCTTATTGCGCCGACCGTCCCTCCCGACTCCTGAATCGTCATCGAGGATAAAAGTGGACCTGTCGGGAGGTTCTGAGTCGAAAAAAGGTCTTCCGCCTGGTTGACCTCACAACCGAGTCCGATCATCAGTATCCCGCAAAAGTTGACGTGTCGTGCATAACCAGACAGGGTGCGGCGCAAGACCTGCATTCCCTCTCCGTTGATATCCATCCCACATCCCGTGGTGTGGGTGATCGCTACGACGCCATCAACGTTCGGGTACTCGCTCAGTGCCTCATCGGTGAATGCTTCCGAGATCCTTCGGGCGACCGTGGCCGAACAATTCACCGTGGTCAGCACTCCCAGATAATTCCGCGTCGCGACGCGCCCGTCCGCCCGAACGAAACCACTGAACGTCGCACCCGGCTGAACGTAGATCGTCGGCCTGGCATCTGTACAGAAAGCGTAATCACGATCGAAGGTTTCAACCTTGAGGTTCTCTACATGAACATGTTCGCCGGCCAGGATTGGTTTCGATGCGAACCCAATGATCTGATTATATCTTCGGACGGCTTCGCCGGACGAAATGTTCCGAACCGCAATCTTGTGCCCAGCCGGAACAGGGTTTTGCACGGTTAGCCCGTATTCGTCGATCAGCGTCCCAGCCGGAACGTCTTGGCAGGCGATTAACACGTCATCCGATCGATTCAACTGAATCGCGATTGCCTGCTGGGTAAGCGTATCCTTAAAGCCTTCCAAAAAGCCTCCCTAAGGACGTTGAGCTCCGGTCGCCGCGACATAGACGGCGTACAAGGAAGTGGTGGCTGTAATGAATATCCGGTTCCTTTTGGGACCGCCAAAGGTTAAATTTGCCACCGGCTCCGGTACCAGGATTTTTCCCAACCGAACCCCATCCGGGGAATAACAGTGCACGCCATCTCCGGCGCTCGTCCAGATATTACCTTGCTGATCCACACGAAGTCCGTCTGCCAGACCTGGCGATACCTCGGCAAAGAGGTCTCCTCCGCTTAGCCGGCCCCGATTGTCGACGGAGAAAGCCCGGATATGATGTTCACCGTCCATCGAGTGAGAACCGCCGGTATCAACAATATAGAGCTTTGATTCATCAGGGGAAAAAGCGATCCCATTCGGCTTATTGAAATCCTTGACCACGGCCTCCAGATTTCCGGTCACCGGGTCGAAACGGAAAACATAACAACCGCCATATTCGCTCTCGGCCACATGCCCTTCGTAGTCGGATAAGATCCCGTAAGGCGGATCTGTGAACCAGACGGTTCCGTCCGACTTGACGACCACATCGTTCGGAGAGTTCAACCTCTTGCCTTCAAATTGATCAACCAAAACCGTGACCTGGCCATCCGGCTCCGTCCGGGTCACCCGCCGGGCTCCGTGCTCGCAGGTGACCAGACGGCCCAAGCGGTCACGCGTATTGCCGTTGCTATTGTTAGCAAAATCCCGAAAAACGCTCACTTGGCCGCCCGCCCAACGCAGCATTCGATTGTTTGGAATATCGCTCCAGACCAGGTAGTCGCCGTCTGCAAAATAAACTGGGCCTTCGGCCCAAAGGGAGCCGGTGTGAAGCTTTTCGACCCAGGCGTTTCCAAGAGTTAGATAAAGAAATCGCTCGTCGTAAATCTCGAATTCATTACGTATTCCGGATGTTCTAGTCATTCGTATAAGCCGACTACAAATTGGTCGGATCGTCGTTGAGGTCCACCGGCGGGGGCGTCGGTAAATCGACTGGCGGCGGTTGCTGCTGGCGGTCGAGTGGGCCGGCTGGCTCGGCCCGGCGAACCTCAGGTGGGGGTTTGTCGACAGGAAGAGCGCGAGGAGCTGGCGTCCAGTCAGCTTTCGCCTGGGCGAGCTGGGGCGGTTCTTTCGGGCGCGGCTTTACGGATTGGTAGGGATCGTCTCCCAGCAGCGTCGCTGCGCGAACCAACACTGGAGCCGTCTGAGCGGGGTCGGTCGCATTTGTGGCTCGTGGAGCGTCTTGCGAACGAAGATTCCGCACAAAGGAGCGGGTATCATCTCCATGCAGCCAGCAAATTTCATTGGGTAGTTGTTTGGCAGTCGAGAACTCGAAAAACGTGCCTTTTCGCGGAGGCAACCATGGATCCGCGACCGTGGTCAGCATACACTTCGGGGAGGCTGGCAGACCGGTGTCAAGACAGACTTCAACGCGCTTGAGATCGAACGGTCTTCCCAGCTCTCTGGGGGACTGCTTGGCCAGCGAGGCGTTCATGATGTCGGTCCAGACAGGCAAGGCTATTTGATTCGAAAATGCGCCGCGTATGATCGTTTGAGGTTTATCGAAACCAGCCCATACACCGCAGGTCACCTCGCTATCGTACCCGACAAACCAGACATCCGTAAAGTTGTACGCCGTGCCGGTTTTTCCGGCAGCCGGAAACTGCTTCAATCCGAATTGCTGATGCGCGTTCGAAGCCGTCCCGGTCTGCATGACCTCCGTCAGAAAGGAATGCATCTCGAAGGCGATACCCGGATCGATCACTTTCACCCGTTGCGGTTCCGAGTGATAAATCTCCTGGCCATCTTGTGTTTCAATCTTATTGACCAGCAACAAACGCTCCGGACGCGAACCGTTTCCAGGAAACATGGTGTAAGAAGTGACCAGATCCGCCAGAGTGACATCGCTACTCCCTAGAAAAGTTGCGGGATAAGGACGCAGATCATCCTGAATCCCAGCTTTTTTCGCCAGCTTGAGCACGGAATCGAGACCCGCTTCCACGCCGATTCGGACCGTCGCCGCGTTCTTCGACATCGCAAAAATCCGGCGCATCGGCAGCGGCCCTTCGTACTGGTTATCCGCCCGTTCCACCCCCCACTCACCCAGAATGCCAGTGGTGCCTCCGATCATTACCTGACGATTGTCCAGAGGAGAGTCTTCGAACAACGCGCCCGGAAAAACTCCCTTTTCCAGCGCGGCTGTGAAGACCAAAGGAATAAACGCAGTTCCTGCCGGCCGCTTTGACTGGAGCGCCCGATCGTATTCGCTCTGGGAAAAATCGCGCCCCCCGACGAGCGCTAATATCCCCCCGGTCCGATTGTCCACGGCCACCACAGATCCTTGCAGATATTCCGGGAGCGGAGGCGTCGCGGGAGCTGTATGCGTCGTTTTCCAAGTCTTTAGAAAACTCGTGTAGTCAGCGTGCTTCTGATGCTGATACTCTGGCTGTTCCTCAACCTTTTCCAACTCACGCTGAAGTGATTCCTCAGCCGTTCGTTGAAGAACGGGGTCCAGGGTGGTGTAGATTTGGTATCCCTGACTCCCAACGGACTCTAGCCCGATTTGCCCCTGCACTTGCTGCCGGATTAAATCGATCGCGTAAGATTGCGACACCACGCTGCCCTTCGGCTGTACCTGAAGCGGCTGTTGCCTTGCCGCATCGGCGACTTGCTGAGAAATCTTATGCTCCTCGACCATCCGGCCCAAAACGAAATCCCGCTCCTGCGTCGCCGCCTCTAAATTGTGCCACGGCGACAGATTGTTCGGACTTTTCAAAAGAGCAGCAAGCATTGCTGCCTCTCCCACCGTAAGCTCTTTGGCCGGCTTTCCGAAGTATCCCCTGGCCGCCGCCTCCGCCCCGTACAGCCCACCCCCGAAGTAGACCCGGTTGAGATAGAGTTCCATGATCTTCTTCTTCGGCACAAAACGTTCGAGCCGCATCGCGAGAAAAACCTCGAGTATTTTCCGATCGTAAGTGCGATCCCGAAGATCGAATACGTTCCTCGCCAGCTGTTGCGTGACCGTGCTGGCACCCTGACGGATACGGCCGGCCTGGGTGTTCTTGAGCAGTGCGCGAAACATCCCGAAAAAGTCGACGCCGCTGTGTTCGTAAAAGCGGTTATCCTCCTCTGCGATCACAGCATCGACCAGGTAGGGGGAAATCTGGTCAAACGGGACTTGTTCCCGATTTTGAATAAAAATCTTACCGAAGACCTGTCCATAGCGGTCGTAGATCACGCTCGCCGACTCAACTGCATCCAATTTTGCGAGATCGAATTCCGCAGCCTTCTTCTCGTATTTACCTACAAAGTCCAGCGCGAACCATGCCCCGACCCCGCCTAAGAGACATAGTACCACGACCGTGATGATAAAAAACGGTCGGAGAAAAAATGGTCGGCGGCGCTCCAATTCACTCATGGTTCACTCATCATAAAGGCGCGGTCCAATGTACAAGGGCGCGGACCAACCCCTTTCACGACCTGCCGCCCGGATCAAATGGAAAGTTTAGAAACACTAGTCCGGCTTTATCCAGGATTTTCGTTTGACTATCCGATCGATTTTTCCATTGTCGAATGTTCCGCTGCCCGATGCCAGGATCTTCGCCGCTCGTCAACCTCATCCGGAACCATCTCCGTCGATACGGCCCCGTCCCTTTTCCCTGGTTTATGGAGCAGGCGTTGTACCACCCGGAATACGGCTATTACGCGTCGACACGTCACCGGATCGGCCGGCAAGGAGATTACTATACCAATGTCAGTGTCGGCCCGCTCTACGGGGAATTATTGGCTTCTCAGCTCATCGAGATGTGGAAGCTCCTTGGCAACCCGCCACGGTTCACCATCGTCGAAGAAGGGGCCGAAGATGGCCAACTGGCAGTCGATATCTTGTCCGCAATCACAAAGGAATGCATCGAAGCCGCCGCCTGCATTCGCTACACCATCGTGGAGCCAATGCCCAACAAGCAGCTTCAACAACGGGCACGGATGGAACCCACCATTCTCGAAAAATTAACATGGCTGACCGGATTACACGATCTGGATAACGTCACCGGTGCCTTCATTTCGAATGAACTGGTGGATGCCATGCCTGTCCACATAGTGCTCTACCGAGACGGCGGATGGTCAGAACTTTGGGTGGATATTTCCGAGAAAGATTTCTGCTTCGTTCCCGCGAAAATCGAAGCGCCGGAACTGGTTCAAGCCATTGATAAAATTCCAGTGCCTGTTGCGTCACCGTACAGAACCGAAGTGAACCTGGCGGCCAACCGCTGGATCCAGGCGGTCAGTACCAGACTCGAACAGGGATTTGTGTTGATTGTCGATTACGGATTCTCGCGTGACGAATATTATCAGCCGGAACGCACAGAGGGCACGCTGTCCTGTTATTCGAGACACCGGCGGTCTTACAATCCGCTGGAGCGCCCGGGAGAAATCGACATCACGGCTCACGTCGATTTTACATGGCTTGCCGAAGCTGCCGAAAATGTTTCTCTCCGCGTGGCCGGGTATCTCGACCAGCACCATTTTATGGTCGGCGCAGGCGAGTCGCGGCTCCTGGCCCTTGAAAAGGAAGTCCAAACCGGAGGATTGGCATCGCCTCACACGGCATTTCTCGGTCCGTACCGAACGCTGATGCATCCTGGGAACATGGGTATGGCTTTCAAATTCTTGCTCCTTGCCAAAGGGCTCCACGACTTACCTCGATTGAGCGGTTTCAGATACTCCTCGGCCCCTTGGAAATTGCTCTTGTCGTCTGCGGGGGATATTTGGACGTACCCCGCCATTTAAGGCCTCTCCCCAATGCGCGTCCTTCCGTCCGGGCGCCAAGCCGTCCACTAAACCACCTTCCGCCATCCTCTCAATCCTCCCTCTGTGACCTCCGTGACCTCTGTGCGATGCTACCCCCGATGCGTGTTTTTCTCGCCCAGAAGCCAATCTGTCCACCAGAGAACCTTCCGCCGTCTAATCTCAATCCCCCAAATTCCCCCTCTGTGGCCTCCGTGACCTCTGTGCGATGCTTTTCTTTTATCCGGGCGAGCGCCACTGAGTGGAATAGCGAGGCACCAAAATGGTCAGTACAAGGCTTGTATCCAAAAGCTTTTGGGATTAGCCATAACTTATGATTGATCGGATCAGGGACTTATTGAAGGCCAAAGATTGGCACCCGTTTACGATCCACCGCACCGGTGGCAATTCGATCCATATTGTCAGCCGCGAACAAGCGTGGGTTAGCCCGTACAGTCGCTTGGTCGTCGAAATAGCTCCGGGCTGGATTGAGATTCTAAGTCCGGATCAAACCACCGGCGTCGATGTCGCCTCCGTGACATTCACCGAGATTCAGAATCAGACGGGGTGATCAAGCAGGAGTTCAGGAGTTGCAGGAGTTCAGGAGTTGCAGAATCCGGAGCCGTTGTTTCAGCGAGAGAATCTTGACTTTGCGCCTCCTTTTATTGCTTTGAATCGTCCTGAACTCCTCAGTTAGTCTTCCGGCGTCGGCAAAGCATAGTCCAAGCCATCTCTCCCCAGCAGTCCGCTGAGAGCTTCCACCACCAACTCGTGGTCCGCCCGCTGTGGGAGCCCGGATACGGTTACGGAACCGATTACCCCGGTTCCAGCCACCTTCAAAGGGAACGAGCCACCATGCGAGGCATAGTCCGCTGAGGGGAGCTCGAACTTTTCAGCCAGGGTCGAGTTGGTACGTTTCAGCTCTAAGCCGATCGCGTACGAACTTCGGTGGAAACGCACCACGATGTTACCTTTGCGCCTTACCCATTCCGCATTATCCGGAGTGCTGCCGCCCAAGGCGCTGTAGAAGAGCGGTTGGCCAAATCGCTTTATCTCAATCGCTACCGGCAACCGCCGGGCCAACGCCAGTTCGCGCAATCTCGATCCCAGCTTCCAGGCAGTCTCTTCGTCGAATTCAGGGAACACCAGTTCCCGCTCCTGCTTTTCAATTATCTCAAGATCTCGGTTCAGGTTCATCGGGCGAAGATTCTAACCTGCTTTCTGCAATAAAACCTCACCAATCAGCTTTGCCACCTCTTACCGAAATGGCATACTCGCGCGTATGTCTGAAGAAAAGCAAAGAACGGACGATTGGGAACAGATCCAAGGATCGCAACCAAAAGAGCCAGGCGACTACGGCGAGCGGCTTCGGCAACTTGAAACGGATGTCAAAGATTTGGCGACTCTTTTTAAGCATCTCGTGAACTCTTCACCTCACGGCGAGCAGCTCCTTTTTATGAGTCTTGGCCGGATCGAAGAGCAGGACGAGGCTGTAGAGAAATTCAACGAAACGCTGAGAGACATTTTAAAAAGAAACCATCTGGAGTAAGAGCATGGAGATCAGCGGTAAAGTGATCGTTAAATGAGGGCAAAGGGACCTTTTCCGAGCACGCTTCCATCCCCCCTGACACTCGCACTGGCACCGACACTATTTCTTCGGGGTCACCGTTAAATGTTTGACGTGGCCCAACTTCGAAACCGACGCCGTAAAAGTGAACTCATCACCGTCACCGTCGTTAATGATCACGACTGATTCCCCTTTAATCTCCACTTCGTCTGCAGAGATCCAGCGTGCGCTGGTAAATGTCGGGAGCACGATTTTCCCAACTTTGTCTAGAGAGGCGCCAAACGCCTCCGCGATCTTCGGTTTGAAAATGGAGTCTAGATCCTCATAAAATAGCCGATGCACTCTCTTCCCGGACTGCAACTCGGCAACGTCTCTTTTGCCGGATTTGTCTATCACCAGTGTCGTCGACTTGTCCGGCGAAACGAATTTCATCGCATCTTCGGCAAACCCGGAACCAACGGTCAAAAATAAAGCGAGGAAAAGAAAGATCTTGCTGTTCATTGAGCTGAAGGTCGTCTTCGCTTTTTGACCAGGAAAAACCGGCCATGGCAAGATGAAAAGCTTTGCTGGGAAGCCAGGATTTCAACAACAGCACTAGTTTTCCACCGTTCCGAAGCGCGGAGGTAAATCCGAAGTGGCAAAAACAATATTGGTCTCGTTCAGACCTATCGGCTCTTTAAGAAAAGGTCCCGTACCCTTCGTCTTGTAGACTTGAGGATCGATGCACGTCGCGATCATTGAGACTTTGCCGTAGCTAGAATTAACGCAATGACCCTGGAATACTACGATATTGTTCACCATCACAGTAGCGTCAGCCTCGCCCCACAAAGTATCCCACCAGAACCAGATACGCTGTTCTGGAGTGCCCATATCCCAGGTCTGCTCAAAAGACCCAATATCTTGTCTTATCCTGCCGCTGGAATGTGTGCACATTTGTTCGGACGCGACTTTCCAATCGATAACGCCAGAAATATTGCGCAAAATCAGCGTTACGTACACCGACGAACTCTTTGGCTGGAATATTGCGTCCGGCCCGATGTCACGAAAAGCCAGATAGCTTCTTATTGAACAACAAGACGAAACTCCGGCGACCACCAGAATGGCGAGAAGAGCAATTCCAAAGTGCCGTCCTATTTTCATTTTGCCTCCTGCGGCATCAAAGACCTTTCCCCGTTTGAAGGCGAGATAGTTCTGGCCGCGGCTTCGTGAAGGTCCAACCTAAGTTGCGCCTTTTGAGATGACGTCTTCAATAGTGTTATTTCCAAAATTATCAGCACTTTTTCATATAAGCAGCAACCGCAATAGCCAGTCCAGCAAAATGCCATTGGTCTAGTTATAGCAAATTTGCCGCTGCCGTAAACTGGCAAGGAAGGAAGTTCTCCAGAGTAAGCGATTTACCGAGGAGGGGACTCGAACCCCTAAGGATTGCTCCACCAGATCCTAAGTCTGGCGCGTCTGCCAATTTCGCCACCTCGGCTTGAGAGGGTCTAGTCTGCCACAAAATACGGAAATGCCAAACCCGCGCCGTTGATGGAAACGCCCGGAGCGGGTAGGTTAGGTTCCAATGTCGACCGACCCGTTCGTCCACCTCCATCTTCATACGGAATACTCGCTCCTGGATGGCGCTATTCGAATACCCGATCTGATGAAAAAGGCAGCCGAGTTAGGGATGCCCGCTGTGGCGATGACCGATCATGGCAACCTTTACGGTGCGATCGAGTTCTATCAGGCGGCCGAGAAGGCAGCCGTAAAACCCATTATCGGATGCGAAGTCTACATGGCACCGGGCTCGATGATCGACAAAAGCGCTTCATCTGCCCGCGACGCCGCTTTCCACTTCACCCTGCTGGCAAAAAACCTTCGCGGTTATCACAATCTGGTGAAACTCGTCTCCTCCGCGCATCTTGAAGGTTTCCACTATAAGCCACGGATCGACAAAGAGTTACTCGCGAGGCACAGCGAGGGACTGATCGGTATGAGCGCCTGCTTGAAAGGCGAAATCAATATGGCAATCCAGGCGGGCGACCTGAGTAAGGCACAGAAATCCGCCGCCGATTTCGCCGAAATATTCGGACCGGGAA
>DATHPI010000216.1:0-6848 GCA_035484035.1 Chthoniobacterales bacterium
GAATTCTTTCAGCGCGAGTTGTCGAAACCCGTCGAGTAACTCGGCGGCATCGACGTGCGATCCGGCTTCGGTTTTTCCGCGCTTTTTTTGCTTGATCGTGAATTCAAGGGCTTCCTTCAGGAAGATATAGGCTTCTTTCCCGTAGCGAGGATCCCTTTCGATCATTTGTTCAACGACTTCATTAAAAGATCTCTGCATTTTTTTTACCTGGACTCAACCTGCTCTTGCTGAACAACGGTTGCCCGAACGTGTTTTACGATTGCTCCCACGAGCAACGCCAATCCAAGTGCGACAACCAGCAACTGCTCCCCCCGAGTCAATCGAAACATTCAATAACTATATGCCATTGAAATGCTTTGTCATGTCATCGACGCGTCCAAACGGTTGAGGCCCTCAACTGCTCGTGGAGGGTGTGGGCCCGGAAGATCCGGCCGGCTTATCCGAGCCACCTTTAGCGGTGTCACTCTTGCTCCCCTCGCCTTTCGAAGACCCACTTTCTTTAGGCTTATCCGAACTGCCCTTGGCTTCGTCGCCTTTCGAGGATCCACTTTCTTTTTTGGCGCTTTCCTTATAATTCGCGCTCCGGTAATCGGTGGTATAAAAACCAGAGCCCTTGAATATCAGTCCTGCACCTGTTCCAATCAGCCGTTTGACCTTCCCTTCACCCCAAACCTCTTGCCGGCACAATTTCTGCGGGCAAACCGCATACGCCGCGTCGTTCATCGACTGGAAGGCATCAAATGTCTGATTACACTTTTCGCATTTATATTCGTAGGTGGGCATAGGTGACGCTCTCGATATAGCAGAGGGTGATGCCTCCAGCAAACAGTGCGTGCATCCATCTGCATCGGCAATCGTAACGGAGGTGACTTGACGACTCGCCCAATCGAGTTTATTCCGCTCATTTCCGGTCTATGACTATTCGATGGTTTCCAATAATCTTGGTCGCTTCGTTTCTCGCGGCGTGCGGTGAGAGCGAAAAATCGCGATTGGCAAACCCGAATACGTCGTATTTGCCATCGACCGGCAGTTCAGCAGCGAACACTCCTGAATCGGGTTCAGGTTACGACCCGATCTCCTATTGGGATGGGGACGGCGTGCAGGGAGCGCCTTCCGTCAAAATCTATCTGAAAGAACAACGCGCCTATTTCTACAAGGCGGACGTTCTCGTGGGCGAATCCCAAGTGTCGGCCGGGAGGGAAGGCCACAATACGCCGGTGGGCAACTACAAGATCACGCAAAAAGACAAGGATCATGCTTCCAGTCTGTACGGAGACTATGTGGATGCCACGGGAAACGTCGTGCAAAAGGACGTCGAAGCGGGCAAGGATCCAAAACCGCCCGGAGCAGTTTTCAAAGGCGCCCCAATGCCATACTTCATGCGCATCACTGGCGGTGTCGGAATGCACGAAGGTTATTTGCCAGGTTATCCCGCATCGCACGGATGTATTCGAATGCCTGGAAAAATGGCGGAGACTTTTTTCAATAACGTTGAATTGGGAACTCCCGTTCAGATCGTGGATTGACGCCCGTTAGAAAATCTTACCTCCTGCGCCGAATCGCGTGATAAATCAGTAAAAGGACAATCGCGCCGATCACGGACGGTATGAACCCGACAGGTCGCAAATTGCCTGGGTGCCCATAGGTAAAGCCGAATATTCTGCCGATATAAAAAGCGACAAACGAACCGGCGATCCCGATCGCCATGGTGATAAGGCACCCGCCAGGTTCTTCCCCTCGAACGATTAGTTTCGCAATCGCGCCGACGATTAATCCGATAACCAATGCGCCAATCAGACTGAACATAGATTACTCTTTCCTCTTTTTTTGCCTCCCATCTAAACGTTTGCACCCGTAATCGCAAGCTGATGTGGAGTGTTCCGGCTCACTTCGTCGGTCGCTCGATGATTACTTGACGAGTTCACACCATTTTAGTGTACTCACCGACCGGTTCTAAAGTACGCTTCGGCATGAGCCGTGCCCCCAGCTCCACGTCGACACCGATTCGACACAAAAGAGATTCGCGCGAAGAAATTCTGCAGGCAGCCGAGAATATCGTCGCCAGGCGCGGTCCCGCGCACCTGACGCTCGAAACAGCCGCCCACGAAGCCAAGGTCAGCAAGGGCGGCCTCTTTTATCATTTTCGGTCCAAAGAAGCCCTGCTCGAAGCGATGATCCTCCGATCGATGGAACTTTTGCTCAGCGAGCAAATGAAAGTCGAAGAATCGCTGAACGGCGAGCGTAACGGCAAAATGAAGGCGAATATCATCGGAACTCTCCGGCACCTGGAGGGCCAGCGCCCCGTTATGACGGCCGTTATCGCGGCAATTGCCAGCGACCCGAAGTTGGTTGAACCGATGCGAAATTCGATCCGAAGGGAATTTCAGGATCTCTCCAAGGGACTCACCCTGCAGACGGAGGATATAGCTATTCTGTTTCTCGCTTCGCAGGGATTATTGCTCCTGGAACTCCTCAACCTCTCATTCCTGACACCGGGCCAGATTCGCAAGGTCTCTCAGCGAATGTTGCAAATGGTCGAGGAGCTGGAGGGGGAACGGGTCGGCGGCCCGGCGGAGAATCGGGTCGGCGGTTCGGCGTAAGGGCGTGTCGGCGTAAGGGCGTGTCGGCGGAGAGGTGTTGCCCGGCTGGCGACTCGATCGGCTCGCGCATAAGACTCTGTCGATACGCCGACACGCCCCTACGCCGATACGCCGACCCGTTTCCGCCATGTCGGAATCGTACGGGTATTCTACCGCACGCTACGGTTGCGCAAAGGCGTGATCGCAGACTACAACCTTTAGAGATGCTTCCCCCCTGGCAACCTCTCGATCAAACCCGCGTTTCCATTACCGGCGGCTTCTGGGCCAAACTGCAACAGCAGGTCGGACAAGTTACTCTCGGCCACATCTACAATGAGATGCGGAACCAAGGCCACTTCGATGCCCTGCGACTCGACCAGCGCATGCACCGCGGCCGGCAGGAATCGAACTCATGGTACTGGGGAGGCAGCATCTTCTGGGATTCGGATGTGGCCAAATGGCTTGAGGCCGCCAGCGCCTACCTGCAACACCACAAAGACGCGAAGCTCGAAATCCTGGTCGATGGTACGATTGAACTGCTCGCGGGCGCCCAACAATCCGACGGTTATCTCAATAGCCATATCCTGACCTGGCGCCCACGGCATCGTTTCAAAAATCTTCGTGATCTGCATGAGCTCTATTGCGCTGGCCATCTAATCGAAGCTGCAGTGGTCCACCGCCAGGCGACTGGTAAAAAGACTTTGCTCGATATTGCCATTGGTCTGGCAGATCACCTGGTAAAAGTGTTTGGTCCCGGGTCTCATCAACTGCCGGGCTATTGTGGGCATCCTGAAATTGAGCTGGCCCTGATCCGCCTGTATCGTCTCACTCGCGAGCAACGCTACCTGGACCTCAGCCGATTTTTTGTCGAACGACGAGGAACGAGACCTCACTACTTCGACCAGGAAGCAGTCCAAAGATTGGATTCAGCACCGTTTCGCCCCAATCATCCGGTGCATCCGTACGCCTACATGCAGGCCCACATTCCGATCCGGGAACAACGGGAAGTGGTCGGACATGCCGTGCGCGCCATGTATCTTTACAGTGCGGTGGCGGATCTGGCGGATGAGTTGAGAGACGAAGAGTTACTCGCCGTTTGCAAAACCTTCTGGAACGACCTCTGCAGGAGCAAACTATATATCACCGGGGGCATCGGCTCAGACGCTGAGAACGAGGGATTCACCAAAAATTTCGATCTGCCAAACCTCGACAGCTACGCCGAAACCTGTGCCGCGATCGCCCTCCTGCAATGGGCCCACCGCATGGTTCACCTCGATCTCGATAGCCGATACACCGACGCGATGGAAAGAACTCTTTATAATGGTGTTCTGGCTGGTCTCGGCATTGACGGCAAAACATTCTTCTACCACAACCCGCTGGCCAGCGATGGTTCGCAACACCGGGTCAGTTGGCCATGGTGGTGTCCCTGCTGCCCGGCAAATCTCGCTCGCCTGGTCCTGTCCATTTCCGGTTACCTCTATTCTTCCGGGCCCAAAGCAATTGCGATTCATCATTACATTTCCAGTGAAGCGAGCTTTTCCGTGGACGGCAAGGATGGCCGCCTCGTCGCGGTCTCGGATTTTCCGTTCGATGGCACCGCTTCGATTCGGTTCGAGAGCGTACCCGGTACTTCATTTGAAGTCCGGCTCCGGATTCCCGGATGGGCCGGCGATCGTCAGTTCGCTCTGAACGGCAATGAAATCGTGCCAGAGATTGCAGCTGGCTATGCCATCATCTCGCGCGACTGGAAGTCAGGAGACGAGTTGACAGTGAGTTTTCAGATGCCGGTACAAACGCACTTCTCCAACTATGAAGTGGTTAGCAATCGAGGCAGAGTTGCGGTCAGCCGCGGCCCATTGCTCTACTGCGCAGAGGAGACCGACAATGGTGGTCGCCTCGATCGACTTGCCATCTATCCGGACAAGAACTTCGAGGTTAAACGTGAGGATAGCGAACTCGGTAAGATCGTTTCACTTTCGGCGCCCGGCTCCAGCGAAGACCTGGAAGAAAGTTTGCTCTATTCTCCTTCTGAACCGGGGACTAAACCTTGTGAAATCAAAATGATTCCCTACTATGCCTGGGACAATCGCTCTCCCGGTGAGATGTTAGTTTGGCTACGGCGCGGGCGCTAAGCCGGTCACAGTGCCATTAGGCTCAGAACTCGTTCCCTCAAATCTCATCCCCCCACAACCCCAAGTAAATCCAATGAAAAGTCATACCAAACTCAAACTGCGGTTCCGCCAGTTGATCCTGCTCGGTTCCGCCTTTGCGGCTCTCGGACTCGCCCAGACGCGAGCCGAAGAGACCACTGTCGAAATTGTGCACTACTTCAATGTGCAAGGTCAGATCGATGCCTTAGGTCAATTGCAAAAGGACTTTGAAGCCGCTAACCCCGATATTAAACTTCATTTCACCTATATACCATTTCCGCAACTGGTCAGCCGTACGCTGCAGATGGCTGCCGTGCGCAAACCACCGGCGATTTCGGCGATCGATAACCCTGATGTCCTGCGGGTCGCTAAAGCCGGTATTCTCAAGGATATCTCCGCCGATGTCGCTAAGATTGAGGTCTGGAGTGATGTCTATCCGGGCCCCAGGGCGGCGGTAACGGACGGCAGCAAAGTGTATGGTGTGCCGATTGGCAGCAACAGCCTGGCCCTTTATTACAATAAGAAGCTGCTGACCGACGGAGGCGTCTCCGCTCCACCTCAGACCTGGGACCAACTCACCGAGACCGCCACCAAGACGACCAAAAGCCCGGTTTACGGCATCGCCTTTTCGGCAGTTAATACGGAGGAAGCCACTTGGCAGTGGGAACCGTTTCTCTGGAGCAACGGCGGCAGCTTAAGCGATCTCACGTCGGAGAGCGCGAAGGTTGCGCTGGAGCTTTGGGTGGACTGGGTCAAAAAAGGGTTGGCCTCCAAAGACGTCGTCAACTGGGACCAGGGCGATGTTCCCAACCAGTTTGTCAGCGGGCGCGCAGCCACCATGGTGATGGGCCCCTGGCAGCTCGCCAATGTTAAGAAGAGCGGCGTCGATTTCGGCATCGTGACGATTCCCGTACCGAAGGAGGGCTCGAAGCCGGTTGTTCCGCTCGGCGGCGAAGTCTGGTGCGTCCTGAAGGGCGACCCCAAAGTCGAAGCGGCGGCGGTCAAGTTCGTTCAATTTACCCAGGACCCGAGCCGCCTGCGGACGATCTGCGACACGTTCAATTACATTTCATCGGTTCGGAGCGTCGCTAAGCAGCAGGGCGAAGCTAATCCCGAGCTGCAGCCCTTCGTGGATCAAATGGCCACCGCTCGGGCCAGATCGCAAGAGGGTGGGGCGAAGTACCCAGAGATCTCTCTGGCGGCTCGAACAGCGATTCAGCGCGCGCTGACTGGGCAGGCCACCGCCGAAACCGCGCTCAAGGAGGCCGCCGAAAAGATTAAGACGATTCTGGCTAAATAAATCAGGAGTTCAGAAGTTACAGGAGTTCAGGAGTTGCAGAATAGGAGGCGGCATCCGCTCTTTGGGTCGTGATACGGCCATGAGCCTCCCATTCTGACTCCTGACTCCTGACTTCTGGCTCCTGATTCCTGCCTCCGCCCCTCACTTCCGCTGTAAAAGCAGCTGCACCAGGTTAAGCAGAAGCACCAACAGGACCATCAGGGTCGCGATAGCGGCGGCCTCTCCAAAGTTCAAAACTGAGAAGCCCACCTGGTAAGCGTAAGTTGACAAAAGTTGGGTCCCGTTCGCAGGGCCGCCGCCCGTCATAATGAACACCAGGTCAAAGACCTTCACGGTGTAGATGGTACCAAGCGTCAGGACGGCCACGGAGACCGGTTTCAGCATCGGCAAGGTAATGAATGCTACCCGCGTCCAGAAACGTGCGCCGTCAATTTTCGCCGCCTCGTAGACCTCGACCGGAATGCTTCGCATTCCTGCGTACAGCAGGATGAAATTGAAAGGAAAACCGATCAAGATGTTCGCCACGATGGTAGCGGGAAATGCGAATCTCGGATCCGCTAACCATGGGAATGAGCCTACGCCAATCAGATGGAGAATCTGATTCACTGGACCAATCTCATTGAACAGACCCTTAAAAATGTTTGCGGCCGTCAGGACGGGCGAGACCCACGGAATCAGCAGCAAGGCGAGGCAAAAATTTTTGAGGGGAAAATCGACTTGAAATAAGAGAGCCAGGAGAAAACCAATGGAAAATTGGAACAGGATGCTGAAAAAGGCGAAGAGGATGGTGTTGAGGACCGCTTTCCAAAAAATCGGGTC
>DATHPI010000217.1:0-1554 GCA_035484035.1 Chthoniobacterales bacterium
CCGAGGCTTGTCACTTCAGGAGGTCGAATTGTTGCAGTGGCAAGGCGATCTGTCCGATGAAATTGCTGCGGCGTAACGTCTGCGCTCAGATCGCGTGGATGTAGACCGTAGGGATCATCAGACTTTTCAGGCTGGCCAATCCATATACTCGCCCGCGACCACTGACTCGAGCCGAAGCTTGTAGCGGCCATCACCTATAGCGCTCGGAACTTCTGGCGCGACAGCAAGCCGACGCCGTGACTCCCAACGGTGCCGATCGTAGTCGGCGTGCCAGATGTAGGTACTTCCACCTATTGCCAATGTCGATCTGATCAGGAAAAGGTTGGAGCGGTTTGCGCAAATGAGCTCGTCAAATAATGTCACAACAAAAGCGGTAACAGGAATGGCTAAATTTCAGCTCGCCTCGTTTAGCGAAAAAATGAAGACTGATAGCGCTCTTGAGGTAAATGATTTTGGCGGCTGGAAAAGGTTTCTGCGAAGGAAGGTACCGAGCTCGCACAACGAGTTCAAGGTTGAGGCGATCAAACCTAAGATCGACCGAAGTCTATTCTTTATCCATATTCCAAAGACGGGTGGTACGACCCTCCGCGACCTGATTGACCAGAGATTTGAGCCACACGTCCTTTGTCCAGATGAATATATGATGCGCCGGTCCGGCGGCAGCTACCCGGACATTCCTTGGTATCTCAGCATTCCCGAAGACCAATTTGGCAAAATCCGGCTTTTGCGCGGACACCTTCATTTTCTTTCTCACACGCGCTTTTCCGAGCGGCCCTTTATCACCACAATTTTCCGGGAGCCTACGGAACGGACCATTTCGGAAATGCGCTATGTCGTCCGCATGGCGGGCAAGCCGTTAGAGGCGGAAATCGAAGCCGTGGAGGCGGTCGTTCGTGATGGCGTTCCAACGCAGTTGGAAAACGTGCAGACGAAGTATTTTCGAGGCGAATACGAGCTCGATGACTTGTCGCGTGGCCCCGTCTTTTACCGAGAAGCTCACGTGACTATGCCCGAGTTCGATCAAGCGCGGCAGCGCGTCGATTCCCTTGATCTCGTTGGGGTCCTGCCACGCTTGCAAGCTTTCGCGAATGCGCTTTTTAAGCACTTCGGCTGGGGCTGCCCGCCTGCTGTTCCCAAGCTCAATTCAGCACCGGAGACCCCTCTTCAGTTTTCGACGCAAGCCCTTCAAATGATAAGAGAAGCAAATAAATACGACTATCTGCTTTACCAGGACGCTTGCGAACGATGCAAATGAGAGTTTGACAAGCGCGATCTTGCACGGAAAGTTTCGGTTTCCCGGATTCCTTCGGTCTATGGGCTGACGAGGCCTCGGTAGCGCTGGCTGCCGCCCTCAACGCGGCGGGCATTCCACCGACGCAAGTCCGGTGCTGCTGGAACCCTTCGATGACCGCTCCGCGCCGATGAATCACCGTTCAGTTGGTTCATATTGAGTTCAGGCGGCAACCCCTATGGAGCGCTGTGACCCGTTTGGGTTCCCTAAACCACAGGAAAAGTCCTCCCATGATCAAGACCCTTGCCGCCGCGGCGATTCTA
>DATHPI010000218.1:0-6041 GCA_035484035.1 Chthoniobacterales bacterium
CAAGAGTCTGGTGGGTAACAAAGGTTACCGTCGCTACCTGAAAGTTCAGGGTGACAATCATTTCGCGATTGATCAAGAGCAGATCAAAACCGAAGCACGCTACGACGGGCTCTGGGTGATGCGCAGCAATACCGTCTACAACGCTGAGACAATCGCTCACGTCTACAAAGCACTCTGGACGGTCGAGGACATCTTCCGCACCGCCAAATCGATTATGGACACCAGGCCCATCTACCACAGGTGTAACGAGACCATTCGTGGCCATGTGTTCTGCAGCTTCCTAGCACTGCTGCTAAAAACCGAATTGGAGCGGCGCCTGAAGTTCGCGAACTCACAGTGCGAATGGGCGCAGGTCATTCGTGGCCTCGAGGCTTTGCAACAGGTCGAAGCAACTTTTCGAGACAAACGTTTTGTTCTACGGAGCCAGCTTACCAGCGAGGCTTCAGCGGCGCTGCGGGCAACCGGAGTCGCCACACCCCCCACGCTGCGCGAGGTCTCCTAACCGCTCGATCGGGCGAAAATGTAGTGCCAAAGCGTTTTGGCGCTTTCATAAGTATCTAATTCAAAGACACTTACGTTTTTGAGGTGTTGAAGACCGGTCAAACTGGGTTTCAGGCAGGCTGATGCAATCCTCGCTTGCTGATATAGGTTCTATTTTCACGGCCACTATTCCTTTTGTGGTAGAAGAATTAACCCCCCTCCAGAAAGTACAACCAGCAACAAGGCCCAGTAAAAACATTCGTGTCACCAGGGGCAAAGTAGAACTGAGGAGTTTGCGACTCTAAAACGTGACGCCGTACTAGACGGGATCTGGTATCTTGGCCCATCGACATTAGACGCTTTAATACGAGTATCGAGAATTTGATGCTCCCGGATCATTACTCCAACACCTGTTCCTGGAGCTTAGGCGCCCCGGCCAGATCCCCTTTGCGCTTTCAGCGTCTGGAGCGTAGTCGAACGTCTCTCTCAGCGTGTCGGGATGCTCGAGCGCACTGGCCAGATCCTGTTTGGCTTTCAGCGTCACAGCCAGGTTGTTCATCGCCGTGAGGGTCCGGTTAACTGCTTGTTAGGTTGCCGTTTCAACCATTCCGTGCCAAGAAGATCAAATCTAAAGCAGGAAACAACCTTATGTCGCTACCCGACGGGCCAAAATCTCCCAGCATCTGGCAAATGCTACACTGGATTACAATGCCATTTCCGTTTATGCGGGGCTGCAGCGATCGCTATGGCGACCCCTTCACGGCGAACATCGGCGAGAAATTATCTCCCGTCGTCTTCTTCAGCAATCCCCAAGCCATACAGGTCATTTTGACAAGCGACGATTCGGAGCTCTTCGATTCCCCTGGTGAGCTAAACGCGCTATTCGAACCTTTCTTAGGAACGCAATCTGTGATTGGATTGAGTGGTGATCGCCATCGGCGCATGCGTCAATTGTTGATGCCCCCCTTTCATGGAGAACGGATGCGTTCTTACGGACAACTCATTCTAAATATCACTGAGGAGGTGATGAGCCAGTGGGTCGGTCGAAAAACCTTCTCCGTGCGACCGTCCATGCAAAGGATTTCCATGCGCGTGATCCTGCGGGCAGTCTTTGGTTTAAACGAGGGCGCCCGCTATCAGCGCCTTGAGAGGCTTCTGGGAGCGATGCTCGATCGAATGAGTAAACCATTGAGTGTTAGCCTCCTGTATTTTCCGATGCTCCGTCAGGATTTTGGGCCACTGAGTCCATGGGGTAGCTTCGTCCGTGTCCGACAAGAGATCGACCAGCTCATTTACGATGAAATTGCCGAGCGTCGCAGCCATCCAGACGCCTCCCGGAACGATATCCTGACTCTGCTCATGTCTGCCCGTGACGAAGCCGGCGAGGCCCTGACGGATGCGGAGTTGCGCGACGAGTTGATGACCCTCTTACTGGTCGGTCATGAAACGACTGCCACGGCTCTCACTTGGGCGTTGTACTGGATTCACAAATTTCCGACCGTGCGTGAGCAACTGTTGAAGGAACTTCGGGCACTCGACGGTTCCCTAGACCCAAGCGTTCTATTTCGACTCCCGTATCTCAACGCCGTTTGTTGTGAAACGTTACGAATATACCCGGTCGGGATGCTCACATTTTCGCGGGTCACGAAATCGCGTGTTGAACTGATGGGTTTCTCACTTGAACCTGGTACCGTAGTCGTCGGCTGCATCTATCTGGGTCATCACCGCACGGACGTCTACCCAGATCCGGATGAATTTAGGCCCGAACGCTTTTTGGAACGCCGCTATTCGCCTTTTGAGTATTTGCCGTTTGGTGGGGGTGTCCGGCGTTGCATTGGCATGGCCTTCGCCCAATTTGAGATGAAATTGGTGATCAGCGGTATCTTGTCCAACTTTGAGCTTGCGCTGGCCGATAGCCGTTCCGTTCGGCCGGTGCGTCGTGGCCTGACAGCAGGACCATCCCCGTTTCGAATGGTTGTTAAAGAGCACCGTCCTAGGCCCGCGCAGATACGCCAAGATTCGCTAATCAATTCGTGACTTGTGCCTATTGTTAGAGGAGTGGCTCTGAAAAATGTTAAATCGCTCCTTGCCAAACTGGTCGACCGAAAGCGGGATCGAAACCGGTTGGCCCCTTCCGCGCCGACGCTAAGAAGGCGCTCCTTCACCTCCTCAAAGAGTGCGACGTCGGCGCGTCGGAAGGGGATTGGCTGAACGCAATTTAGAAGCTGAAGGAACAAGGTAAAATCAGGAACTTTGGCGTCTCTATCAACGACTACCAGCCGGAAAACGCAATTCGACTGATTGAGACCGGGGCAGTCGACACCGTGCAAGTCATCTATAACATCTTTGAACAAGCACCCGAGGATAAACTGTTTCCTGCGTGTCAGAAGCATCAAGTCGGCGTGATCGTCCGTGTAGCTTTAGACGAAGGCGGCCTGACGGGGCAAATAACCCCGCAGACCAGGTTTGAAGACGGCGACTTCCGAGGCAGATATTTTCGAGGGGGTACCGCCATCCTGGAACGCGAAACCGGCATTGAGCTCTCCCGAGCGACGTTAGAGTCATGTATCTGCTGAGTACGATTTTCTGCCACTGGGTCTCGACACGCCCGAAAGCGGCGCCAGTGGTATCTTGTACTCACGGACTGTGCTCGTATAGTCCGGACCGAAGAACTTCATGTATTTCAAGACGGCGGGGTGCCCTTGTTGGACCAAGTTCCGTTTGATCGGCTCCTGAATTTCTCGCGAAGCTTTAGGTTGCTGAGCACCTGCTCGTAGCACGCCGCGTCGCATGCCGGCTCCGTCTGCAAGGACTGCACACGCGTGTTATCCACGTTTTGTCCGGCCTTGAGGATCAGCACTTCGGGGCCGGCGCCTTCGATGGCTCTGAGTAAGCTCGGCCCGATTTCGGTCGAGCGGATCTGTTCCAAAGCCGTGTTGACGGCTGCTTTGAATCCGTCGGCTAGGTTACAGAGCGCAGAGACGAGTTGTGCCTGTCCGTTTACGTTGAAACGAATCTTTGAGCACCAGATAAACCGCCGGAATGATCGATTGAATAGTGTCATTGAGAAGATGCGAGAAGCTGGCTGACCCGAATGCCGCTAAGATGGTCCTGTTTCTGGGGCCATTGGGGTAAGGAGAATTGCGTTTCTTTCTTATTCAGCGCCCGACGCATTTTCACCAAGGCGACATTCTGCAGTTGACGGATTCGTTCTCGCGTAACCCGAAACTTCTTGCCCACTTCTTCGAGGGTCTTCGGTTTCCCACCATCTAGTCCGAACCGCTGGAAGATTATTTTGCGCTCCCGGTCGTCGAGGGCCTCAAGCAAGTCGCTCACCTCAGCGCGCAGGCTTTTGTCTCTGAGCAACTCGAACGGCGTTTGAGCATCTTCATCCCCAACAGTTTCACCAAATTCAGTCGAATCCTCATCGCTGATTGGGGCGTCCAACGAAGCGGGCCGGATCGAGACCGTCTTTAGTTGAAAGACTTTGCCACTGGAGAGACCGACCTCTTCCGCCAACTCGTCATCGGTCGGTTCACGGCCCAGTTCTTCACTTATCTGCAAAGAAACCCGGCGCATTTTCGAAATCTTGTCCACCAAGTGAACCGGAAGGCGGATGGTTTTACTCTGATTGGCCAAAGCCCGCTTGATCGACTGTTTGATCCACCAGGCGCCGTAGGTGCTGAGCTTTCCGCCCTTTGCCGGATCGAATCGCTCGACTGCCTTCATCAATCCGATATTGCCTTCCGATACTAAATCCAACAAAGGCAGCCCCAAATTCGCGTAATCGTGAGCAATTTTAACGACGAGACGGAGATTGGCCTTGATCATCAGCGCTCGCGCTTCTCGATCGCCTTTTTTAATGCGCGCGGCCAGATCAATCTCTTCTTGGGGGGTTAGCAGCGGGATCTGCCCGATCTCCCGAAGGTAAATTTTTATGCTCGTATCAAAATCTTCACCAGCCATACCGGTACCGCTCTTCCCGAACCCGAACAATTGCGGCCGGTTGGAGCGTTCCTTTCTTTGAGATTGATAGTTCACCGTGAATGCCACGAGAGGCCAGTCTCGAAGAAAGGGCGATTGCATAGTCCATACATTGCCCTTCTTTCGATTTACCGGGCACCGTTGGGTCGCTGGCGAGTCGGTAGTGCAGAGGTTCGGCCCAAGAGAGTGCTCTCTGCGCTGCCGCTACGCCGGCAACGAGGCAACCTAAAATCGGTGGAAGACTCTTTGGCATTAATGTTTCAGCGTTGGTATTGAAGTTCTGGAGCACGCTACTACCGAGCTAAGGGTCGTGCTATCGTTCTCAAGGACCGTTTTTATTGACTCTGTAGAGCTAGTGTCTTGGCACCCTTCTTTGGAGCACTCGCTGTGTCCTGTCCTCCACTCCGATTCTTACGGACAGGTCAAAAATTACTGCATCGGGTGAACGCCGGGAAAACACGGCGATAGGCTCTGCTGCATTGAAAGCCCAGCGGCCCTTAACGCCTAAGCCTCTTCTCGGCTACGCGATGTCCAGAGCTTGGAGGGTCTAGCCGTCGATCTGACGCAGGCTAAAGGCAGGAATCAAACTATTTGACGCAAGCCGACCCGCCCAACATTCTCTGGCGGCCGTTTGAATTAAATCCCGAGAGGCCGAAAGCAGGCCTGGATTGGAAGGGCTTATCGCTCCGCGGAGTTCAGGAGTTGAGAGAGGCCGTCGGGTTGCAGATCGCGTAGCGCATCCGGTTGAGGTCGAACGGATCGTGTCCAACCAGGTAGGTTTTCAGTCCTGCAAAGGCTAAGGCGGCGCTTTCTCCTCCTCCGCCCATCTCGCCCAGTCCGGTGATGCCTTCGTCGGGTTCGACCTCTACCACTGTTCGAACAAAGCGGCCCCAATGGGCGCCATTGCTGTGGCGCAAAGGCGCCTAAAGAGGAACCGTGACCGTCGTGGCCCGAATATCGGTGATCTTCATGGGAGGAGGGAAAGGGGCCGCAGAATTTGTTGACAGGCTCCAATTCAATCAAAAATCTCTGGCCGGAGTCTTAGTCGCAGTCCCGCTTAAAACCATTGTAGAGATTCGTTTTAAAGCTCGAATTGTGGTTGCATTAAAGAGAAACATTGAAAATCGAGAATCAAAGTACAAAGAATTTAGGCACAAAGACTCAACCAGATTCAGCTTTTCGGCTCTCGGTAACGAACATCGAAGAACAAGGAATCTTAGAGAGCTTTGCGAGACTTCCTCAAGCGGAGCGAGAAATCGTCCGGCAGTTATTGGATGAATTCGGGTCGCAGCGGGTCGCCGCAATCAGATTTCCCGTTCCCTTTGGTCCCAAAAACATCAATGAACGGCGTAGATTTCTTTCGCCGATTTACAAGTTGATCCGGTATCATCGACTGATTTTTGATAGCGTTGCGGATGGGGTATTTCGCTCGACCTACCTGCCTTGGATCGATTCAATCACGCACGTCAGGGCCAGAGAAAAGGAGGAAATCGAACTACGACTAAATAGCAACTACGAGAATGTCTGGCGGGTGTTGAAAGAACGTCTGGACGAACCCGCTGTCCGGCTGAAAAGCC
>DATHPI010000219.1:0-11251 GCA_035484035.1 Chthoniobacterales bacterium
TAGGTTGGTGAATTGTCAGTGTCAGTTGCCAGTTGTCAGTGAGGAAAATCGGTTTTCAGTGAGGAAAATAAGGGAAGGCCATGCGGGATCGCACGCTCTCTCTTCTAATCGTGCTCGTGCTCGTTATCGTTATCGTGCTCGATCTTTTTGGACGGCTGGGGGGCTGGGGTGCAGAAGGCGGAAAGATCGAGGACGAGCACGATTAAAGAGAACCCCTATCCTCCGGGGTATTCCAGTTTTCCAGCTGATGCTCTTCACTCAATTCGACGGCGTAACCGACCATGAGACCGGCTTGCAACAATTTATCGATGAAATGCTGGAGGACGTAGTCCTCTTGTTGGAGCTGGTCGAGAGCAACTTGGAGAGCGGCTCCCGGGTAAATGGCAATCAGGGGTTCGAAACGGTTGTTATGGAAAGGAACGACACCGCAACCAGCTTCGGACCTGGCGAGTAGTTTCATCAAAAAACCAGGCATGATTTGAGGCAGATCTATCGCCAGGACAAGAAGAAGAGTGCTTCGGATTTGATGCAAACAGGTCGCGATTCCCCCTAACGGGCCAACGCCGGCCCACGTGTCAGCCAATACGGCGGTCGCTGCCGGGTAGCCTTGCTTGCGCGGTCCGGAAATAACGATTTCATCGGGAGCAACAGATTGCAGGACGGCCAGTTGCCTTTCCCAGAGAGGCATCGAAACGCCTTGCCAATTGACTTCAAGATACGCCTTGTCCCGACCCATGCGTCTGGATTTGCCTCCCGCTAACAAGACCGCTGTGAACATATAGTGTCAGTGTCAGTGTCAGTGTCAGTGTCAGTGTCAGTTCCCGGTTGCCAGTTGAGCAAGAGTCATCATTGATTCTGTATAGATACGCTGCAAACATACAGCTCGTTTTCGTCTCCAGTGCTCAACATGTCCCCTGGCGCTGGCAACTGACAACTGACACTGACAACTGATCTGATGAACAACCGGATTGATCAAAGGTTCTTGCAACTTCGAAAAGAGGGAACCAGCGGGTTCATGGCTTATATCACTGGAGGCGATCCGACGCCCGAAAAGACGGTGGATATCGCCGGCGCTCTATCCGAAGCCGGTGTTGACTTCCTGGAGATTGGAATTCCATTTTCTGATCCTCTGGCAGACGGAGTTGCCAATCAGCTCGGCGCCCAGCGGGCACTGGCGGCGGGCACGACAGTTCGAAAGTTGCTGCGGACCATTGCCGAGATCAGGAAAAATCTCGATTTTCCGATCATCCTCTACAGCTATCTTAATCCGTTATTTCAGTATGGATTCGAACGATTCGAGCACGACGCGGCCGCTGCAGGTGCTGACGGCTTGCTACTGCTGGATTTGCCACCCGACGAGAACCTGGTGACTGACAATCCGAAGAATCTGCTTCATCGGATTCGTCTCGTTGCGCCGTCGACCTCCGAGGAGCGGATTGAGCAGATCGTCGCCAAAGCGGAGGGGTTTATCTATTATGTCTCTCGCGAGGGCGTCACTGGCGAGCGGGAGGCACTGTCACAGACAATTGGTGAACGTGTTGCGATGATCCGTCAGGCCACAGATCTGCCCGTGGCGGTCGGCTTCGGTATCTCCACTGCGGCACAGGCCGGTCAGGTGGCCTCGTTGGCAGATGCCGTCGTGGTTGGCAGCGCCATCGTCCGGCGGATCGGCGAATTCGGTCAGGATGCAGAGCTCCCACGCCGGATCCAGGAGTTCGTCGCGCCGCTTGTCGGGGCGGTTAAATCCGCGCGCAGGACCAGAAAAGCCGGGCTAATTTGAAGGCGGGTTACTCGAGAACACCGTTGCGAATCGGGTTGTCGATCAGGAGAGATTTGGCATGTATCTCTTACCAAGATCAGAAATGACCGGGTACTCCCATCTCTGACCTTGAAACGCTTTAATGATTCCGATGACCCAGAGAATCACGCCACCGAGCCAGACGATGAAAGACAACAAGCCAAACAAAAGCACGAAAAGTAAGCCAATGCCGGGTAGATGACCAAGGATTCCGGAGAAGACTGAGATGGCGAGAAACGCCAGAATCCAGGCAGCGCCAAAATAAATCGCCTGGATGGCCCAATGCCGGACAAAGAGATCTTTCTTTTCAATGATGTAGAAGACAATCCCGCCGATCAGATGAAAAATGGCGCAAAAACCGGCTGCCACGTTTGAAGGCAGCCCGGTATCGCTTCCGGTCGGAGAAGGTGGAATAGCGTAAGCCATAAGTAACCTGAATTTCGGTGCGATCCTAGAAACCGGCAAGGGAAAGTCAAGATTTCACGTGCTTCGGCCAAGGCACGGCGCTAACTTCCGCGCTCTATGTTGAGCGCTGGAATTGTGGGATTGCCGAACGTCGGAAAGTCAACGCTGTTCAACGCTGTAACTCGCACTCGCAAGGCTCAGGCCGCGAATTATCCTTTTTGCACGATTGAGCCAAACCAAGGAGTGGTTACGGTGCCCGACTCGCGGCTGGAGACGCTCACCAAAATGTCTAAATCAGTCCGGACGGTGCCGGCCGCGATCGAGTTCGTTGACATTGCCGGATTGGTCGCGGGCGCAAGCCAGGGAGAAGGTCTTGGAAACCAGTTTCTCAGTCATATTCGCGAGGTGGACGCGATCGTGCAGGTGGTTCGCTGTTTCGAGAATGATGACATTCATCATGTGAGCGGCTCAGTCGATGCCATTCGGGACATCGAAATCATTCAGACAGAGCTTATCCTGGCGGACCTGGTATCAATTCAAAAGCGGTTTGACCGATTGCAAAAACAAGTTCGCACGGGAGACAAACAGGCAAAGGCCGAGGCTGCATTGCTCGAAATCCTGATCCCGCATTTAAACAGCGGAAAACCGGCGCTCACCCTGGAGGTTGCTCCGGAGGAAAAACTGATGATGCGGTCGTTTTTTCTGCTCACCGCGAAACCAACCATTTTTGCCTGTAACGTTTCTGAATCGGATCTCGGCGCGCTTTCGGCTGGTGAAACAGCGATCCCGGCGGGAAAACAGGTTGCGGCTGTTTCCAGTTACGTGCACGCACATCTGGCAACTGAGGCTGTGGTGATCAGCGCGCAAATCGAAAGCGAATTGGTGGACCTTTCACCGGAGGAATCTGCGGAATATCTTTCCGGGCTAGGGGTGCGCGAGAGCGGCGTCGGCATTTTGATCCGCGCGGTTTATCATCTGCTTGGGCTTCGTACTTATTTTACCACCGGTGAAAAAGAAACGCGTGCCTGGACAATTCACGCTGGCGATAAAGCTCCGGCTGCAGCGGGCGTTATCCACTCTGATTTTGAACGGGGTTTTATTGCCGCGGAGACAGTCCATTTCGATGACCTTGTGCAACTTGGTTCCTTTGCCAAAACCCGAGAGGCCGGGAAATTGCGGATTGAAGGAAAAGAGTATCTGGTAAAGGACGGCGACGTCCTGGAATTCAGATTCAATGTTTGAACAGACGCCATGGACGTCCGTTGACGAACGCGTGCTTATGAGCCACTTTCCCGCCTCACACCGATGATCCGCAGGGTAGTTTTTGTCACCTTTTTTATTTTCATAGCCGCGCACGCCTTCGCGCAAGCTCCAAAGCCGGTTGAAATCCGGAAAAGCCTGGTCCGGATTACCGCGACTTCCCAAGAACCGGACTACAAGGTGCCATGGAATCCGGGTGCCATGTCGGTCGGAGTGGGTGCGGGATTCGTCATCGACGGCGATCGAATCATGACCAATGCGCATGTCGTCAGCAATGCGCGATTCATCGTGGTTGAAAAGGAAGACGATCCGCAACATTACCCCGCCACGGTCCAATTTGTCGGACACGACTGTGATCTGGCCGTCCTGCGCGTCCTGGATAAGGGTTTCTTCCAGAACACTCGCCCGCTTAGCACCGGAGGGATCCCGGCGATCGAGTCCCCGGTGAGCGTGTACGGTTATCCAATAGGCGGAGAACGGCTTTCGGTAACGCGCGGAATCATCTCGCGGATTGACTTTCAGACTTACACTCATTCGGGGATTGACTCTCATCTGGCGGTCCAGATCGATGCCGCGATCAATCCGGGAAACTCAGGCGGCCCGGTGATGCAGGATGGGAAAGTAGTGGGGGTCGCGTTCCAAGGGTACAGTGGCGACGTGGCCCAGAATGTCGGCTACATGATCCCCACCCCGGTTATTCGGCGGTTCCTCAAAGATATCTCAAACGGGCGTTACGATGGTTACGTGGACCTGTCGCTCACCTATTTTAAATTGGTCAATCCTGCCGAACGACGCGGGCTGGGGCTACCGGACAATGAGCAGGGCGTCATGGTGAGTTCTGTTTCCTCTGCGGGCTGCAGTTTCGGAATTCTGCAGCAGGGCGACGTGCTGCTCACTATCGACAATCTCCCAATCGCCAGTGACGGTTTTGTCCAGCTCGACGGCGAACGGGTCGAGATGCCCGAAATCGTCGAGCGAAAATTCAAAGGCGACAAAGTCAAATTTGATATCTTGCGGAATAAAACGAAGCAGACGGTCGAAATGCAGTTATCGGGAAATTGGCCCTACCTGATCCAGGCCAACCGGTATGATACGCCGCCCAGGTTCGTTCTGTTTGGGGGATTGGTCTTTCAGCCTTTGTCCAAAAATTTCATGGACGCCTATCAAGTCGATGACATGCGGCTGCGCTATTTTTACAACTTCTTCGTGACAGATGAAATCTTCAAAAGCCATCCCGAAGTCATTGTGCTTTCGAATATTCTTCCGGATCCGGTAAACGCCTATCTCTCAGATCTGCGATTTCAAATCGTAGACGATATCAACGATAAGAAGATCCGGACATTGGAAGATATGGCAGCCGCGTTCGCGCAGAAGTCCGATTATTATGTCATCCATTTCGTGGGCAGTGTTCGCCCGGCTGTTCTTGAACGCTCCGCAGTCGAAAGGGCCAGAGATCGAATTATAGGCAACTACAATGTACAGAGAGAGCAATACGTCGAAGGCGGCTTGAAATGAGATCATTTCGGGCGATTCTCATCGCGATTTGGGTTCTGCAAACGGCCGCTGGCGCGGCCGAGCCCACACCAAAAGAAGCGCCTGCTCCTGAGGAACAAAAGGGATCAGTTGTTCGTGTCAATTCGACAAACCAGGCTTTTGACTTCTCTCGCCCCTGGAGCAAGGCAGCACCGTTCAGCCGACGCGGTTTAGGTGTGTTGATTGATGGCAACAACATTCTGGTGACAGCGGAACTGGTTGCGAACAGCGACTATATAGAATTGGAGCGAGCGGATGGAGGGGAAAAGACCACGGCTACCGTCCAAGTGATCGACTACGAGGCGAACCTCGCGACACTTCGATCGACGAATCCGAAATTCCTGGATGGCATGCAACCCCTGGAGACAACAACCGATGTTAAAACGGGTGACGAATTGTCGGTCCTCCAACTGGAGTCCAATGGAACTCCGGTTTCAACCAAGGCGTTAGTGACGACGGTCGAAGTGGGAAAGTATGCGTTGGAAGACTCGGGCTATCTGATGTTTCGCATGAGCTGCCCGCTGCAATTCCGGGAAAACAGTTTTACGCTCCCAATCGTTAAGGGGAATAAACTGGCCGCGTTTTTGATGCGGTATGATAGCCGCTCACAAACCATCGATGCGATCGCTAGCCCGGTCATCCAACATTTCCTGGTCGAATCGCAGCATGACCCCTACAGAGGCTTCCCACGAGCCGGGCTCGGCTTCTCTCCGACGCGTGATCCCCAGCTGCGCCGCTATCTGAAGCTGCGGGACGCAGACGGAGGAGTGTACGTGAATCAAGTCGATCAAAACGGACCTGCAGCGAAGGCGGGTGTGAAAGAGGGGGATGTCCTGGTCGCCATTGACGACAAGCAGGTGGATCCTGACGGAAACTACCTTCATCCAATCTATGGAAAGCTCTCCATCACGCATTTAACGACGACCGAGGTGTATTCCGGGCAATCGGTGGTAATGACCGTGGTTCGGAACGGCGAGCGTCAACAGCTGCACGTTGAATTGTTCCGAAGACCTATTGAAGATTATGCCGTCGAGCCTTACACGATCGGGAAACATCCTCACTACTACATTTTAGGTGGCCTGGTGTTCCAGGAATTGACCAGACAATATCTTCGGGAATGGGGGGCGAACTGGCTGAAGGACGCGCCTCAACGCCTGGTTTACTACGACCGATTTCAGTCGGACCTCCTCCCTGCCAAGCGGAAGATCGTCTTTCTATCGCAGATTCTGCCTACCGAAGATACCGTAGGCTACGAACAATTGAGTAATCTGGTGGTTTCCAAGTTAAACGGCCGCGATATTCTGAGTTTGGATGATTTTGCGGCAGCAGCAAAGAACCCAGTGGCCGGTTTCCACAAAATTGAATTCGAGGAAGATCCCCATGAAATCTACCTCGACGCCAAGCAGGTGGAGGAAGGTAGCGACCAGCTGCAAAAGACTTATTCAATCCCTGCGTTACAGCACTTGAGTTCGAGATTGGAGAGTGGTGGCTAACCCGCGGTCCCTGCGATCGGGAAGGTCATCGTCAACGCAATGTCTGCTCCGTCGACCGCGACTTCCACTTCCATGGACCGGCTTAGATTTGCTAAAAGGGCCGGTGCTCGTTCCCGCAGTGCAGAGTCAGAACGCAGAGTGGAACGATAACGGATCCGCACGTTTATCTCGTCGTGGGTGCAGCTCAACTCGATAGTACCGGTCGGAATTCGGAGCTCATTCACGTCCATGGCAACCAAGGCCAGAATTTTTCGCAGGAAATCACCTCGTACCAGGGAAATCACCGCGTCATTCTGCTCCGCACCACTGATTTCAAATTTGATTGATTTGGGCAGCAGCAACGAAATAAATTTGCCTGCTTCGGTGATCAGGGTGCAAACTTGAACAAGTTCTTCTTGCACATCATTAGGCTGCAAAAGGTCGCCCACCCCCACCAATAAATCGCGGGAGAGCTCAGCGCTTTCCCGAATCAAAGTAAGGCTCTCTTCGAGGCCTGGATCACTAACGCCAGAACGAAGGTGATAGTCACTGAGTGAATTGATCCCGGAAACAGAATTGCCGAGATCATGCACGACTCGTCGTAGGATAAACTCCGCGTAGGGTCGGTAAAAGGGGCCTAGGTGGCCTTCGCCTGTTAATTCCACAGATGGCACAGCATTCGAACCCGCTTGCAGGTCCTGTCAGCGTTCCTCAAAGGACTCAAGCAGCTTACCAGCTACCTCAAGAAGAATTTCAAAACTTGGATAATTCGGATCCGAAACCAGATTAACTTTTTCTTCTACAGAGATTTCCATGGATTTATCCGTTGCATTATCTGAATGGCTCACGTCCGGTTTTTGCGATAAGACCTCTGAGGCATCCTTCCGCTCGCAATCTTCTGGCTCGCTCTTGGGTTCCAAGACCAATATGATGTAAGTATCGACCGTAATTTTATAAAATTTAGTAGAGACTCGGAAAAAGAGCAAAGTCTTCTGCAAAGAGAAACGAGAAGAAAGGCGCGAGCCATGCGGGATCGGCGTCGTGAGGAGTGGCCTAAAAAGCATTGCGGCCAACGATCTTAGCTCTTATGGTGGTTAAAATATCGCGGGTAGCCCCAGCTGGTGGACTTGGTGGTTCTGTATCCGGTAAAGTTTTAAATATCGCATGGCTATCGAAAAGGTAATCGTCATTGACGATGAACCCATCATCCGCCGATCATTGGAGCTGCAGCTTCGAGGCAAGCGCCTATCGGTCGCGCTCTGTTCAACGATCGCGGAAGCTGAAAAGTATATTGCCAAAGACTCCTTCGATCTCATGTTCGTGGACGTTCGGCTCCCGGACGGAGATGGCACGGATCTGCTAAACCGTCTGGCACCGCGGCCAGAGAAGCCGTTGATCGTCGTCATGACCGGGTACGGGACGATCGAGTCAGCGGTTAATTGCATCCGATCCGGTGCGTTTGATTACATTATTAAACCGTTCTCTGCCAGCCAGATCGACGTTATTTTACGCAAGGCAGACAATTTCAATCAAGCGGTTCGGATCAGCCAAATCCTGGCCCAGGAATCGTTGGACGCCGCGACATTCATCGGCGAAAGCCGGCCTATCCTGCAACTGAGACAGATGATCCAGAAGGTCGCTCCGACCGAGGCAACGGTATTGATCTGCGGTGAAAATGGGACCGGTAAAGAATTGGTGGCGACGGAGATTTTTCGATCGAGTGCGCGGGCACAATTGCCCTTTATCAAAGTGAACTGCGCTGCGATTTCTGAGACTTTGATCGAGAGCGAATTTTTTGGGCATGAGCGAGGCGCATTCACCGGGGCGACCGAAAAGCGGGAGGGGCGATTCGAACTTGCGAATAACGGGACCATCTTATTGGACGAGATCAGCGAAATCTCGTTGAAGTTACAGGCCAAGCTTTTACGGGTATTGCAAGAGCGCGAATTTGAGCGGGTGGGTGGGAATCGAACGATCAAAGTCAACGTGCGAGTTCTCGCCACCACAAATCGCGACCTTCAAAAGTCCGTGGAAAATCAGGAATTTCGTCAAGACCTCTACTATAGGTTAAACGTTTTTCCGATCGTCGTGCCGCCCCTCAGGAAGCGAAAGGATGATCTGCAGGAGTTGGCCCAGGGATTTTTGTCTCGCATTGCCAGACGAAGCGGGTCTCAACCACCGAAGCTGACTCCCGCTTCGCTAGAGGTTCTTCAAGCTTATGAATGGCCGGGAAACGTCCGGGAGCTCCAGAACGTGATGGAACGGGCAGTAATTCTGACCGAGCCTGGACAAGAGATTACCCCTCAGTTTCTCGAGCCGATGTTCCCTGCAGGGTTGCTCAACCACTCGTGGAAGGACGAACCCGGTGAACCGCTCGATCCGCGGAACTCAGGCATCGTGTTCCCGGATAATATCGTGCCGCTCGAAGAGCTGGAACGAGAATACATTTTACACGCCCTGCGGAAAGCCAACGGAAACCGAACGCATACCGCCCAAATGCTTGGCATTAGCATCCGAACCCTGCGCAACAAACTGAACGAGCTAAAATTGGGAGAAGAGCAGGCAGTCTGAGGGAGTTGTCAGTTCCCAGTGTCAGAGTTAGTTGCCAGTGTCAGTTGCCAGTTTCAGCGTTCGGGGAGCACCGGGCGCGAATTCGAGCGAGCACCACGTTTGAACCGCATCTGTGCAGAGCGATGCGGACTCTCTTCAACTGGCAACTGACTGGCAAATGACACTGGCAACTGGCAACTGACACTGGCAACTTCCCTGATGAATCGATTTGTGGACCAGGTGGCTGTTATCACGGGCGCCGGACGAGGGATTGGGAAGGCGATCGCTCTGCGATTCGCGAGCGAAGGTGCAAGAGTCGCGGTGGTGAGCCGGACAGAGGCGAACTCTAAATCGACAGCAAGTGAGATTAATGCATTGAGACCTGACAGCGCGCGCCCGTATGCGGTCGATGTGGCAGACCATGAGGCCGTTGCGGATCTTTGTACCACGATCGTCAAGGACTTCGGAAAAGTCCATGTGCTGGTCAATAATGCCGGAATTACCCGGGACCGGCTCAGCATGCGAATGTCCGAGGAAGATTGGGACACCGTTTTGGACACCAATCTGAAGGGAGCTTTTCATTTTATCCAAGGTTTGGAGCGCCCCATGATGAAGCAGTCTTACGGGCGAATAGTGAACATCAGTTCCGTCAGCGGCTTAATCGGTCAGGCCGGCCAGGTGAACTATTCCGCCAGCAAAGCAGGGTTAATCGGGTTAACAAAGGCTTTGGCACGGGAACTCGCTGGAAGAAATGTGACCGTCAACGCGGTTGCTCCCGGATTTATCGCCACCGATATGACCGACAAATTGCCGGACGCCGTAAGGACCCATGTCCTTTCCCTTATCCCGTTAGGCAAATTCGGAGAGTGTGAAGATATTGCCGCAGCGGTCGCGTTTATTGCTAGTTCGGAAGCGAGGTACATCACAGGCCAGGTCGTGACCATTGATGGCGGGATGGCGATGTAGGGGGGAGGGAAACGTGTCGGCGTATGGGCGTATCGGCGTGTCGGCGTACGGGCGTCGCCCTCTCCAATCGTGCTCGTTCTAGTGCTCGTCTCTCCCGTGAGCGAGCAACGCTAATCATGGTAGAGCTCGGCCACGGATTCCTTTCAGTGCAACCCGTTTCGCAGCAGCGGCAATCGAGAACGAGGAAGAGGGCGCGTCGCATTCCTCCGCCAAGCGCTAAACGTCGAACGCCGAACGCTAGTACAGCATGGCCTCGGCGGGAGGGTCCGCGGGCTCGACGGTGTCAGCGTTCAAAAGAACATGCACGCGATCTCCATTTTTCGCGTAGGTCGCTTTTCCAATCACCTTGACCCAGCCCATCTCGGCGATGTTCGTCGGAACAGAAGCTTTGACCGGCACCGCGATCGGGCGGGCATCAGCGGCACAGCAAACGATGAACATTCGCACGAGCTTAAATTGTCCGGGTTCGGCGCCAGGAAGGTATTGTCCAAGTACTTCGATGGTCTTATCCGAAAACATCTTCCGAAGGCTATCCTCTGACTCTGCGTAGAGTAAATCGGTCACTTCGAGCGCTACATTCCCGTCGGCGGCTTTAGGCAGGTATTGAGCACTTCCTTCGTCAGGCGATGGAACAGCTGGATTCGCTTGATCTGTTGCCCCGCTCGCCGCCAGATCCTGATTCGGTTGGGCAGGCGGCGCATCCTGAGGCAAAGGTTGAGAGGCTTTCTCGTCATCATCTGCACCCAGTGCTTGCGGAGGGATAGGCTGTTCGTTCGGCATCTTTGCAGCAGCCGATGCTGTGCGGCCCGGCAGGCTGCTGACGTCCACAAATCCTCGGTTCAGCACTGCATGCTGATCGTAACTGTCCTTCGAGAGGGCAACCCCGGCAGCCAGCGGCAAAAATAAAACAGCAAAGGCGATTACGCTGCGAGCCAAGCTGTTTGCATTGGGATGAATACACTCTTCCTCAATGCAACATTGCGCCACTGTTTTCGCGGCGGCATAGACAGTCCCGGCGATACAAAAAATAATGCCCCCAATCAACGTCCAAAGCCGAAACTGTGGATGCAGATACTGATCCAATCGGCCGGTGAAGAAAAAATCCAGGAGAACCACGCCCAATCCAATCAGGGTGATCCCGTTGAGGAGACTACAAAGCTTTGCCCGCATAAAAGTAAATCAGCACGCGGCTGCAGAGTATCCCGATGAAGAGGAAAAGTCCAATTCCCAGGCAGATGACAAACCGTTTCTTGAACAAGACGCTGTA
>DATHPI010000220.1:0-14310 GCA_035484035.1 Chthoniobacterales bacterium
AAAGGAATATTGTGACAGCTCGCGCAAGAATTGGATTGATCGACTACGGCTCTGGCAATCTGCGGAGTGTCGCCAAGGCCCTCGAGGCGGTAGGGGCCGCACCCGAACACATTGTCCAGGGTCCGATCCCCGGCGGGTTGGACGCGTTGGTCCTCCCAGGCGTTGGTTCATTCGGAGACTCGGTGCGACATCTGCAGGAACGCGGGCTATTCCGACCGATCCGTGACTGGCTGACCAGTCAGAGGAAATTTCTTGGTATCTGTCTCGGCTACCAGCTTTTGTTCCAGGCGAGTGAGGAATCGCCCGGGGTGGAGGGGCTGGGGCTTTTCGAGGGAACTGTGCAAAAGTTCAAGGTGGCCGGTCTCAAAGTGCCTCAAATCGGCTGGAATCGGCTGACCTGGACAAAGCAAGCGAGAGATCGATACCCGGAATTACCGAGCGACCCCTTCGTTTATTTTGTTCATTCCTACTATCCTGTTCCTGAAAACAAGTCCATTATCGCGGCCACGGCAGAATATGGAGAAGAGTTTGCTGCCGCCGTGGTGGCGGACAATTTATTGGCCACCCAGTTCCATCCTGAGAAAAGTCAGGAGAACGGATTGGCAATTCTGCGACAGTTTGTTAGTTCACTAAGATGATCATATTACCGGCTATCGACCTGTTGGATGGACAGGTAGTGCGTTTACGCGAGGGGAAACTCGCAGAGAAGACGGTGTATTCGGATGACCCGTTAGCTTTTGCCAGGCGGTGGGAGGAAGAAGGCGGAAACTGCCTGCACGTCGTAGACCTCAATGCAGCCTTCACCGGCGAGCCGCGTAATATCGAAATGGTCAAACGGCTGGTCCGGACCCTCAACATCCCGGTTCAAGTCGGGGGCGGAATACGTTCCTTGGAAGCTGCGAGCACCTTTATCAAGGCCGGCGTGGCCAGGGTCGTGCTCGGGACTGGCGCGGTGGACAGCCCGATTTTCCTCGAAAACCTGGTTAACCGCTTCGGCGGAGACAAAATAGCAGTCAGCGTCGATGCGCGAGACGGCCACGTGGCGGTTCGAGGATGGACAGAGGTCACTTCGATTAACGTGCTCGATTTTATTCGCATGGTCGAGAAACTGGGCGTCGGAACGATTATTTTTACGGATATCGCCACCGACGGAACCTTAATCGGCCCCAACTTTCCGGTTTTGGAGAAAATTCTCGACAAAACCCATTGCAATATCATCTCGAGCGGAGGCGTTGCGACTCTCGAACATATCAAGCAACTGGCAGCGATGCCGCGTCTTCATGGCCTGATCATTGGCCGAGCGCTCTTCGACGGTACCATTGATCTTGAAGAGGCGGTGGCCCTGGCCAATTACCACAGCGACGCCCGCGGAGCGGTTTAAAGGCAGGAGTTCAGGAGTTGCAGGAGTTCAGGAGTTGCAGAATGGAGAGGGTCGTTTTCCGGACCGGCGGTCGGTGACAACTGCACTTTTCCAGTCTTTCGCGCCATCCGCGGATCAGGTAGGGCGAAGCTCCGCCTGAGTCGGGCTTCCCGCGTCGCCCTGCCTTATAGCGTCACCCCAAAAAATTGCTCGAGGCCGATGGCCTGACCTTGATCTGGCCACGGATGACTGATTTTGCGTGCGGGTAGCGTCGTCAAGCGAGGCAAATGCCGGAAGCACAGGATCAGGCGAAGACCCTCTCCATTCTGCAACTCCTGAACTCCTGCAACTCCTGAACTCCTGCCTCCGTTATCTTCCAACGGTCGCCGTCCGGGGCGATTTCCCTAACTCGATCAGATCCGACAATATATTCAGAGTCTCCCTTTTGCCGGGATCGCTGTCAGCGAGGCTTGTGGTGTCATCGTCATCGAGAGCGGCGTCGACCGGATTGTCGCTGGGCCGCGTCGGTTTCGCCTTTGCCGATTTCGGGGAGGGCATCGGATCCGGCTTTTGTTCGGCGAGTTTCAGCTGAGGCTTGTCGACGTCTGCAAGAGGCAATTCGAACGTCTTACCATGATCATCGGCCTCCGCTTTCTTTCGGTCGGCTTCTTCCTTTTCTCTCTGCTTCGCCTCTTTCGCCATCTCGTCACGGCGGACCGCTTCGTTCAGCGATAGACGATTGTTCTTCAGTCTCTCATCCAACTGCCGCACATCTTCGGAAATATCTTGAAACTGTGGATCCTGGCTGACGCGAGTTGCTGAACGCTGACGTAATTCATCCACAAAAAGCGGCTTCCGGTTTCCGGTCACATCGATCGGCGCCGGTTCGACTTCATCGTAGGTCAGGGGATGTTGCAAAGCCGTTTCACCGAATTCAGTGTTGTCGGTTAGAGAAGGTAACCTCACGTCCGAAACGACGCCGCGGAGCTGAGTTGATCCCCCCGCCACGCGGTAGAACTTTTGCACCGTCAATTTCAACGCGCCCGCGTCGTTGGAAGCGTTCCCCAGCATTGGCATGAACCGACCAAGCTCCAGCATGGTTTGCACCGTTCCTTTGCCGAATGTACTGGAATCCCCAACAATCAAAGCTCTGCCGTAATCCTGCATCGCGGCGGCGAAGATCTCACTGGCCGAGGCGCTCAGCTTGTTCACCAGCACAATCATTGGACCGTTGTAAAGTGCGGTACCTTCTCGATCCTTCAGAACATCGATATCACCGTTCGCGTCCTTCACCTGAACGACTGGGCCTTGATTGATAAACAATCCGCTCATCTTGATGGCCTCGTCCAGTGAACCACCGCCGTCTCTCCTCAGATCAACGACCAATCCTTGAATCTGCTCCTGCTCCAAGCGCTTTAACAAAGCAGCGACATCACGCGAGGTACTCTTACCAGTACGTGATTTTTCCATGTCCTGATAGAACGACGGCAAAGTAATCCATCCCAGTTTTTGAATCGTACCGTCAGGCAGGTCTTTTTCGATCACTTCTGCCTTGGCCTCTTGCTCGGTCAGTTTCACGTTATCCCGGACAAGCTCCACCACTCTCCGCTTCGAGGGATCGGTCGCATTGGAAGGGATAAGCTGGAGTCGAACTGTCGTCCCTTTTTTGCCCCGGATCATTTCGACCACTTTGTCCAGCTTCATGTCGACTGTGTCGACAAACGCATCTTTGCCTTGGGCCACAGCGGCGATCCTGTCGCCGACGGTCATTTTGCCGCTCATCTGCGCAGGCCCCCCCGGCAGAAGCCGCTGAACTTTTGCGTACCCGTCGTCCGAGCGCAATTCGGCGCCGATTCCGGTCAACGAGAGCCGCATATTGATTTCGAAACTCTCGAGATCAGAACGTCCAAGGTATTCGGAGTGCGGATCGTAAGATTGCGCCACGGAGTTCAAAAAAACCTGCACGAGATCTTCGTCATCGCGTTCCTCGACGCTTTTGAGAAGCTGATCGTATCTTCGGCCCACCACCTTTGGTCCGGGATCAACCGCAAATTTATTGAGTTTCTCCTGGAGCAACTCCCCCTCGATTCGATCTCTCCAAAGGAGATCCGCCTCCGCGATATTAGCCGGCCACGGTTCCTTTCGCCGGTCGAGGGCAACCGTCTTGCTGCTCTTGAAACTGTCATCCCGCTTCAGGAGCTGGTGGATCTTCGCGGTCCGATCTTCCACCCGGGCCTTAAACACCGCATAAATGTCCTTGGCCGGCTGCACATCGCCGAGCAAGATGCTGTCCCCAAGGGAAGTCCCGTACTTCTGCGTAAATTGATCAACATCTTCCTGGGTGAAAAACAGCTTGTTGTAATCCAGATTCTCGAGGTAGGTTTCCAGGATCCGCTTCGACATTTCGGCGTCAAGCTTCTGTCGACTGTAATGACCCTGCTCCAGGAGGCGACCGACCGTGATACCCACTTGGCGTGGGTCCGCCGCGTTTGGCTTATCCTCTCCCAAAACGAAGGTTGAGTTGAAAAGCAACAAAACTGCGGCAGCAGCGATACTAATAGTTTTCATGCGTCGAACAGAGTGCACTTTGTCACAACGGTGTCAGGGCCCAGGTATTAAGCCTAAACTCTGATTTATCCCAAATCTCGGAATTTCTCTTCACTATGCTTCACTTTCAAACTTTTATTGGGGGTATTTTCGATACGAACGCATACCTGATTCGAACGCCAGCAGGAAACATTCTGATTGATGCTCCGACTGGATCATCGGAATGGATACGAGATCAAGGGGTAAGATTGGATTTGCTGGTAATCACTCACGGTCATTTCGACCATTTTGACGATGCAGCCAAAATCCAACAGGCGTGCCAATGCCAAGTGGCTTATCACAAAGACAGCATTCCTCTCATCACTGATCCAAATTTCTTCAAAGATAGAGGGTTCTTTTTGGAAACGGAACCGGTGCAGGCGGATTTTTTGATTGAAGAAACAGCGCGGATTGATCTGTGCGGCATACCGTTCCGAGTTCTCCTCGTTCCTGGCCATTGTCCCGGGAGCCTTTGTTTCTATTCAGCCGACGACGGAATCCTGTTCGACGGCGACGTTCTTTTTGCCGGCAGCATAGGCCGGACAGACTTCCCGGGAGGAGATCATCAACTATTGATTCGGGGAATCCACGAAAAAGTTCTGACCCTACCGGATAAGACCATCGTGCTTCCTGGGCATGGACCTCAAACGACCATCGACGCGGAGCGCCGAAACAATCCCTATTTGCAATAGCTTCGAAGGTCAAAAAATCCCGCCGATCAATTCAATACCGACTGGATTTCACTTTCACTCAGCTCCATCGGATGGCCGGTCCAGACAATTTTCCCACTTTTGTTCACCAGAAAAGCCGTTGGAATTGCCGTTACTCCAAACTGCTCAAAGGTCGAGCCTGGGGTGTTGATCGCCACGTTGTAATCCATTGGAATTTGCTTCAGAAATTTCTGAACGGTTGCCTTGTCTTCGTCCGTGATTCCGACAATCTGCAATCCCTTGGCCTTGTATTTGGAGTAGATCTCGTTCAGGTGAGGTATGCTTTTCCGGCAAGGAGGACACCAAGTGGCCCAAAACTCAACTAGAAGCGGCTTTCCAGCCAGCTCAGGTTGTTCGCCCAAATAATTAAGGGTCAGGGTCGGCAGTTGCGCCCCCTCCTTAGCGACTACTAACTGGGCGTGAGTGGAGGCCGCCGGCAATCCGATCAGCAATCCCATTAAAAGAGCAATAGCGATTTTCTTCATTGATAACTCCATATTGGAACACTTTTTGATGATTTCGTTCATTTTTGGCACCCTTCCTATCGAACTTGAGAGGAGCAAACTGGCGAGAACGCACGAGCGCGACCAATTTTCCTAATGAAAATAATCAGGGTCATTCTGGTAATGATTGAGCCGACAAGACTTCCGAGAGAATGATTTGGCCTTCCGCAACAAGGTGCGGACCAACCCGCGCCTCCACGGCACACTGAACAAGGCTACCCACAACTCCCAGCTTGCGGGCGCTGAAACCGATCGGTTCCTCGGGGCGAACTGGACGCAAAAACTTCATGGATCGAATTGCCGAAAGCAAAAAAAATTTATTGGGCCCTCCCACCGCTATTCCGGCAGTCTGAGCCATTCCTTCCACTAAGAGTACGCCAGGCACCATTGCATTCCCGGGAAAGTGTCCCTCAAAGAAGGATTCACTTCTTCGAAAGGTTTTCGAACAGTGTGCCAGCGCACCCGCTTCGAGCTTGTCGACAGATTCAACAAAAATGAACGGAGGCCGGTGTGGCAATCCCAGGGAAATCGGATCCATCGCTTCTGATGCGTTCATTAATCGCCGCAGTCTAACAAGGGAAGGAAAATACACAAATCCGGAACCGGTCCCGCCATCCACCCCCAGATCCCCCTCCGTGTCCTCTGTGCGATACTTTCCCCAATTCCTGTCATTCACATCCTGAAGCCTCGGTGTCCACCACCCAATCACCAATCCCCCTCCGTGTCCTCCGTGTCCTCTGTGCGATGCTTTCCCCAATTCGCGTCATTCACGCCCTGAAGCCTCGGTGTCCACCATCCAACCCAATCCCCCCTCTGTGTCCTCCGTGTCCTCTGTGCGATGCTCTCCCCAATTCGCGCCATTCACGCCCTGAAGCCTCGGTGTCCACCATCCAACCAATCCCCCTCTGTGTCCTCCGTGTCCTCTGTGCGATGCTCTCCCCAATTCGCGTCATTCACGCCCTGAAGCCCCGGTGTCCACCAATCCACCAATTGCCTTGCGTCACCGCAGACTCTTTTCTGAGGTTGCGCCTTAGTTGCAACTCAGAGCGGGCGGGTAGAAGGTTTGCCTGTGGCGACCGAATATTTAGCCCAGCGATATCGGGGAGACTTTCCCATCCTGGATCAGAAGGTCAATGGTTTCCCGCTGGTTTACCTGGACAACGCGGCCTCCACGCAGCATCCGGCCTCCGTAATCGACGAGATTGCCCGGTATTACCGCGAAGATCATGCTAACGTTCATCGCGGAATTCACGCCCTGAGCTCTCGGGCAACAAAACTTTACGAGGATGCACGCGCTTGCGCCGCTCAGTTTTTAGGCGCTGCTTCCAGCGAATCGATCGTCTTCACCCGAGGAACAACCGAAGGAATCAATCTTGTCGCCAGTTCCTGGGGAAACGCCCACCTTGGAAAGGGTGACATCGTTTTGATCACCGAGATGGAACATCATGCCAATCTGATTCCATGGCAGATGATCGCTCGCCGGACGGGCGCTTCACTTCAATACATCCAGGTCCAAGGAGACGAGGGAACCGTCGATTGGACTCTTCTGGAGCAACGACTGAAGGACGATCCGGTTCGGCTGCTGGCCTTCACCCACATCTCCAATTCGCTTGGATGCATCAATCCGGTGAAAGATATTTGTGCGGCAGCCCGGCGCCAGGGAGTAGTCACCCTTGTCGATGCCGCACAAAGCGCAGGGCACTGCCCAATCAACGTTCAAGAACTCGACTGCGATTTTCTCGTCTTTTCGGGGCACAAATCCTGCGGCCCGACCGGAATCGGTGTCCTCTATGTTCATCCCGAATTGCTCGCCGATTTAGACCCGTACCAGTTCGGTGGGGAAATGATCTCGAGAGTCACTTATGAATCCGCCGAGTGGAAACCGGGGCCGCACCGTTTTGAAGCCGGAACGCCCCACATCGCCGGCGCAGTGGGGCTGGCTGTCGCCTTGGAATACCTACAAAAAATCGGACGCCCTGCGATTCAGGCTTGGGATCATCATCTCGGACGGCTTGCTTACGAAAAGCTTTCAACCTTACCGGGAATTCGAATTCTGGGTCCGAAGACAGAGCGAGCCGGCCTGGTTAGTTTCCAGCTGGGAACGATTCATGCCCACGACCTCGTGGCCTACGCCGACCAGTTTGGAGTTGCCATGCGAGGCGGCCATCATTGCAACCAGCCTTTGATGCGCAAACTGGGACTGCAGGCAACGGCCAGGGCGAGCTTCTATCTTTATAATACCGAGAGCGAGATCGACCGTCTCGTCGACGTGCTACGGGAAGCAATCGGATATTTCGGAGTCTAATGGAAATCGACGAACTGTACCAGACGATCATTCTGGACCATTCGAAGCGGCCCCGAAATTTCGGCGACCTGCCGCCACCTGCCGTCAAAGGAGAGGGATACAACCCTTCTTGCGGAGACGAGATTGCGGTCTTCGTCGGCGAATCGGCCGCCGGGACCATTCAAGAGATCCGATTTACCGGCCAGGCATGCGCCATCTGCATGGCCTCCACATCGATGATGACGACCCAGGTTAAGGGCAAAACCATCGCTGAAGCTCTCGGTTTGAAGCGGATCTTCATCGATTTTCTGACAAAGGAGGCGGCCCCGGGAAATGGCCTCGGGAATTTGCAAGCCTTCGGTGGTGTAAAGAAATTCCCCCAGCGATTGAAATGCGCAACGCTAGGATGGCACGCTTTAGAAGGGGCATTGAAGCATTGTGCGGAATAAAAGTTGTCGTACTCTTGTTGTCACTGGAGGAAGCCGTGGGATCGGAGCGGCGGTCGCACGGTTAGCGGGAAACCGCGGTTATTCCGTCGCTCTGAGTTTTCTCGACAACGAAGCAGCCGCCCGGAATGTCGTTGAGGACATACGCTCGTCGGGGAATGCAGCTGTAGCGATTTGCGGTGATATCGCTCTGGAAGGAGACATCATCCGTCTGTTTGCGGAAGCCGAGCGAGAACTTGGGCCGATCTGCGGACTCGTCAACAACGCCGGTGTCACCGGCGGTTTTTCGCGGGTGGAAGCACTAGACGCCGCAAGTCTGGCCAAAGTGTTGATGACCAACGTTGCCGGAACAATCCTGTGCGCCCGGGAAGCGGTGAAGAGAATGTCGATCCGGCATGGTGGTCAGGGCGGGGCGATCGTCAATATTTCCTCATTGGCTGCACGGACCGGTGGAGCGGGAGAATGGGTTCATTACGCGGCAAGCAAAGGCGCAATCGATACCTTCACCATCGGATTAGCACGCGAAGTTGGTGCCGAGGGCATCCGGGTAAATGCAGTCGCACCCGGCTTAATTGCCACCGACATCCATGCCGCGAACGGAGCGCCCGACCGTCTCGAACGTCTAAGTCCAATGATTCCAATGGGACGACCGGGAGCGTCAGCAGAAGTCGCCGAAGGCGTATTGTGGCTGTTATCAGAAGCGGCCTCTTACACAACAGGGACGATCTTGGAAATTGGCGGTGGACGCTAGCTTAGCTAAGCTAGCAGAACCTATGCGTGCCCTTGTACTCGAGCGCTATAATGCTCCGTTCACCCTCAAAGAAGTTACCCGTCCCACAGCCACCGCGGATCAAGTCCTCGTTCGGATCAAGGCCAGCGGGGTAAATCCCCTAGACACCAAAATACGGACCGGAAATGCACCTCACGCCAGAGTGACACTTCCGGCGATCCTCGGAATGGACTTGTCAGGCATCGTCGAGGCTGTCGGGTCGGGGGTAACTGTTTTCAAGCCGGGCGACGAAGTCTACGGAACGACGGGAGGCGTCGGGGGATTGCCAGGTTCACTTGCTACATTTGCTGCCGTCGACCCAGATTTACTGGCTACCAAGCCGGCAAATCTTTCGATGCGTGAAGCCGCAGCACTTCCGCTTGCCTTTATCACGGCCTGGGAGGGTCTCGTTGACCGCGCAAAAGTGCAGCCCGGACAAAAAGTATTGGTGCACGCAGGAGCAGGCGGGGTGGGTCACGTTGCCGTGCAGATCGCCCGCGCTTTCGGAGCTCAAGTCTTCGCGACGGTCTCCCAGGAGAAAGTAAAAATTGCCGAGAGTTTCGGCGCCATAGCCATCGACTACAAGGCCACTACTGTCGCAGATTACGTAGCTCAATACACCAATTCCGAAGGTTTCGACATTGTCTACGACACCGTGGGTGGAACGACTCTCGACGATTCTTTCCAAGCTATCAGAGCGTACACTGGACACGTGGTCAGCTGTCTGGGATGGGGTGTTCATAAGCTGGCGCCGCTCTCTTTTCGGGGAGCTACCTATTCGGGTGTCTTCACCCTCATGCCGATGCTGACAGGAAAAGGGCGACCCCACCATGGTGAGATTTTGCGGGAGGCGACAAAACTCGCCGAGGCTGGCAAGTTGACTCCCCTGTTGAATCCCGAGACATTCACCTTCGAGACAGCCATGGAAGCTCACCTCGCGGTTCAGTCGGGTACTGCGGTCGGAAAGGTAGTGATCGAAGGGTAGAGTCAGGAGTTCAGGAGTTGCAGAATGGATCTACGGATTCCTCTTTTCTTGCTCCGAATTCTGCAACTCCTGCAACTCCTGAACTCCTGACTCTACCCCCGAAACAACGCCCCTAGCTTGACCCCGATCGATCGAGAGGCTGCGGCGATCGTCAATCCGAGAAAAACCATGGCCCAAACGCCGAGCGCCGCGGCCAGATAAGGACCTTCGCCCAGAATATTGGCTAATTCGTAAATGGCTTTCGCGATTGGGTAGTCGGCTTGTTTCTGTGCAAGGACTAGGGAATCGGAGACTTCCAACATCGCAAAGGCGAACGCCAGGATGCCTCCTGAAAAAAGATTAGCCATGATCAGGGGCAACGTAATTCGCTTAAGCGCGCGGATTGGTGAAGCACCGAGGTTTTGCGCAGCCTCTTCCAGGGTGACACTAGCCTGTTCAAAACCGGCCGCCGCCGAGCGAACGACGTAGGGAAGCCGGCGCACCGCATACGCCAGCACCAGGAGAATGAGCGGATTTCGTGCGGGGTCTAAGAAAGCTAAAAAGCTGCCACGGCGCGTCAGAGCCAGATATCCGAACGCAAGAATCAGCCCGGGAACGGCAAGCGGGAGCATCGCCAGGGCGTCCAGCAATGAGCGGCCAAAGATCTTCGTTCTCGTAATTAAATAAGCAATGATCACTCCCAATAGAAGATCGAGAAGCGTTGACAATGAGGCGTAGACAAGGCTGTTCTGGATCGCTGGTACAGTGAGATGATTGCCGAGCGCTAAGACGTAATGCTGCAGGGTGAACGATTGAGGAAGGATCGTTCGGTACCAATCTTTTGAAAACGAGACCAGGATAACGCCAAGTTGAGGTAAAAGAGCAAGAGCGCAAATCGCCAGAAAATAGGAGGAGCATAACAATCCTCGGACACCTGGCAGAGTGATGATCTGCGCGGAGTGACCACCGCGCCCTGGCATGGCCGGCGGGGGCTTACCCGCCAGAAGACGAATCACCAGATAAATCAAGGCCGAGACGACCAGCGTTACGGCCACCAGGGCGTAAGTGAACGGGTTGCTGTCAATATCGCTCAACCCATTAAAGATCTGGACAGGCGTGACACGATAGTAGTCAAACATCAGAGGAACACCCAGTTCGGTAAAGGCCCAGATAAAGACAATGCTTCCTCCAGCGAAAATTCCCGGCATAACGAGCGGGATGGTGACACGCCAGGCACGTCGCAAGCCGGAGCATCCGAGATTCTCCGCTGCCTCCAGTAAAACCGGGTCCACGTTCGCCAGCGCCGCCACGAGATTAAGATAGAGGATTGGGTAGAGATGGAGGGCGTTTAAGGTAACGATTCCCCACTCACGCCCGATACCCAGCCAATCAATCACTTGAGTTTGGCCGAGCCATCCCATGGCGCGCAGTAACGCATTCACGGCGCCCTCCTGTCCAAAAATCTGCCGAAAACCGATCGCCCCGACAAATGGAGGCAACATCATTGGCAAAAGTAACAAACCGGACAGTGCGCGCTTTGCCGGAAACTCGAATCTTTCACTGATCCATGCCAGCGGCGCCGCAACTGCGAAAGCAAGGAGCGTGCTTCCCACAGCGAGTCTGAGGGCGTTGGTAAAACCTTCGAGGTAAATTGGGTTTCTGAAGACTTCGAGAAAGTAGTCCAGAGTCGGGGCACCGGTCTGGTCCAGAAAGGCGCCTCGGACAGCAATGGTGATCGGTAGAACAAAAAAGAGACCGAAAAATGCCAGGACACCAAAATAGAGCGCAAGAGTGATGGGCGAATTGCGGGAGCCACTGAGATTAAATCCGAGGAACCGGTGGGCAACTCTCTCCACCAGTGAAGCCGTTCTTTTCGAGTCGGGTGATCGGGAGACGGTTTTCATTTGCCTGCGCGCGCCATCCCTTCGGCTTCGCGATATTGGTTACGAAAATAGGTGGTGAGCTCATCGGCCAACTGCACTTCTTTCACCCGGTCGGCAGACTTGAGGGTATCTCGGATTTGCTGCATGGCGATGTCGTAACGCACACGGGAAACATCGAGGAGTTTTTGGAAAGCCGCAGAATCAACCGGCTCACTGCCGATTGCTTTGCGCGCCGCTACCAGTTCTTCCCGTGAGTCAATGCACATTACGCGAACCAGAAAGCGGATAGTTGCGAAGAGCGGCGCTGTCCAAGCTTCGTGGTACTCAAATAGTTGCGCATCACGGTAAGGATCGGCTTCCCGATCAGCCATCTCAGAAAGGAGCGGCTCCCGATAAAGCTCTCTGCGGATCGGCAGCCTCCTTAGGGCGTAACGCTCGGGTCCACCGGGTGTTCCAACCCGAAAATCCCAGAGCTTCTGGCCCTCCAGCTTCAGGACGAAATCGATAAATGCCTTGGCAATCTGAGGATGCGGAGCCCCACGGAGCATCGCAATGGAGTCCGCTCCGATCGAGGTGCCGCCCACAACACTGGTGTATTTCAGCCGGCTTCGACCGCTCTTGTCCGAAACCGCTTCGCTTTCGAAGCGCCCATAAAAATCAATACACATTCCCGCGGCAGCCTCTCCGTAAGCTACGTCCATCGCAACTTTCGGAGCGCCGTCGCTGAAATAACGGGAATTTGCCGCGAGACGGATCAGAAGCTGCAATCCCCTCTCCCAACCTTGGGTCACGGCTAGCTTTTCGAGCTGTTCAGGCGGTTGACCGCCTGGTGACGCCTGGAGCTCGACCAGGCGTTGATTCATTTGTTGCTGGATGATCAGCTCAAACGCTTTGGCCACCGAACCACTCTTGGTTGGATCAGCCATCGCAATCGCGTTAAACAAACGTGCATTGGCCAAATCAACCCATTGAGTCGGCGGTGTGAAGACCCCCAGTCGCGCCAGAACCTCCGTGTTGTAGCAAATCCCAAACTCCGCCAGACACGCTCCGACCCAGCGCCCCTTGCTATCCCAATATGGCTCACCTCCAAGCGAGCGTGGGATCAGGAGGTCGCCGGTGCCACCGAACAATTCGGGAAATCGGGAAAGAAATCCGCTGTCGACCAGGAGTCCGCGATTGGCCATGTTAACGAAGTCAAAGCTGCCGCCACCGAAGAGTAGATCGATTCCGCAACCTGAGTCCGAGTGGAGGAATGCATATCTCGCGCGCTCGCCTTGGGAACCTCTATCGGCCTCTCCGCGCACGCCCGGATTGGCAAATGCGTTGAGGATTTCCCGATTCCAGGGAAGCCGTAACTGCCCTGTCCAGTAGTTCCGGAAAGAGGCTTCAAACTCCGAGTTCAGGTATCGAACTATCTCGGTCGTTCCGCCGGGCAATCGCCAGTCAATATGGACCGAGCGACCGGTCGTTTTTCGGTAGTATTCTTCGAAAGCGCGAGTGAATTCGAACCGGATTGCTTCGTTATGTGGTGAAATGATGACCAGTTCATCCTGTGCCGAGCTGCTTCCGATCTCGGATTGCCGGAACAGGAAGGGCGCGGCAACGACCACACAGAGTAAGGCGAGGATCGGAATGACGCTCCGCATCATGGTGCGCCAAAAATAATGATGTCCTCAGGATCGATACCTAAGAAGTATTCCTGACCGGGTCGGAACCGGGCCGGCCGCGGGTTGATCTCCGCCACCTTGAGAAAATCTTCCTCGCATCGAAAGAGATGTTGAGCAACCTGCCCGAGGTAAATCGTTTTGACCAGGCTGGCCCGCAGAGCCTGACCAGGGGGCTGATTGTCGGTGATCCGAATCGCTTCCGGACGCAGGCAAAGGGTGACCGAGGATCCGGAGATCGCAGCCGGATCGGGTGGCGCAGCGACCAAAAGAGTACGCTGGCCGAGATTGACCTCCAGCCGTTCGTTTCGGCTCGCAAGCTGACCAGTCAGAAAATTGGCCTCCCCGATGAACTGTGCGACGAACCGGTTGCAGGGGTGTCGGTAGACATCCGGTGGTGCGCCGACCTGAAGGACTTTGCCTTCGTTCAGAACGGCGATCCGGTCTGCGATCGAGAGCGCCTCCTGCTGGTCGTGGGTCACGTAGATGGAAGTCAATTGGAACTCCCGGCAGATGCGGCGGATTTCCTCCCGCATTTCCAGACGAAGTTTAGAATCCAAATTGGACAACGGCTCATCCAAGAGCAGACAGGCAGGCCGCACCACTAGCGCCCGGGCGAGAGCGACTCGCTGTTGCTGTCCTCCAGACATTTCGTGAATCTTACGCCGCGCGAGATCTTCGAGCCGCACCACGCGGAGAGCTTCAGCAACCCGGTTATCAATTTCTGCTCTCGGCAGCCTCCGTTCTTCCAAACCGAATGCAACATTCTTTTCGACGGTTAGATGCGGCCATAACGCATAGTTCTGAAAAACCATTCCGGTCTGGCGCTGATGCGCAGGGAGACGGGTGACATCTTTACCATCGAAAAGAATTCGCCCTTCGTCCGGCTCATAGAACCCGGCAATGTGCCGCAAAAGCGTGGTCTTCCCACACCCACTAGGTCCCAAAAGGAAAAACAGCTCGCCACTCTGGATGGTTAACTCGATGCGATCAAGAGCAACAAAACTGCCAAACCTTTTGGTAAGATTTTCGATAACAATCATTGCACAGGAGTCAGGAGTCAGGAGTCAGGAGTCAGAAGTTCAGGATGACGCATTCGAATTCTGCAACTCCTGAACTCCTGCAACTCCTCCTTTGCGGT
>DATHPI010000221.1:0-45288 GCA_035484035.1 Chthoniobacterales bacterium
TAAATTGCTCGAACCGTTTGATCGGTCCCGCTACTAGAGAGGGAAAAAAAATCGAAAACGCCGCGAATCGGAAAACATCCCTCGATGGAGGGGTACCCGAACGCACATCGTAAAGGTAATGGACGAATTCAAAGGCAAAGAGCTAAAGCGTCTGCGAGACTATAAGACTAACGAGTACTCTCCCACTTCGTTTGCTGAATCTTGAGTTTCGGATGGGAAACCAGAAGATGCCAGACCACCGCCTGGAAGGCTTCGGAATGCGGAGTGATGTTTTGAGAATTGACCGTCGGCACGATGCAACAGGTGTCCGCCACCTGAGCGGTATATCCGCCATCCCGCCCCACGACTCCAAGAATCGACGCGCCGGTTTCCTTAGCGTATTGCAACGCTGAGACCAGGTTCGGACTGACGTTTTTCTCGAGGTTTCCACCCCCGACCGAAAATATCATCAACGCATCGTTCGATTGAAGCCGGCTCCCTTTTAACCATTCGACAAAGACCGATGCCCATCCTTCGTCGTTTGTCCTCGCCGTCAATTCAGCCACGTTGTCGGTGGGCGCGTAGCATTCGATCCCGGCGATCTTGCGAAAGTCATTCACGGCATGAGACGCATTTGCCGCGCTGCCGCCGACACCGAGGAAAAATACACGGCCGCCACGGGCTCGCACATTCACCAGTAAATCGACCATCTTTTCGAGAGTTTCCTGATCGAGTTTTTGAATGATCTCCGATGTTTCGGCCAGATGTTGGGCGCTGTATGAACTCATGGGAGTGCTGTCAGTTGAGGTAAACGAAGCGTCCTCGCTTTGCAACCAAGGAAGATCAACGTTCACCTCTCACGTCCGGTTTTTGCGTGCAACTCTCTGACTAGTTCTCGTTCTCTCTTCCTGCGGAAAGAAAGCTTGTTTGCCAATTGATTCTACTTTAGTAGCCTGATCGGCCCAATGCTCTTCCTGATCCGAGATTTTCGCACGATCCTGACACTCTTGTTTTTTGCGGGCTTTACGAACTCGTTCGCCGAACCTTACACGCCGGCCGTCGGCTCCCCCGAACGTGTCGCAATCGCCAATGCGGTGCGTGCGAGCGTCGCACAGCTAGGAGGCCAATTTGCAGAAGACGCCCGCCGAGGTGAGAAATTTGTGATTTCCGTTCTTAAGATCGATGGGCGCTACGCCTTTTTTGAAGGAGGGGGGCAAGAAATGAATGGTGAGATGACCTATGGACCAGTGGACATCGCGGCGTTTCTGGCCAAAGGAAATCTCGGGTGGCGAGTCCTCAACCTGCAGGCGCGCGGTGACGTCCCAGACGCCGACGAAGTTGCTCAGCTCCGAGCCAGCCTGCCGCGGGATTATCCGCTGAATATTGTGAACAAATTCTGGAGAGATCTCCTCATCGGCGCGCGTCGTTTTAATTAGGGAAACGGCTCCTGAATTGGAGGCAAAGCGTCTCCGCTTTGCTGTGTGCTGAAGGTCGCCGTTTGAAAACGTTTGGTACACGCGAGAGTTCCTAAAATTCCGAACCCGGCGAACGCTAGGGGCGCCAATGCTGGCGGCTTGTCTTCATCCGGAAGCTTACGAACCCAGGCAGAGAGCTCGCGCCGAACAGAGCGAAGCAACCGCCCATCCGTGTGAAACCAGAAGCCGGTCAAACCAACGAATATTGCGAGTAGATATCCAGCTAGCAAAACCTGTCGTCCACCCCGGCTCCAGAAAAAAAGCCCCAGCACGGAGGCAATCATCATCAGAATGGAATAGACAATTGGTATCCAGGCGACAACGCCTTCGCCAAGGACGGAGCGATGGTCGTAACGGACCTCCACTAGAACGATCCCGAATCCTCCGATCAGAACGAAGACAATGACTTTGTTAAGAGTCCAATATTTCGACCTATTCAGGCTGGATAATCCCCAGTGATATACTTCTCGAGATTATCGATCGTAGCCGTTTGCGCTGAGATAGTTCTCCGTACCAGATCGCCAATCGAGACAAGACCGACCATTTTGTCCCCCTCGATCACCGGCAGATGGCGAACCCGTTTATCTGTCATCAAGTGCATACACTCGCTGATACTGTCACCAGGATGTACCGTGAGCAGCTCCTGAGTCATGACATCTTTGACCGGAGTCTCTTTAGAAGATTTGCCTTTCAGAATGACTTTCCTGGTGTAATCGCGCTCGGAGATTATCCCCACCAGTTTGCCATCTTCGACCACCGGTAGCGCACCGACATTCTTTTCCGCCATGAGCTGGATGGCATCAAAGACCATTGCATTTGGAGCAATCGACCATACTGCGGAGCCCTTTTGGGCTAGGATCCCGCCTACTGAACCCGCGATTTCCATAGGGCACGAATATGAGCCTCTTTGCAGAAGAATCCAAATGAGAAAATCGCCCAAGAGAGTTCTCTCTTGTGAATTTTCTTAGGCTTTAACTGTCGCTGCTTAGCGCGGAACCGGGCTTTGCTCAAATTTACTGAGCTCAATCTGGAGGAATTGAAGAGCCGCTTTTCGCGTCGTCACAGATTCTGCAAGTGCAAGGTTGGTTAAGCGACCGTCGCGTAACCGGATCGCCGCCACCCAGGTCGTACCTTGCCGATAGAGATCAAGCAGACCTTGCGGTCGAAGATCTCCGAGAGTCACTCTTACTGGGAAGTTTTGAGCCATGGGTCTCTGAATCGGCAGAATCGTCCAAAACTTTAGGCCTGATGCCGCAGAGATCCTCCTCGCGATCGTTGTCGTCGGTCGCGGATGGTCCTTAGCAAAGGGCTCCTGCGGAGAGAGCTTCCCGCTGTGGAGATGCCCTAGATTACATCCGCTCTTCGGTGAGCTTTCCGATGAGATCGAGCACCGACTGATGGATCTCATCGCGGACATATAAACTCTCAAGGTCCGGCAATTTCTTCTTGTACTTCGAGTGGACAGCCCTCAATAGATCGCGCTGCTGCCTGAAATCAGCCTTCCACCACTCGGTATGCTCAAAGGCGGCTGGCGCGATCGCCGTACTCCGGAACTTGGTTCCTGTGAGGTCGGCGCCAGAAAGGTCAACGTTTTCAAATTTTGCTCCAGTCAAATCCGCCTGCCTCAGGATAGCTCCGACAAGCCTTGTCCCGCTTAATTTGATCTGGCACAGTTTCGCGCCTGCCAAATTTGCTCTCGAAAGATCCGAATCAAGAAATTCGGCGCGCGTCAGATTGGCAGCGGTGAGATCGGCCTCTTGCAGGATTGATCGGCAGATTTTGCTCTCTTGCAGATCACGAAATTTTCCGCCGACCAGAAAGGCAAATGAGAAGGACTTTGGCGCTTTAACGCGAGCAGAGGAGCCGGAGGATGAGGCCCCCTTGCCCTCAAGCAAAAGAAGAACCTCACTAATCGACTTGATATTTGATCGTAACCGCTCTGCGCTTTCGCCCAATTCAACTCGGGTTCTGGCTCGGTAATCGCCCCCGTCTGACTCCCCCATTGGCCGGCACGCCCTGGTGGCAGCGCTCAAAGCCGCTGTGAGGTTGTCACTTGGCAAAATATGCAACAACGCCGTCAGCGCCTTCCGATCGTAAGAAGTCGTCTCCTCCGCTTCTTCCCAGATTCCGTCGAGAACTTGTTCGACCCCCATGCTTCCTCGCACCACGCAAAATCTGCAGAACGATTCAGCCAGCGCGTCTCGCAACGCCCGGTTAATGGCTTCCAGTTTTGCAAGCGCTGGCGCCGGATCCATTACCACCAGCCGGCCAAAAGCAGTTTGGACCGCATTCCGCGCCTGATCATCCCCCTCTCCAAGCAGGCCGACCGATAACTGATCGAACGCCGTCTCAAAGTAACGCCTCTTGGTGGAGGCCATTTGTTCAAGCAAGCCAGCGGCCCTCGATCGAACGCTTGGATTCGCTTTCTCGGCAAAAAGATTCAAAGCCTCGTAAAATCTCGCATCTTCGCGGCTGCGAAGCGTAGCGCGGTAATTCAAGCTAAAGGAGATGATCGCCACGATCGCAGCCACCGCGGCTCCGACCGGGCCACCGTACTCCCGGAGATTTCGCCAGAACCCTCTCTTGTCCGCCTGACGCTGATAGTACGTCGCCTGCGCTCGCTGGTTCTCAATTTGCGCCTGTGTCAGTGGGTCCGCTGTCGAAAGGGTTTGTGCGTGCAGTCTCGAAAAGGAACCGCACGAAAGCGTCAAAAAGATAGTTGAAATCCAAATCACCCGGATTGGCCGCATAAACCCCATCGTATCAAGCTAATGCGCATACGCACAAGCAGTTGTCGCCTGAAGAAGTGTCAGTGTCGGTGTCAGTGCCAGTGTGCCAGCCGCCGATCGAAATGGGTTATCCTGACGAAGGGCTACCTGTATCGTGTGCTAGTTCGGGTGAGTGCCCTCCGCCCTGGCACTGACACTGACACTGACACCGACTCTTGAAATGCATGGGTTTGCCGTTCATTCTTGCTCGATGGCGAAATCGATAGCTCTCCTTTTTTCAGGTCAGGGGGCCCAGCAAGTCGGCATGGGGAAAGATTTATCGCAGCAGTTCGCAGTGGCGGCGAACCGGTTTTCCGCAGCCGATGCTGCGCTCGGGTACTCAATCAGTCAAATCGCTTTCGACGGCCCGATCGAGGAACTCACCAAAACATCGCGCTGCCAGGTCGCCCTCTACGTACATGGCCTCGCAGTGCTCGAAGTACTTCGAGAACAACTGGGAAATTTTCGGATTTTGGCTGCCGCCGGCCTTTCACTTGGGGAGTTCACCGCGCACGCTGCGGCTGGTACCTTCGATTTCTTGACTGGTCTTCGTTTGGTGGCCAATCGTGGACGGTACATGGAAGAGGCTTGCGATGCGACCTCTGGGACAATGGCAGCGTTTATGGGCGGTGATGAAGAAAATGTCCGAAAGATCGCTCAAGAAGCTGATGTCGACATCGCGAACGTGAATTCTCCCGGCCAGATTGTCCTCTCCGGAGAGGTGGAAAACATCCGAAAAGCGGTCGGTCTCGCCAAGCAATATGGAATTAGGCGCGCCATTCCCCTGAATGTCGCGGGGGCATTTCACTCCCGCTTGATGAGGTCCGCGGAAGCCAAATTAAGAGAAGATCTTGCGACGGTCACGATGAACAGTCCGTTGATAAAAGTTGTTGCCAATGTCATGGCTGAGCCGGTATCAGGGGAAAGCGATATCCTGCAAAGCCTGGCCAAACAAGTCACCGGGACCGTCCGATGGACTGAGAGCGTCGAATACATGATTGACCAATTAGGGTGCAATTTGTTCCTGGAGCTTGGACCGGGCGAAGTAATCGCCAATCTCATTGGCCGCATCCGAAAAGGTACAGAAGTTCTGTCCGTTGGAGACTGCTCCTCTCTCGAGGCAGCCGTCGTCAAAATCCGGGATGCAGTATGGATCGACTGACTTTTTTTCGATCGGGATCTTTGTTGCTTTTGGCTGCCCTTGTTTTAACCGGCTGCGTTAGCACGCCGCCCTACGTATATCATTATATCCCGGGTCGAACAGCTACGCTGGAAAACGGCTATGCAGTCGCCCCGCCGACCGCGCCAAGGCAGGTCAGAAACGCCATTGATGCAGGAAATGAATTGGTTGGCAGCCCCTATCGGTACGGCGGTGGACACCAGAACTTCTATGATACCGCTTACGATTGTTCCGGCGCAGTCTCGTTTGTCCTCCATTCAATCGGCCGGATGAATACCCCCACCCCGTCCAAGGAATTGCGCGTCTATGGAGAGAGCGGACCCGGAAGATGGATCACGGTGTATGCCAGCCAGGGGCACTCATTTCTGGTTGTCGCAGGTTTGCGCTTCGACACCGGCTACGGCGCAGGGGAACACGGGCCACAGTGGCTAACCCGCAGCCGCCCGGCCGACGAGTTTGTGATGCGGCATCCGGGCGGGATGTAGGGAGAAACGTATCGGCGGGGGGACCCAACGGCGACTTACGCGTAAAGGACGATAGACATAAGATTCAGACATAGAAAGAACACCCCCCCCACACGCCGATACGTGTATGCCACGCTGACACGCCGATACGTTTCCCCCTACGCCGATACGCCCCTCGCCGACCCGCCGACCCGTTTCTCCCCCTACTTGATCAGGCGTTCGCTGAAACGGTAATACAAAAAGGAGACGACCATCAGGATTATGCCGAGGACCAGGCAAGACAAAATTCGATAAGGCGTCGAAACTTCCGCGGTATCGAAGGCCAACACTTTCAAGACGGTGGCGATCAGGAGGCTAATCGCCGAAATGCGATAGATCTTTCGACGCATCCAGACACCCAACAAGATAAGACCGACGGCGAAAAAGGACCACAAAACGGAAAAGCCGGCCAGCCCGATTCGAGGCGTGAACTGATTCGTAAACCGGTACCATTCGAAATTGAGGAAACCAAACAGACTCACGATCCCGAGCCACTCAAAGGCACCCTGTAGTCGAGGGTGAGATCCCGCGACACGACCAGTCCGATCCAGCCAGACCACCAGCAGCAGAGCTATCACCATCGTAAGGCCAGCACTCCACCTGGCTACAACTTCCGCCGTGAACAAAGGGGAGTGGCTCGATTCGAAAACAAAGCCACTGGTATCGGCAAAATATCTAAGAACGGCTAGTAGCCCGATGACAAACGTACCTGACAAAAGGATTCGATCATTGCACTTCGCGGCAGCCCAATAGAGTGCCACGAGCTCGGCTGACCAGAAAACAGTCACCCAGGAGTTGCTGAGGAGCTGTTCCCAAAAGACGAGAAGGAAAACGATGCCTTGTGCGATGAGCCAACTCGACAGAAGTCCAGGCGTTCGCTGCCTCCAGAATACCAACGCAAGCCCTAAGCTGACGACCGCGTAGCTCAAGCTGACCAAAGAACCCGAGGACTTTTGGTAGTTCAGAAGCGACTCTGAATACCAGCAGCAGAACAATCCATTGACGACAGCCAACAGGAAACCTTGCCTCCAGCTTGACTCCTTTCGCAAGGCCGCGCGCAAGAAAGGCATCACGGAGTACGCCACGAACAAAACCTGGGTGAAAACCAAGGTTTCGAGAAACCACTCTTTTCGATAGTCGCGCTGAGACCAGACGACGATCGACAGCCAGGTCCACACCGCGCCGCTGGAATAAAGAGGTCTCCAGTCTCTGGCATAAGCGAGAATCTGGCCACCCAAGGTCAAAATCAGGAGGTATCCGAGGAAAAGCCAGCGATCAAACAAGGCGGAAGCAAACAGGAGCGGGGCAAGGTAACCGCCCATGAACGCGAGCATCGCTAAGGCCTGGGAAGACCACAGGATCGCCAAGCTCACGCCAACCGCAGTCGTAAGCAAAATCAACACCAGAGTCAGACTGGCGGGTAAAAATCGATCAACCTGAGAAGCCGCATAGCTTGTCAGATATAGCGTTCCAAGGCCAACCGCCCCAATCCCAGCGTCCAACCCCCGAAGATTTCGCCGACGACAAAAGTTTCCACCCAGTAAGAGCAAAAGACCGCAGATGAACCCAATCGAAATCCGGACCGCCGGACCAATCCACTGCTGGTCGAAAGCGTATTTGAGAAAAAATCCGACCCCGATGATGAGGATCAGCACACCGATTCCAAGAAGCCATTTTTGACCTACTGCAACCTCGGCTGAATTACCTTCGACCGCGTTCTTTGCCCGTTGGCTTTTCAAGAGAGCGGATGGAAGAGGTGGCGGTATTTTCCCGGGCTCTGCCACGCCGGGGGAAAGATCGGGTCTCAGCCGCAAATCGGAAGAAACGAGTTGTCGAAGCGATTCGACTTCAGCTTTGAGTGAATCTAACTCCGCGTAGATCTGCAGATCCAAACCGCACTCCGGACAAAAGCGCTCATGGAGATCCGCGTTACACCTCGGACACAACATTTCGTACCGAACCTGAGAGGGTCGAAGCTTTGCTCACCAACGACGAATCCGGATTCTGACCTGTCTTTTCAATGATCTGCAAGGCTTGGATATCGCTTAAGTCCTGATCGCGGATGGGTTCGACTCGCCTCTTCATTTCAATGAGCTTCTGCCGGGAGGCCACCAGAACAGTACGCCCTCGCACCGTAAGCATACGCGCGTCGGAGACAAGCCCATCAAAGCTGTTTTCGTGAGTCAGAAACATGTCAATCTGTTTGTGCGGCTCTCCTGGACACCAAAAAGTGAATACCAACGCGTTCTTCTCCCGGATGAGCATTTCAATCCGTTCAGGGTGAAGAATCGTCTCCGGAGGAACCGGAGCGCGCGGAACGAACTTGAGCTGGCTGAGGACCGCAATGAAACGGCGCAGATTCGTCTGATCCAGGGAAACGGCGATGTCCAGATCAAGAGTCATCCGTTTAATCCCGTGAAGCACGACCGCGGCGCCTCCAGCAACGACGAACTGCACCCCCTTGTCCGCAAGCACGCAAAGAATTTCGATGAGATGACTCTCCTGAGTTTCGCCCACCCCACAATCTCACGCAGCAGAGGGCGGAGGGCAAATCAGGAGTTCAGGAGTTGCAGAATGGAGCGAGCCTCCCTTCTATCGGAAAGCTCTCCTGAACTCCTGCTCCTGTATTCTGAATCCTGAATCCTGAATCCTGAATAATCAGACTACCAAGAGATCCATAAACCGGTGCACCGGCGTCGATTGGAGGCGCCCCCGGTCACCGCAAAGCTCCAGAATTGTGTTTGCCTGGCGCGGGGGAATGCGACCACGCAGGTTGCGTTCGAATTTTTCCAGCAGCTTAGGAATCCCTTCTTTGCGACGGCGGCGATGGCCGATTGGATAGTCCACTGTTACCCGTTCCGTCTGCGTCCCATCCGCAAAAAAGACCTGTACGCTATTCCCGATCGAACGTTTCGCTGGATCCAGGTAATCGATGGTAAACTGCGCGTTTTCCGTAACCTCCATCTTCTCCCGGAGCCAGTCGATACGAGGATCAAAGGCGATCTCGTCTTCGTAGTCTGAGGCCATTAATCGACCAAAGATAAGCGGCACCGCGACCATGTACTGAATGCAATGATCTCTATCCGCCGGATTATGAAGAGGTCCGCTTTTATCGATAATCCGTTTACCGCTTTCCTGGGTTTCAATGACAATGCGCACAACATCACCGAGCCGCTTGGCAACTTGTGGATACAATTTAAGCGCTGCTTCAACCGCCGTCTGAGCATGGAATTCTGCCGGGAACGAGATCTTGAACAAAATGTTCTCCATAACGTAAGTACCAAATCCTCGCGAGGGAACCCGGACCTGAGCCCCTTTGAAGACCACTTCCTGGAAGCCCCAGATCGCTGCACTTAGCGCGCTCGGGTAACCCATCTCGCCCCTGAGCGCGTTCAGTGCCAGCCATACCGCGCGGCTGGTCGCATCCCCCGCCGCCCATGATTTTCGTGATCCCGTGTTCGGCGCATGCCGATAGGTGCGCAGCACCCCGCCATCAATAAACGCATTCGCAAGAGCGGAGATCACATCGTCTCGAGTGCCCCCCATCAATCGCGTGACGACGCCGGTCGAAGCGATCCGCACTAGAAGAACATGGTCAAGACCGACGCGGTTGAATGCATTCTCGAGTGCCAGCACGCCTTGGATTTCGTGCGCCTGGATCATGGCGATCAACACATCTCTAATTGTCACGACTGCCTCACCTTCCCTGGCCCTTTGGCGAGAAAGGTAGTCGGCGACCGCAAGGATTCCTCCGAGATTGTCGGACGGATGCCCCCACTCGGCGGCAAGCCAAGTATCGTTGAAATCGAGCCAGCGCACCATCGCACCGATGTTGAAAGCCGTTCGGACCGGATCGAGCTCGTAGGAAGTACCGGGAACCCGCGCCCCGGTGCCGGGCATTGTCGCACCTGTGACAATCGGTCCCAGGAGCTTCGTGCAAGCCGGGTAGCTCAAGGCGAGCAGGCCACATCCAAGCGTATCCATGAGACAAACTCGTGCCGTATCGATCGCTTCTTCACTCGTGATCCGATCGACGGCTAGCACATAGTCGGCGATCTCTTGGAGGAGACTATCGGGTTCTGGGCGCATTTGGGGGAGGAGTTCAGGAGTTCAGGAGACTTTTGAGAGGAAGCGGGGCTGGCGCTTCCTTGCGCATTCTGCAACTCCTGTAACTCCTGCAACTCCTGATTCAACGTCTTTCTATCGGGGGGTAAGGCCTGGTATCTGGGCCGACATAGTCGGCACTCGGGCGAATGAGTTTGTTGTTGGCACGTTGCTCTTTGATATGCGCCGACCACCCGGTTACCCGAGCTAGCACGAAAATAGGGGTGAAAAGCGGCGTCGGAATGCCCATGAAATGGTACAGACAAGCGGAGAAAAAATCCGCATTAGCGAATAAATTCTTTTCCTCTGACATGACCTTCTCTACTGCTTCCGAAACCGCAAATAGGTAGCCGTCACCATACCAGGCCGCGGTGGACAGCAGACGGGCCCACTCTTTGATCACGGCGTTGCGCGGGTCGGAATGGCGATAGACTGCATGGCCGAACCCCATGATCTTTTCTTTTCGAACCAACATCTCTTTGACAGCCGCGCCGGCTTCTTCCGGCGCCTTGAACTTCGAAACCAATTCCATCGCCGCTTCATTCGCCCCGCCATGCAGGGGGCCGCGTAGAGTTCCGATCGCCCCGGTGACGCAAGAATAGAAATCCGACAACGTCGCCGCACAGACGCGAGCGGCAAAGGTTGAGGCGTTGAATTCGTGCTCCGCATAAAGGATCAGCGAAACATCCATCCCACGTTGATGTTCCGTACTCGGTTTTGCACCATGCAGAAGCCTCAGAAAATGACCGGAGAAGGTCTCCTCGTCTGAATCCACTTCGATGCGCGCGCCGTCATGGTGACTATAGTGATACCAATAGCAGAGGATTGACGGGAGCGATCCAAGGAGCCGCTCCGCAATCCGGTCTTGTTGAGAAAAATTGCCTTCGGGCTCGAGCACCCCCGCCATCGAGGTGCCGGTTCGCAAGACATCCATCGGATGCGCATTTTCTGGAATCCGCTCAAGCACCTCCCTGAGCGCAGGCGGCAGAATTCGAAATTCTCTCAGGCGTTTCTGGAACTCAGCAAGTTGTTGGTGATTCGGCAGGCTTCCCTCCAACAGGAGGAAGGCAACTTCCTCAAAGGTGGCGTACTCGGCAAGATCTTCGATGGCATAACCGCGATAGGTCAAGCCGACGCCAGACTTACCCACGGTGCAGATGGCGGTCGAACCGGCAGATTGCCCACGCAAACCTCCGGACGGGCTGGGGGGAATTCTCTCGATCATAAAATCAACTCTTTTTGTCGTTGGAAAACAACTGATCTAATTTGTCTTCAAAGGAGTAGTAGTTCAAAACATCGTACAGTTCGGCCCTTGTCTGCATCTTGCTGACGACCTCTTTTTGGGTTCCCTCCGTCCGAATTGTCTCGTAAACGCGGGACGCTATCTGGCTCATGGCTCGGAAGGCACTGAGCGGATAGAGAACCAGCCGAACCCCGACTTCGCGGAGCTCTTCAAGGGTGAAGAACGGCGTCTTGCCAAATTCCGTCAGGTTCGCGAGGACCGGAACCGGTACGCTCCTGGAGAACCCACGGTAATCTTCCAAAGCGTAGACGGCCTCCGCAAAGATCATGTCGGCACCCGCCTCCACATAGGCTCCGGCGCGATCGATGGCGGCCTGCAAACCTTCCGAAGCGACCGCATCGGTTCGAGCCATCACCACGAATTCATCGGTTGAACGCGCGTCGACCGCAGCCTTGACGCGATCAACCATCTCTCCGGTTGAAACGATGACCTTGTTCGGACGGTGCCCGCACCGCTTGGCCTGCTCCTGGTCCTCTAGATGACACCCCGCCGCTCCCGCCCGTATTAGCTCACGGATGGTTCGCGCAATACTGAAAGCACCACCCCAGCCAGTATCCGCGTCCACCAGCAGAGGCAACGGACAGGCAGCCGTTATGCGCCGCGCGTCTTCACAAACATCATTTAAAGTTGTGATCCCCAAATCCGGTAACCCAAATGATGCATTTGCCACCCCTGCCCCGGAGAGGTAAATCGCCTTGAAACCCGCTCGCTCGGCCAAGCGGGCGCAATAGGCATTGATGGTACCCACCAGCTGGAGTGGGATTTCTAACTCGACCGCTTTTCTCAAGCGTGATCCTGCGGACATATGCTAAGTCTCTTTGGTTTTTTGGTCCGGCGACCCGCGGAACTTGTGGTTCACAATCTAACCCTTATCTCGTCGCCTTGCTGCAAGGATAAACTGTGACCGACTCATGAGCGGCTGTACCGAACACGGTTCGACCATTCCTTACGGCCGATCACCCATCGCTCGTGATCCTTCCAGCGGCCAGCAACCTTCAGATACCGCGGAAAGAAACCGACCATTCGAAAGCCAATCCGTGCGGCGAGCGCCTTCGAATGCACATTTTCTGGCTGGATATCTGCTTCGATCCTGTGCAGCTCCAGGGCTTCAAAGGCGTAAGATAGCAGGAGATCGAGCGCTTCGGCCATGTACCCCTGGCCAGAAAACCTCACACCGATCCAGTAGCCTAAAAAGGCGTGCTGAAGATTGCCGAGGAATATTTGAGACAGGCTGCAAACTCCGATTATTCCGGAATCCTCGTTCCGGCAAACCAGGCAAGTGCACATCGATTTGCGGCGGGAAAGCTGCAGGTAGCGCTCATAAGCTTCGGGAGTCGTTGCCGGGGCGACCCAAGGATGGAGAAAACGCCGGCTGGCGATGACCAGACGCGTAAATTCATCCATGTCACTTTTGCGCGGATGGCGCAGATAAACTCTTGTGCCTGTCACCAGAGGTTGGGGGGCGTTCCTGGACATTATTGCAGCGACCTCACCATCCCTGCGATTTTTTATCGCTACCCGATATAAATCAAACTTTACTTTTTGCTCTCTTCCGCGGTATCAACCTTCGCGAGTGTTCTGTCCCCGAAACACCCTCTCGACGGTTGTTTCGTGGACAAGATACTTACGTGACCCCCGCCAAAAAAAGAGCCACCCCTCGAGTGACCAAGGCCGACTACGAAGCCTTGGCCGCTTTTCGCTATAGCCTCAGGCAATTCCTGAGCTTCAGTGAATCAGCAGCAACTTCCGCCGGGCTGACTCCGCGTCAGTACCAGGCTCTCCTCGCCATCAAGGGCTTTCCAGGCCGGGATTCCGCCACCATCGGGGAATTGGCAGAACAGCTGCAAATCGCCCACCATAGCGCCGTCGGGCTGGTCGATCGGCTAGGGGCCCAAAAATTGATCATCCGCGTCGCCGGTAACGAGGATCGCCGCCAAGTGTATGTCACCCTCACCGCGCGCGGCAGCGAACTTCTCGACCAACTGGCAAACGCCCATAAGGAAGAACTCCGGCGACTTGGCCCCCAATTGCATTCCATCGTTTTCGCCCTGAATCGCCAATCTTAGCCGAAGCGGACCTTCAGGATCGAAGCATCATCTTCGAATTGTTCTGATCCGTGGAGCCGGCTCACCTCGGTTAACACTTTTTCCAGATCCGCGTTGCCGGAACTATAAAGGTCCACCAAGAGCCGCCCGAACCTGTCCAGCCCGATCATCGGACCTTCCGGTGTTGACAACTCATACAGGCCATCGCTGAAAACGAACAATTCGGCATCCTGCGCCACAATCGAGCTTCCGCCTTCGAACATTTCGGTAGCCGTTGCCCCAATCCAGAGCCCTTTGCCCTTAAGCCAAGTCGCATCGGGCTTACCGTTCTGATTAGGTGAAATGAGCAAGGCCGGCGGATGGCCAGCCGCCGCAAACCGGATGATTCCGCTAACCCGGTCAAAGACGCCGTACCAAATCGAAAACACTTTGTCTCCATGCTCATCCATCTGAAACGACCGATTCAACGCCACTAAAACGGAAACCGGATCGAGCGGATCACCATCCTTCAGCGCCCGTTGCCGCAACAAATGGAGAATGGAAGTACCCAGTAACGCGGGTCCAACCCCATGTCCCACGACATCCAGCAGAAAAATCACCATATGATCTTCATTTAACCAAAAAAAATCGAGCGCATCCCCGCCCAGGGTCGAGCTGGGAAGATACCTCCAGTCAGTTCGAACCGAATCGAACAAATTGACGGGCAGTTGGGACCGCACGTAGGTCGCCGCATCGGCGAGTTGTGCGCTGATCATCTTTTGGCTGAGCTGAAGCGCTTGCAGAGTGTCGAGACGCTGCCGGCCCTCAAGAAGCACTGAAACGAGGTCTGCGAGAGCCACGCAGAAATTTCGTTCGTAGATCGACCAGACCCGGCCTGGATCGCTGGATCCGATCAAGAGAAAACCCCCCGGTTTCCCGGCGAGCCAGATGGCCGCCAGTAACCCTTTCGCGCCGTCTGGTACGAGCTTTTCGCCAACCTGTTGCGGAATCGACCGCGGTGCGGTGCCGGGCGAAAGCTCCCCAACACCGTTTTCCTCGAGGCCAGCGACATCGTCAGGCAAAGCCAGAACTCGGTTTTCCCGCAGCACCAGGGGCAGTGTGGTCGTTTCCACGCTTGTGTCCGGTGCCCGTCGCGGATTTGCCCCGCCCGCCCAGAAGCTCCGGATGCAAAGAAATCGCCCCTCCTCTGCGTTCTCCAATCTCCAGAGTTCCGCCGATTCCGCCTGGAGCGTCTTGCAAAGAAAATCGAGGATCATCTCAGATCCTTGCTCTACATCCGACCGTTGAAAATCGAGGGAATGGACAATCGCGGCCATTGCCTTGGCTTGGCGAGACTGTTGCTCGTACAGCGCGGCCTGTTGTTCCTCAAGCTCCTTCCGTTGAGAAATGTCCCGGGATATCACCACCAGCAATTGCTCCCGGTCCTCGCTCGCCCGCAATACCCATCCTTGTGACTCCAGGTAAACGTAGTTTCCAGACCGATGCCGGAGCCGGTATTCGATCCGGCGTCCGCTTCCGCTCAGCATCGAATCACGCAGTGCCTGTTGTACTTTAGGCAAATCATCGGGATGGACTTCAATCAGCGAGTTACTCCCAGCGAGGCTCTCGACGGAATATCCAAGCACCCTTGCGTAAGCTGCGTTATTCCAGACCCGCCTTCCCTGCGAGTCGATCACCGCGATCAAATCATCGATGTTATCGACGATCAATTCCAGCAGTCGCAGGTCTCTGCCAAGGGTTCGTTTTTCTTCGTTTTCCACTCGGGCGTCGCGGTGTGTCAGATTCTTTCTGATCTCTTGTAGCGCATTTGCGTCAATGCGCCCATCGTTTATGCCAGAGATCGAACCTGGTGGCGCGGCGAAAGATTTTTCTTACTTCAAATCGGTTCACAGGTATGATCGGTGGATCGCTATGAAACCCCAGTTTGGCGTCTGCAAAAATAAAGTCGGCTGCAGTCTTGCGTACACGGGCGAAAAGATTCCAGTTCCGCCAGACTCGAAATGCCCCGAATGCGGCCAACCGCTGGCCATGGATTCCTCCAAACAGAGCAGCGCCAAGATTCTCGTCGCACTTGGACTCGTGCTGCTTCTCATTCTGATCGGTGGAGGGGCGGCATTGTTCGCTTTCAAGGACCAGATCTTCCATTTGGCGATTAACAAACAAGAGACAGGCCCAAAAGTAGTCGAAGCTCAAGGAGAAGACAAACTTGCGAGCTCCACCCCCGCTCAAGGTCAAGAATCCTCCCTGCCTCCGGCCAACGCATCAACACCCGACTCCCAGACGAGCAGTGAAGATAAAGCAGCGATCGCACCGACAGAGACCCCAATTCCGCTGCCCTCGCCTACCGCAGATCAAGATAAGCGGAAGGTAGTCACCGAGACAACCCCGCCACGGACGGATTCCGACGCCTCTACCGCGGCCGGTGCCGAGATACAGCCTCCTGCAACTCTTACTAAGTCCCAGGTAGACGCGACTCGCGAGGACGTTCTCAAGAGGATCAACGCAATGCCCAAGTTCACCGCGGAAGAAAAGAAGCGGCTAGGGGAAAAAATGCAGACTGCGCGTTCGATGGAGAGGCTGTTGGTGGCTCGATTTGATACCGGTCAAACAGCTTTGAGTCGCGCCGCAGCCGACGATTTGATGAAGCGTATTAAATCACCAGCAATCGAAGACAAAGTCAGCGATCCAACCGTGGTGTTTGTCGTCGCCGGGTACGCGGACGCGGCAGGTGATCCGAAAACTAACCTGCAGATTTCCCAACAGCGAGCCGATAACGTTACCAAAGTCCTGAAAGAAAAGACTAACCTCCTGAACGTGATTCACAGCGTCGGGATGGGCAGTACCGATCTCCTCGACGGCAAACGCCCCGATCAAAATCGAGCCGTAGAGATTTGGGCCGTTGCCCCTTAGCCTAGACCATAGACCCGGGAGAACCTCCGCCGATCCCGCACCGCCTCATTCTGCAACTCCTGAACTCCTGCAACTCCTGAACTCCTGCCTTTCTACGTTTTCCGGCCAAAAATTCGCGAAAAGAATCCCTCTTTTCCCTCTGGCTCAACAAGTCGGAACCCGAAGACGTACCCACTGAATTCGACTTGGTGTTCAACGTACTGGAGCATTTTCCTCTCACCGGCACGGAGCGCCACCCCATCGAGAATAAACGGGTGCGGCACGTTTTTGGGCGTGAAAACAAACCAACGACCCTCGAGTTGACCAATAAGCAAGTGACGCGCCGACAGATTTGTAATTTGGCTGAAATACGCCTTCGCCAATCGTCCCTCCGTCCCAATAACATCCCCATCTTTGCACGGATAGCTGGCCCCCTCTGCTCGAACCTCCAACTGGGCCGGATACTTCGCCTCACGACGGTTGGCCATACCCGCCGACCGCAGAGAGGGCGGCTGAACCGAGCCAGCAGAAACGGGAACAGTTGGAGTTACGGGAGGAGCTGGCGGGGTCTGTCGTACCGATTGGGCCTGCGATCTTTTTGGCAACGCCGTAGTAGATTGCCCTTTCAACGGCTCCGCTATTCCCGTTGGTAAAGGCGGAGGCGCAACCGCAGGGGTTTCGGACGGATGCTGAACATCAGGCGGCTGCGGTTTCCCCGGTTCGGGTGAGACTACGGGGGGAAGTACTTCGACGCGTGCCGATGGCTTTGCGGGGAACCCGGCGGCAGAAACGACAGAACCCAATGCTTTCGATTCCCCCAGCTCCACCGAACCAGACGCGGGCAGAGAATCTGTAGGAAACTCTTCCGGAAGGGAGTTTTCGACCCCTCCCTTCAGAGCCGTGATAGCCGCCGGAACGGACGGAAAAATCTTGAAGAGCAAATTGAAATGAGAGATCTCAAAAACCTGACGTACTACCTGGCTTGGCGCAGCCAACGCCAGAGACGCATTGCGATGGGCCACCCGCTTGGCTGTTGAAAGCATCACCCGCAGACCTGCGCTGCTCAGCAATTCAACCTTCGATAGCTCGATTATGAAACAGTCGCCTCCCTCCTGAATCATCGCGTTGATTTGATGCTCAAAATCCAGAGCAGATTCAAAATCAATCCGACCGCTGACACGCAGAATCTTGCATCCACCGGAGGCTTCAACTTTCGCATTCATTGAAGGTGTTCTTCATTTTTTTCCTCAAACGCAAACAATTCCATGGATGTATCCAATCGTAATGCGTTTCATCCATCATTTTTAAAACCAGGTACAATCCGAGGCCGCCCACTGCCCGATCCGAAAGCTCTTGGCCAAGCGATACCGGTTCCGGATGGACCAACGGATTAAAGCGGTGCCCATTGTCTTTTAATTCAATCTCCAGCCAGTTCTCATCAAATTCGATCTTCAAGTAGGATCTTTGATCCGGTTTGGCATCGAAGCCGTATTTTAAAAGATTCGATACCAGCTCGTCGATCACCAGCAGAACCGTAGCACGTGTGTCGAAGCCTTTCAGCTTGGTAGAAAGGGTCGAATCCAGCTCCTGCTTCAAACCTTGCAAAGCAGTCGGCTGATTCCGAATTTCGTAGGAAAATGAATGACGCATCGAACCGCCGCTTTGATCAATAGCACCGGAATTCCTCGTCATTAACCACAATCGCGGATGGGATCAATATTCCAACATCCGATCTGAAAAAAAACCGACCCGGCGGAGACGGATTGCGTGGCCGAAGCCTCTTGCATACGCTTCCGAGAGCGCGAGGCGGCCCTGGCAGCGGTCTAAAAGTAAGACAAATCCTTAAGAAATTCGGCTAGACGTCGATCAATGTTTAAGGAAAGCGCGACGATTTGGGTCGGAATCAAATCGTGCGCGTCCGGAATACCGGCTGACGATTCAATCAATAATGCTGCTATGCGGAAAGCACTCGAATCAGGATCGCATCGACTGACGATTTCAACTCGCCCCGCGCAGGTTCGTACGTTTAGCGGGACCGCGGTACTCGCTTTGGCTCTTCTATTTGTCATAGCGCTACTGGGCGCTGCATTTCTCCTCTTGCAATAACCGGAGCAGAGCCTGAATTGCACGAAGCAACTAGGAGAACTGAAATATCAGCATTTTATCATTACGTTTGATCAAATTGGTCGGTAGTTCGTCTAATACCCAGTTATGAAGAAGCTCGTTGTCCTCCTGCTGATTGTCACGGGATTTGCGTTCCTCGGAGAGCCGACGGCGCGCGCTGGAGTTGGATTTGTCTTCGGCTTGCCAATTCCGGTCCCGGTTTTTTATGGGCCTGGCTACTACGGCCCCGGTCCCTTTTACGGCGCACCTTATTACGGATACGGGGGTTATGGGTACGGACCGTATTGGCGCAACCGATATTACAGCGGTTACTATGGTCGCGGATACTACCGCGGCGGCTACTATGGTGGTCGCTACTATCGAGGGGGCTACTATGGCGGGCGTACCTACAACAACAATAATTGGCACCATTGATCCATTTCTGATCTCAGAAAGATAAAAGGACCAAACAAATCGAAGGCTTTTCCGAGTTGTTTCGCCAGAGCGAACGTGCTCGAGTGATGGCTCGCAGATTAGACGCAACCAGTTCCCGAATTTTGTTTCGAATGCCACCGTTTTTCATTAGTCTAAGAGACTAGGGAAGCGGAGAATGAACCAGAATGTCGACCCAGGCGGAGCTGCTGGGGCTCAGTTTCATACCACACGCTGGACTCTCGTCATGGTCTCTGCACAGAGCCAGGCAGAGGGCGGGCCGGCTGCTTTATCGGAACTTTGCCGGATATATTGGTACCCACTTTATTCTTTTGTCCGGCGACGTGGCTACTCGCCGCATGACGCCCAAGATTTAACCCAAGGGTTTTTTTTACACTTATTGGAGCACCGGGCTTTGACCCAGGTGGATCGTCTCAAGGGCAAGTTTCGGTCGTTTTTGCTTGCTTCACTCCAGAACTACCTCTCCAACGAGGCTCAGCGAGCACGAAGTCTCAAGAGGGGGAAAGAATACGAGTTTGTCTCCTTCGATTGGGAGAATGCCGAAAGTCGATACCGACTCGAGCCGGCGGATTATCTGACCGCAGAGAAAATTTTTGATGCCCGCTGGGCAATGACCCTACTCAACCACGTGATGGTTGAATTGGGACGCGCCTACGCCGCGGAAGGCAAAGGATCTACCTTTGAAGCTCTAGAGATTTTCTTGCGCTTCGGCGATAGCCGTCCTACCCCTTCCTACGAAGAACTCTCCGAAAAACTCGGCGTCACCGTGGGCGGGATCAAGACTCTTGTCCACCGGCTCCGAAAACGTTATTCGGTTCTGCTCCGCGAGGAAGTCGCGCGCACGGTCTCGCACCCCGAGGAAATCGACAACGAAATTCATGCCCTCTGTGACGCGCTGATCGCCGCCGAGGGTCGGATGAACCCCTAAGAAGTGTCGGGGGAAGTTGACAGTGCCAGTTGCCAGTCACCAGCATACGATGACCCAAACGGGACCAAAGAAGCTCTTCGAAACGCTTGCCGGATTCAATTGCCCGGAATTCAGAAGTCGAGATCTCTGCAGTGCCAGTTGCCACTCAAAACCGGACGATCATACGAGATAAGACTGGCGTGCAGACCAGAATCCAGCCGAGACGGGCGGCACTGACAACTGCCAACCGGCACTGAGAACTCCTCCTGACACTGGCACCGACACTTCCCTAGCCGAGGCGGTAGACAATCCGGGCTTTGCTCAGGTCATAGGGAGACATCTCGAGTTTGACCCGGTCGCCCAGGTTAAGCCGGATAAAGCGCTTTCGCATCTTGCCCGAAATGTGGGCCAGTACCACCTGCTTATTGGGAAGCTCTACTCGAAACATTGTTCCAGGAAGAATCGAGACGATTTTACCTTCGACTGGAATGGCCGACTCAGTGGACATGGTAAATTAGATCTCGTCTGAGCTGTGATTTTTAGAGAGAGCTGATGAGTTGTCATCCCGAGAATTATCCGACTATCCGGAATCGAGGGACGCCGCGATTGTTTCCCAGCGTCCCTCCGACGGCGTTAGCGCCTTGACTGCGACAAGGAACGTTTTGGGCGGTCCTCTTTTGGCCGAGCTTCGTTCACGGTAATGGTTCGACCTGCAAACTGTTTGCCATGCAAGGTGGCGATAGCCGCCTGACCTTCTGCGTCGTTACCCATGGTGACAAACGCAAAGCCGCGCGATCGGCCAGTCTCTCGATCGGTTATGACGCGCGTCTCCCTGACTGTTCCGAATTGTTCGAAGATATCCCGAAGATCAGCTTCGGTCGTATCGAATGACAGATTTCCAACGTAAAGCTTCATAGCTTAATGAACTAATTAGTGATTTGCCAGCTCTAGAGCCGTTCCCGAGGACCGGATTTCAAATCACCATCGAGAAAACCTCACCTGACGATCTACCGAGCTTTGAACTAGAGCAAACAGGCAGATATCATCCTATCTCACCTCGATAAAGCAAGCGAAAGTCTCACTTATGAGATCGGCCTTTTGTAAGCCCCGGAATGGTCCGTACCTGGTTTTCTGATCACCCAAGCTTTACATCCGTCCTCGGAAATAAAGGCTGGTTCCCCAAGGCCATCAGGGTTTTTGACCTTGCCCGAAGTATTCGACAACAAAATAATCCGGAGCCCCGGATCAACCAATCGGACATGTTCTGCGGTTTCTAACGCCACGTCGTAGGCCCGGTTTTGCGGACTCAGCTTCTGCGCCCGAAGCTCCTCGAGGACATTTTCCGGTAACTCAGTCAGAACCACGAAACGTGCCGCTTTGTACCCGATCCCAGTGGAAAATTCGATCCGCATGAAAGTTTGCATCCAAAGAAAGAGCCTACTCTCGTCGTACGGCTGCGTGCAAGGTATCAAAACCAATTGCACCCGTGCAGGATTTGACGATCTGCGATCGTTCCGGCAAATTGGTCGTAACCCCCGATTTCACATTCGAATTCCATGCAAAACGACCAGCCGGTTCAAGTTGCAGTTCTCGACGACTATCAAGGAGTGGCCCTGCAATCGGCTGATTGGTCACCGTTGAACGGTAAAACCAACATTACGGTGTTTCACGACCATCTCTCCGATTTAACCGCGCTCATAGAGCGACTAAAGCCGTTCAATGTTCTGAGCGTGATGCGGGAACGTACCCCGTTGACCCGCGCGATTATCGAACAGTTGCCGAACTTGAAACTAATCGCCTCTACGGGATCCCGAAATGCGTCAATCGATCTGGCGGCGGCGACCGAGCACGGCATCACGGTCTGCCATACGGGTTACTCCTCGCACGGCGCCATTGAAATGACTTGGGCGCTCATCCTGGCAATGCTACGCAACGTGCCCGAAGAATTTGCCTCGGTGCAGAAAGGTCAGTGGCAAATTACGGTGGGCGGAGATCTGGCTGGTAAAACAATCGGAGTCGTAGGCCTGGGTGGCATCGGAGCCAGAATCGCAAAGATCGCTCATGCCTTCGAAATGAATATTGTGGCCTGGAGTCAGAATCTGACGCGTGAATCCGCGGAGAAACACGGCGCGCACCTGGTCAGCAAGGAAGAGTTATTTCGGACGGCCGACATCGTGACGATTCATCTGGTCCTGAGTCCGCGCACCAAAGGGATTATCGGTGCGGCGGAATTTGGTTGGATGAAACCGACCGCCTATTTTGTTAACACCTCGCGCGGACCCTTGGTCGATGAGGAGGCGTTGCTAAGTGCGCTGAAAAGCCGGTCGATTGCTGGCGCCGCGCTCGACGTTTACGACATCGAACCGCTGCCGCCGTCGCATCCGTTCCGTTCGTTAGACCGGCTGCTGGTGACGCCGCACATTGGATTCGTGACCAACGAAACCTACCGGATTTTTTATGGCGATACGGTCGAAAACATCGCGGCCTGGCTCGGCGGCAAGCCGATCCGCGTTTCCACCTGAGATATGAATGAGCAAGAGACGGTGTTTGCCACTTTACGCCGCTTCGCACGACCGCGAGCTGCGATCGAGCGGTGTGAACTCTGCAGCGTTGGGCTCGCTGGCGAACACCGGCACATGCTGGAAATGGCCACAGCCCGGATCGTCTGCACTTGCGATTCATGTGCGCTTCGTTTCCAGTCCGTGTTGGACGGCCGCTTCAGGCTGATCCCGCGCGAAGTCCATTTTCTGCCCGGATTGAACTTTACGGATGTCGAATGGGAGAGTCTCGCCCTTCCGATCAATCTCGCTTTCTTCTTCCAAAGCAGCTCCGGGAACCAAATGAAGGCGATGTATCCCAGTCCAGCCGGAGCCACCGAGTCGCTTTTACCGCTCAAAGCCTGGGACACACTGGTAGCGAACAATATCGCTCTCGCGCGGATGGAACCAGACGTCGAGGCGCTTCTGGTCAATCGGGTGGGCAGCAAACGCGAATGTTACCTCGCGCCGATCGATGTTTGCTTCGAGCTAGTCGGTTTGATTCGCGTGCACTGGCGAGGCTTGTCCGGCGGAGAGATCGTCTGGGGAGAAATCGATCGATTTTTTTCCCGCCTGCAAATGCAATCGAACTGCGCGTAAGCGGCGCGGAAGGAGCCAAACGATGCCTGACCTTAACTTTACAGTGACCGGAGTGGAACCCGCCGCTCGGGGGGTCGTCCCTCTCATTCATTTCCACCTGGAGGTGACAAACTTACCAGAAACAGAATTGATCCAGGCGGTGATGCTACAGGCGCAAGTTCAAATCCAATCAGCGCATCGCCCCTACGAGGACGAAGAAAAGGAAAGGTTGGCCGATCTTTTCGGCACATCGGACCGATGGGGGCAAACTCTTCGCAACCGACTCTGGGCCCACGCAAACACCACGGTTCGTCCATTCGAGCGGAAAACGGAGACTGTTTTGCCAATTCAGTGCACCTACGACCTGAACGTCACCGCGACGAAATATTTTTATGCGTTAAAGGAAGGCGAGGTTCCCCTGCTCTTCCTGTTCAGCGGAACCATCTTTTATGCCGGACCGGACGGACGACTCCAGGTGCAACAGATCTCCTGGGACAAAGAATGCACCTACCAGATGCCGGTGCGAATCTGGCAGGAGTTGATGGAGCATCATTACCCCAACAGTGCCTGGCTGGCGCTACATCGGCAGGTCTTTGAAAAGTTGTACGCCTACAAACGCAGCCAAGGATTGCCAACGTGGGAGCAAACAATTGAACGGTTGCTGGCAGGATATGAACCCGTCAACGATTGATAGAATTGCAGAGGCGGTGCTTTACGAGGGATATATTCTTTATCCTTACCGAGCCTCCTCGCGAAAGAACCGCCAGCGCTTCACTTTCGGCAGGGTTTATCCGCAAGCTTACAGCGAAGCCCAAAACGGAGCGGAGCCATTTACCATGCAAACGGAGTGCCTTCTCCGAAGTGGGGGTGAGCGGCCAATCCTGGAAGTCCGGGTCCGATTTTTACACCCGTTGGCGAGGAGCGTCGGTTTGCTTCCGGAGCCGGTGCCGGACCTGCCCGTCGATATCGGAACGAGTTCTTTTTCGGTGATTCCTGAACTGCGCGTCGACAACAAGCTTTATCAGACCTGGCAAGAAGCGGTTGAACGGGAAATCCGACTGGATCATCGATTTCTTGAAAGCGGTGCTAACCAGACGTGGTCGCTCCCTTTTCATTTTTCAAGCTCCCTGGCGTTCGATCCGATTCGCAATGGTCAGAGTCAGGTGATCGGAGCGATCATTCGGCAACAGCAGGGCATAGAAGGAATAATTGATATCGCCGTCCAGCCCTTGGCCGGAGACGTTTTTAAAATCAGCGTAAAAGTCGAAAACCGCACGCCAGTATCGGAGCCCGAACTGAATCAGCAGGAGGAAGTTCTGATGCGGACCTTTGCTTCGACCCACACCATTTTAGAATCAGCTAGAGGCGCGTTTCTTTCCTTGATGGATCCACCACTAGCTTACGTCGAAGCGAGCAAAACCTGCACGAACATTGGTACTTGGCCGGTTCTCGTCGGCAAGAAAGAGAAAGGTGAGCCAGTCGCCATGCTCTCCTCCCCTATCATTTTGTACGACTTTCCGGAGATTGCCCAAGAAAGCCCCGGCGAGTTCTTTGATGGAACGGAGATCGACGAAATTCTGACTCTGCGTGTTCTGACCATGACGGATCAGGAAAAGTGGGAGATGAGCCAGGGGGATGAGCATGCCAAACGTATTTTGCATCGCACAGAAGCGTTACCCGAACAGGCTTTCTGGCAAATGCACGGCACGATTCGCGACCGCCAATTTTCCAGCGGAGACTTTTTTGACCCCAACACACGTCTAGAACATGTCACCGTCAACGGGACCGACTTAAAGATTGGTCATCGCGTTCAAATCAGACCTCAGGGCCGAGCCGATGTGATGGATCTCGCTTTGGAAGGTAAAATCGCGGTGATCGAATCGATCGAGCAGGATGCTGAGAACCGCGTTTACCTGGCCCTGGTGCTGGATGAGGATCCCGGAAAGGATCTGGGGATGCTGCGACAGCCGGGACATCGCTTCTTCTACGGCATCAATGAAGTTGAACCATTGCAATGAGCAGACCGAGCAAAATCCTGGTCGCCGGCACCGGCAACATCTTTCTGGGCGATGACGCTTTTGGCAGTGAAGTGGCGCGCCGATTAATGAGTGAAAGATTGCCGCCCGAAGTGCGGGTCATCGATTTCGGGATTCGCACCTACGACTTGGCCTATGCCATCTTGGATGGCTATGATGTGACAATTTTGATCGACATCACTGCGCAAGGCCAGGCGCCCGGCACAGTCTATCTGATTGAACCCGATCTGAATCAACTTGACCAGTTCGACACCAATCTGGCGGATGCCCACAGCATGAATCCGGTAAGGGTGCTTCAAATGCTGCGCCGTTTCGGAAGCTCTCCCGGAAAACTCTATTTAATCGGGTGTGAGCCTGCGATCCTGGAAGTGGAGGATGGGGAGATTGGAATGAGCGAGACGGTCGAGAAGTCCGTCCCGCGAGCGATCGAATGGATCAAAACGCTGATCGATGATCTTTTGAAAGAAAGCCCAAAAAAGAAAGAAGTGGAAACGATCTGAATCGGGCCGAGAAGGAGGTGAACAGCATGCGTCAATTAGGCATCACAGGCCTTATTATCCTGGTAGCAATCATTACCGCCGCGCTTGTCGCGAATCTGCCAGAAATAAAGCGCTACCTACGGATTCGGGATATGTGACCGATCCGGACTATCGACTGAGATCGATCTAACGATAACGTTTCAGGAATTGGTCGGGACATAATGTTTCGGTCGGCTAGTAAAATGATTTGTAAAAATCAACCCTCCCGTTAAGTTTGTACAACTTCTAACCCCCTTAAAAGGAAAGGAGGCTGTCATGGCAGCAGTCGCTCCCCTTTTGCACCGTGAACCCGACGTCAAAGAAATTCACGTCGTCTGGATGACGACCGGTCTGGGATGTGACGGAGATTCTGTTTCGATCACCGCCGCTTCTTTGCCCAGCATCGAAGATTTGGTCATGGGTGCCATCCCCGGCTTACCGAAAGTTCATGTTCATAATCCGGTGATTGCCTATGAAAATGGCGACGATTTCTTGAAGTATTGGTATCAAGCCGCCGCAGGCAAGTTAGACCCGTTCGTCCTGGTGATGGAAGGTTCTATCCCAAATGAGAAGATCAAAAAGGAAGGATACTGGGCGGCGTTAGGCACCGATTCAAGAACAGGGCAACCGATCACCACCAACGAATGGATCGACCGGCTGGCACCAAAGGCTCTGGGAATTGTCTGCGCAGGCACTTGTGCGACCTACGGAGGAATTCATGCAATGGAAGGCAACCCCACCGGTGCGATGGGTTTAGCCGATTATCTCGGTTGGAATTGGCAGTCAAAAGCAGGGTTGCCCATCGTGAATGTCCCGGGTTGTCCAGTCCAGCCCGACAACATGATGGAGACACTCCTCTATCTGCTCTATCAAGTGGCCGGGTTGGCACCTATGATTCCACTCGACGATCAGCTGCGCCCAAAATGGTTGTTTGGAAGAACGGTTCACGAAGGCTGTGATCGTGGCGGATATTACGAACAGGGAAACTTCGCCAAGGAATACGGTTCACCCGAGTGCCTCGTGAAACTCGGATGCTGGGGACCAGTTATCAACTGCAACGTGACCAAGCGCGGCTGGATGGACGGGATCGGCGGCTGCCCGAACGTGGGTGGCATCTGCATCGGCTGCACGATGCCCGGCTTCCCGGACAAATTCATGCCGTTCATGGATGCGCCCCCCGGCGCAGCTGTTTCCTCAGCCGCCTCCGGCATTTACGGCTTGGTGATTCGAAGTCTACGCTCCATCACCCAGCACACTGCGAACAAGGAACCGCGATGGCGTCACCGGCGGCCGGAGTTAACGACCGGGTACCAACCCGTGCATTACGGCAACGGCTGAGACCTCACCCGAGTTGCGGCTTAAACATCCCGCATTGGGACAAGCACACGCCCTTAAATCGAACCACCCAAATGGAAACCGCTACCACCACTGCCACGGAAAAGAGTTCCGAGGCCCCTCACATTGTGGAGATGTCGTGGGACCCTATCACCCGAATCGTTGGGAGTCTGGGGATCTTCACCAAGATCGATTTCACGAACCGGAAAGTCGTTGAGTGCCACAGTACCTCCTCGATCTTCCGAGGTTACAGCATCTTCATGAAGAACAAGGATCCCCGCGACGCACACTTCATTACCAGCCGAATCTGCGGGATCTGCGGCGATAATCATGCCACCTGCTCAGTGTACGCCCAGAATATGGCGTACGGAATCAAACCGCCGGCTATTGCAGAGTGGATCGTCAATCTCGGCGAAGCAGCCGAGTACATGTTTGACCATAACATTTTCCAGGACAATCTGGTCGGCGTTGATTTCTGCGAGAAGATGGTGCGGGAAACCAATCCGGGCGTTTGGGAAAAAGCCCAGAAAACCGATGCACCCCACGCGAAAGATCATGGATACCGCACGATCGCGGACATCATGAAATCGCTTAACCCGTTCGAAGGGGAATTCTATCGGGAGACATTACAAGTCAGTCGGATGACCCGGGAGATGTTCTGTCTAATGGAAGGTCGGCACGTCCACCCCTCGACGCTCTATCCAGGCGGAGTGGGAACGGTTCCTTCTGTCCAGCTATTCACTGATTTTCTCGTCCGCCTGATGAAGTACATCGAATTCATGAAGAAAGTCGTGCCGCTGCATGACGATCTATTTGATTTCTTCTATGAGGCATTACCCGGCTACGAGCAGGTTGGCCAAAGACGTATTCTTCTCGGTTGTTGGGGGTCCTTCCAGGACCCTGATGTGTGCGACTATAATTATCAAACAATGGATCGATGGGGTAAGGCGATGTACGTCACCCCAGGCATTGTGGTCGATGGTGAGTTAGTTACCACGAACCTGGTCGATATTAACCTTGGGATCCGCATCCTGCTCGGATCGTCTTATTACGATGACTGGGAGAACCAGGAGACCTTTGTCTCGACCGACCCTCTCGGCAACCCGGTTGACAAGCGTCACCCCTGGAATCAGACGACACTTCCACGGCCGCAGAAACGGAATTTCGGGGATAAATACACCTGGGTTATGTCGCCCCGTTGGTATGACAAACGCACTGGCGACCATCTGGCGCTCGATACAGGCGGAGGTCCCATCGCTCGGCTCTGGGCAACCGCGTTAGCCGGCTTGGTGGACATCGGGTACGTCAAGGCGACCGGTCAGAGCGTCAAGATCGTTTTGCCACAGACGGCGATGAAACCAGAAGTCGAGTTTGAATGGAAAATTCCGAAGTGGAGCAACGCCATTGAGCGAGACCGCGCCCGAACTTATTTCCAGGCCTATGCAGCGGCTGCCGCGATGTATTTCATGGAGCGAGCGATGGCCGAACTCCATGCCGGAAGAACAAAGACCTTCACTCCTTTCAAGGTGCCGCAGGAAGCTATCGGTTGCGGTTTTCATGAGGCTGTACGCGGGGTGCTCTCTCACCATTTGGTCATTCGCGGAGGTAAGATTGCCAATTATCATCCGTATCCTCCTACACCTTGGAATGCGAATCCGCGCGATACCTACGGCACGCCCGGCCCATACGAAGATGCTGTGCAAAATACGCCCATTTTTGAGGAAAACGGGCCGGACAAATTCAAAGGCATCGACATCATGCGGGCGGTGCGAAGCTTCGATCCCTGCCTGCCTTGCGGCGTGCATATGTATCTGGGAGAGGGAAAGATTCTGAAACAGATGCACACGCCCACCGCCTTTGCTGGGCTGGCCAGCGTGAAGAGCGCATAAGGAAAGCGACGATGATTCAAACCATTGAGGCGTCTCCGGACGAGATTTATGACATTGAGCTGGAGCACAGCCTCCTGGAGGCAAACGCCAGGCTGGCAAAGGAAAACCGATCTCTGCTCGATCGCCATGGCGTCGCGGCGATCGATGTGATGGGCGCCATTGGATCAGGGAAAACCACGCTGATCGGGCGCCTGGTCGAAAGACTCAGGGATCGTTTTGGAGTTGCTGTTTTGAACGGCGACGCAACAACAAGCACGGACGCGGATCTGATCGCTGGGCAAAATGTGCCCGTGGTCCAGATTGCCACGATCAATGGTTGTCATCTCGACGCCAACCTGGTGGGAAAAGCGTTGCGAAAAATTGATCTGACTCAACTAAAACTGATTTTTATCGAGAACATCGGCAACTTGATCTGCCCCGCCGAATTCCCGCTCGGGTCGAAAGCCCGTCTCGTCGTGGTGAGCGTCACGGAAGGCCAGTATATGGTCAGAAAACACCCCCACATGTTCCTTGGGGCGGACCTCGTCGTCATCAACAAGGTAGATCTTGCTACGGCGATGGAAGTTAGTGTGGATGACTTGATTGCCGACGTGCATAAACTCAAACCGGACATCGAGGTAGTCCCAACGAGTTGCAAAAATGGTTTGGGTTTAGAGGAGCTAACAAAATCCTTGCTGGCGATGTGACGGTTTTCCCGGATGCACGAACTGTCGATAGCGTCCGCGGTGGTGGATCGTGTCCTGGAGTTCCTTGACGCGCAGGATGCAAAGAAGCTCCTGACAGTCCGCCTGGCCATCGGAGAACTAAGTCATGTCGAAGCGGACCAATTGCGTTTCTGTTACACGGCAATTACCCAGGAAACTGCCATGGAGGATTCAACCCTCGAAATAGAATGCGTCGCCGCAGTGGTGGAATGCCCGCGTTGTTCCTACCGTGGAAGCCCAAAATATTGGGAGGACGCGCTCTGTGCCGCACCGATACCAACGCTTGAGTGTCCCCAGTGTCGCGGTGCCGTGGAACCGGTGGAAGGAAACGACTGTGCGATCAAGACTATCCAATTCGTTAGAGACTAAGCCGAATGAGCGCCTCTCTGAATAAATCTCCTCTGGCCCCCGACGAACCATCGGAAAGAAACTGGCCCGCCGGCGCCAACGACGTACAAGAGCAACTGGCCGCCATGAATTCGCACGGTGCGCGAATTCAGCAACTTCTGGAACAGATTGAAGCTCTGCCGACCCCATCCACGCGCGAATTGGTCCATGAATTTATGGAGGCGACGCTCGCCTTTTATGGCCAGGGTTTGGCCAGAATTCTTCAAGTTGCCAGTGAATCCGGACCCGGAGGTCAGAACGTCTATCAGCAGATGATCAACGACAAGGTCGTGCGTGGACTCTTGCTCATTCACGATCTTCACCCGGCGGACCTCGAGACTCGTTTGCGCGAGGCTTTGGATCATGTCCGCCCTTATCTTCAGAGTCATGGGGGCAATGTCGAATTGATCAGCCTGACAAGCGAAAGGGCCAGTTTGCGGCTCCAAGGTACTTGCAAAAGTTGCGCTTCTTCCGCGGTAACTTTAGAACTGGCCATTCGGCATGCCATTGAAGAGGCGTGCCCCGATCTCGCCGGCTTTGAGGTGGATGGCGTTCCCCCGGGGGACCAGGCGCCGGCAACCGTTGCTCAGCCGCCGCAACGTGCTAAACCAAATTGGATCGCCTTGGAGAACGCTCAACAGCTCACTGACGGGGCGTGGCTGCCCGTCCGCGTGGCCGGGAAACGACTGGTCGTCTGCAGATTGGAGGGGAAATTGTACGCCTATCGAAACAATTGCCCGGCCTGCAACATGCCATTCGACGCCGGAGCTTTGGAAGAAGGATTGTTGCGTTGTCCTTTGGGCCATCGCTACGATGTGCGGCACGCCGGGCGCTGCGCGGAAATTCCCACGGCCCACCTGGATCCTTTTCCGCTGCTTTTTGAAGAAGGCATGGTCAGAGTCGCTTTGGCCTTATGAAAGCCGAACGCGCGAAAGTAACAGTTCGCGGGGTAGTCCAAGGGGTTGGATTTCGCCCTTTCGTTTACCGGTTAGCAACGCAGCTGAAACTCAGCGGTTGGGTTTTGAACGCCGGGCAAGGGGTCTTTATCGAGGTCGAAGGTCCGAGAGATAGACTTCAACTGTTTCTGCTTCGGCTGGAAAAGGAGAAACCTCCGCTCGCAGCAATTCAAAGTCTGGAATTTTCACTGCTCGACGCCGCAGGTTACGATGGCTTCCACATCCGATACAGCGAACAGAGCGGACGAAAGACCGTCCTGATCTTACCCGACGTGGCCGTCTGCGCAGATTGTCTCCGCGACATTTTTGACCCAGGGAATCGCCGATACCGCTACCCGTTCACGAATTGCACAAACTGCGGACCACGATTCTCGATCATCGAAGCATTGCCATACGACCGTGCCCACACTTCGATGAAAGGTTTCGCGATGTGCAGGGCTTGCGAAAGGGAATATCGTGATCCTTCCGATCGCAGGTTTCACGCCCAACCCAATGGATGCCCCCATTGCGGTCCGCACCTGGAATTCTGGGACGCCAAAGGAAACCCGCTCGGAAAGAAAGAAGGGGCGTTAGTCAGCGCCCTTGACATCGTCCGTGATGGACAAATTCTTGCCCTCAAAGGGGTCGGCGGGTTCCAGCTGATCGTGGACGCTCGGAACTCAGAGTCGGTTCGACGTTTGAGGGCGCGCAAGCGCCGGGAAGAGAAGCCTTTTGCGTTGCTGTATCCCTCCCTTGCTTCGATTCAGCAGGATTGCGCTGTCTCAAAATTGGAAGCGCGGCTGCTGCAGGCACCCGAAGCCCCCATCGTTTTGCTGAGCCGCAAATGGAACAATTCGCTGCTCGCACCCGCGGTCGCCCCGTCCAGTCCAAGTCTTGGCGTCATGCTGCCCTACTCACCGCTGCATCATCTTTTGATGAGAGACCTCGAATTTCCCCTCGTCGCAACCAGCGGTAATCTGAGCAACGAGCCGATTTGCATCGATGAGCACGAAGCTTTGCAGCGGTTGGAAGGCGTTGCCGATTATTTTCTGGTTCACAATCGACCAATCGTTCGTCACGTGGATGACTCGGTCGCGCGCGTGATTTGCGACCGTGAGATGGTGCTGCGGAGAGCGCGCGGTTATGCGCCTCTGCCAATTCACAGGAAGAACGCGCTGCCCTGCGTTTTGGGGGTCGGTGCCCATTTGAAGAACAGTGTCGCTCTGAGTGTCGGCAACGAAATATTTATCAGCCAGCATATTGGTGACCTGGAAACAAGCGAAGCGTTCTCTACGTTTCGCAGCACTGTAGCGGATTTGCCGCGGCTATACGAAGCGGAGCCGAACATCATCGCCTGTGACCTGCATCCCGACTATCTTTCGACGAAACATGCGTCGCGAATGCGATTGCCCGCGCTGAAGGTCCAGCATCATTTTGCACACGTCCTGGCTTGCTTGGCGGAAAACGAATTAGAAGGCTCGGTCCTTGGCGTCGCGTGGGATGGTACCGGTTACGGAACGGATGGCACCACCTGGGGTGGAGAATTTCTCCTGACCGATGAAGAGTCGTTTCAGCGGGCGGCCCATTTCCGCCAATTTAGGCTGCCTGGAGGTGACGCTGCGGTCAGAGAGCCGCGTCGAACCGCCTTAGGCGTTTTATATGAAATCTGGACCGACAACGTGATTTCCGATCGGAGGCTGGCGCCGATCGCCAGTTTCTCAAACAGCGAATTGACTGTCATTGCGCAAATGCTCTCCAAGGGAATTAATTCACCTTTAACTTCCAGCGCAGGCCGATTGTTCGACGCGGTAGCCTCTATTATCGGACTACGACAGCGGGTGACATTCGAAGGACAAGCTGCGTTGGAATTGGAGTGTGCGATCCAACCGCATATCGACGAACTCTACCCGTTCAAGATCACGAATGGATCGCCATCCATCGTGGACTGGGGGGCGATGATCCCGGAGATTTTGCTCGATCTGCAAAAGGGTGACTCTGCCGGGATTATTTCCGCAAAATTTCACAACACATTAGCGGAGATCATCGTAACCGTTGCTCGCAAGGTGGGGGAACCAAGGGTTCTCTTAACCGGTGGCTGCTTCCAGAATCGGTTTCTCATCGAACGATCGGTCCGACGATTGTCGGAGGCCGGCTTCCAGCCGTATTGGCATCAGCGCGTGCCACCCAATGACGGCGGGATCGCGCTTGGCCAAATCGTTGCCGCCGCTCGCTCAAGCCCCGAAGTCAAACGGTCATCAGAAATAAAAACGGAGAATACCTATGTGTCTGGCCATTCCGGGAAAGCTCATTGAAATCTCTCAAGACCCGCAGGGAGTTCGGATGGGAAAGGCTAACTTCGGCGGCATCGTAAAACAGGTCTGTCTCGAATATACCCCTGAAGCGAATACCGGCGACTATGTCCTCGTGCATGTCGGTTTTGCTCTCGGCAAAGTGGATGAAGAAGAGGCTGCGCGAACCTACAAACTGCTCGCAGAAATGGACCAGCTCACTGAACTTGAAGTCCCGGAAGCTTGAGGCGCGACTCTGAAGAATCAAGGAGCATCACGATATGAAATATATCGACGAATATCGCGACGAAACGGTCGCCGGAAAACTGATTAAGGAACTCCGCCGTATCGTGACCAGACCCTGGGTCCTGATGGAAGTCTGCGGTGGTCAAACGCATACCATTGTTAAAAATGGCATCGACCATTTGCTTCCGGAGGAGATCGAGCTCGTTCACGGCCCGGGATGCCCGGTTTGCGTTACCTCTTTGGAAATGATCGATAAGGCGCATGCAATTGCCCAGCGGCCGGACGTAATTTTTTGTTCGTTCGGCGACATGCTTCGCGTACCCGGTTCCAATGTGGACCTATTGGTGTTGAAATCGCGTGGCGCTGATGTGCGCGTCGTTTATTCGCCGATCGATTCGCTGAAAATTGCTCGCGCCAATCCTAACAAGAAGGTTGTCTTCTTTGCCATAGGGTTCGAGACCACCGCACCCGCTAACGCGATGTCGGTCTGGCAGGCGCAGAAGCAAGGCATCACCAATTTCTCGGTGCTGGTCTCCCACGTTCTGGTACCTCCCGCGATGGCCTCGATTCTGCAGTCGCCGCTCAACCGCGTTCAAGGGTTCCTCGGGCCTGGGCATGTCTGCACGGTCATGGGTTATCATGAATACGAACCGATTGCTGCCCGTTATCATGTCCCGATCGTCATCACGGGCTTTGAACCGCTGGATATCCTCCAGGGCGTCCTGATGACCGTACGCCAACTCGAGACGGGCTCCGCAGAAGTTGAGAACGAGTACCCGCGTGTCGTGAAACGGGAAGGCAACCGAGTTGCGCAGAACCTGGTTAACTCTGTTTTTGAAATCTGTGACCGCAAATGGCGCGGCGTTGGCTCAATCCCGAAAAGCGGGTACCGGCTGCGATCTGAATTTCGGGAGCATGACGCCGAGCGATTGTTTGAAGTGACGGAAATAGACACTGCAGAGCCCTCCGTCTGCATCAGCGGCATGGTGCTGAGAGGGGTTAAAAAACCGCATGACTGTCCCGCCTTCGGCAAGGAATGCACACCCCACCATCCGCTCGGCGCGACGATGGTTTCCGCAGAGGGTGCGTGTGCCGCTTACTACGCGTATGGGAGACATCTGCAAACACAAACGCAAACTGTACGCCAGGCGGAATCAGCGAATAGTCATCGCGCCGGAAGCTGAAGATGCTACCTCAAAGCAGTACTGGATCTAAGGAAGAGGGCCATGGCATTGGCCTGAGCGCCCCGATGGGCACGTGCCCGCTGCCGCTGTCCGAATACCAGGATATTGTGCTGGCACACGGCAGCGGAGGAAAGCTCAGCCAGCAGTTGATCCAGGAGATTTTGGTCCCTCAGTTCCGCAACAAATGGTTGGATGTTCAGCACGATGGGGCGGTCCTTACCCTGAACGGCACCCGCTTAGCGTTCAGTACGGATTCCTTTGTGGTCAGTCCCATTTTTTTTCCTGGCGGGGACATCGGAAAGCTGGCGATCCATGGCACGATTAACGATCTCGCCATGTGCGGGGCGCGCCCTCTCTATCTGTCGGCAGGATTTATTCTGGAAGAAGGCCTTCCGATGCAGGATCTCTGGCAAGTGGTCCTCTCTATGCGCGAGGCCTCCGCAACGGCTGGTGTGGCCCTTGTGACCGGCGACACCAAGGTAGTGGACCGAGGGAAGGCAGACAAAATTTTCATCAATACTTCCGGGATCGGAGTCGTGCCCGAAGGAGTGAACGTGCATCCCGGACGTGCCCGGCCAGGAGATATAGTCATTGTCAGCGGTGAAATAGCGACTCACGGGATTGCCATCATGTCCGTAAGGGAGGGCCTCGAATTCGAAACCGAGATCTCAAGCGACACCGCGCCTTTGCATGGTCTAGTGAGCGCCTTGCTTGCTGCGGTCTCGGATATCCACGTTTTACGGGATCCTACCCGTGGCGGTATCACCAGCGCACTAAGCGAAATCGCCCAGAGCGCCCACGTTGGTGTCCGCCTTGACGAAGCCAGAATTCCAATCAGCGAAGAGGTCAAAGGCGCATGCGAAATCCTGGGGCTCGATCCTCTTTACGTGGCCAATGAGGGAAAGCTTCTGGCCATTGTCTCTGCGGATGAAGCCGGTCCCGTTCTCGCCGCCATGCGAGCGCATCCACTGGGCGAGAAAGCCGCGATCATTGGTTCGGTGACGGTCGACCATCCCGGCTTTGTTACGATGAAAACTCGGATCGGCGGGACGCGCGTCGTTGAGATGCTTTCGGGAGAGCAACTTCCGCGGATCTGCTGACCCGAGCCGATAGCAATACGGAAGCCGCCGTGTTCATTGAAGAAGCTTCATCCATCAACCCAAATCTCCCTCCGTGACCTCTGTGCGATGCCTTCCCCGTTGCGCCTGGTTCTCGCACGAAAGCCGCCGTGTTCATTGAAGAAACTTCATCCATCAACCCAAATCCCCCTCCGTGACCTCTGTGACCTCTGTGCGATGCCTTCCCCGTTGCACCTGGTTCTTGCACGGAAGCCGCCGTGTTCATTGAAGAAATTTCATCCATCAACCCAAATCCCCCTCCGTGACCTCTGTGACCTCTGTGCGATGCCTTCCCTGTTGCGCCTGGTTCTCGCACGGAAGCCGCCGTGTTCCGTACAGCCCTTGAGGAAAAGTTGAATTGCCTTCGAAATGACCCTGGGTATCATACCGCTACGATTGGGCGGGCTCCGCGGTGGTTAGAACGCCTTTTGTAGAACCAGCAACGTAAAGAAGACAATGCCGAATCCCAACCAACCCACCATCAGTGAAGGCGCTATCGGGGCCGTCGTCCGGCGTCTCCAGCGGGCTTTACGCCGGACTCCAAATCTCGGAATAGTTGTGGATGGTGTGTTTGGTCCGCTAACGGAGACTGCGGTAACGCAATTCCAAGAGGGCAGCGGCTTGCTAGCCGACGGTGTCGTCGGACCTGCAACTTGGAACGCCTTGCCGGACGGTGGACCGATGCCAACGCTCGAGGAAGGCTCTCTCGGCGCGGTGGTTCGCGCCCTCCAGACCGTTCTCACCAATGGCGCTCCCGGCGCTTGGGGCATCACACCGAAAATAATCGACGGCGACTTTGGGCCTTTGACCAAGGCGTCCGTGGAGGCATTTCAGACTTGGGCAGGCGTGCCAGTGAACGGGATCGTCGGAGACCAAACCTGGTCAGTCTCCCTGCACGCTGCGAGCGCCACCTTGGAGACCAAGGTTGGCCTCAACTTCGTCGTCGGTTGACGAAGGTCGGGTAGGGCGAAGCTCAGGTAGGGTGAGGCTCCGTCCAAACCGGGGCTTCCCGCGTCACCCTGCCCCACAACGCTAACCCCGTATATTCCCCCTGCATTCTGTAGTCAGACCGTTTCATGGCGACGCTACCGAGATTACCCGAAAGTGTAATTGTTCTCCTTTCGGCTGTTTGTTAGCTTCTGCCGCAATCCAATTGCGAAATTTCTACTAGAGAAATTTCCGCATTCCCTCCGCTTAAGATCGAAATCCGTCCTCTAGAGAAGGCTGACTGTGACTGCAAATACCCGTTCCCCACGCTTGCTGGTGAAGTTGGCTGCCGCGCCTCCCGCAATGAGCTTCAGTTTCGCCAATCAACCGCTCAACGTCAGCTTCGAGCGGCTATTCGCGAGCATCGGAGCCCCGGCTGGAGGATTGGGCGCTGCGCCTCGGCCTGAATGGCACATCATGACCCCGACTGCTACGGGCGCGGAGGTCAATGCGTGGGATCTGTGCCATCATCTGGTCACCCAAGGCTTCGGCGTTGCCGGCTTATCGGCGCCGGAAGCCGCAGAGCCAGATTTCGAACAACGATGGATCACCGGAACACCCGTCGAACATGCCCTGGCGGCCTCGCGAACCTGCGACAAACCGAATGATCCGGACTCCCGTCTACCGAGTGGCTCGGGCAATTTTTGGTTTCGTGACAGCAGCCATTCCCAACTCGAGGCCGCACGTGCCGCGGTTGGCCAGCCTGCGGACCGAATTCGCATTGCCCATTTCGATACCGGTTACGACCCTGATCACGAGACAAAACCGCTTTTCCTGCTCAACAAAGAGCCAACGAATTTGCAGCGCAATTTTGTGGAGGCCGATCGCCCCAACGATGCGACCGATCACACGTCCGGTATTTTCACCAACCTGGGACATGGAACCGGAACCTTAAGCATTTTAGCAGGTGCAAAGGTCGACAGCGCTGAGTTGGGAGGCGCGCCCTTTTTGGACGTGATCCCGATTCGGGTGGCCAACTCCGTAGTGTTGTTCAGCAACAGCGCCATCGCTAAGGCGTTCGATTATGTTCATAGTCTGTTCAGCGACCAGACCAAGCGGGTCCACGTCATTACCATGAGCATGGGCGGCTTGGCCTCACAAGCGTGGGCGGATGCGGTCAATGCGCTGTATGAGTTAGGCGTTTTCATAGTGACGGCTGCCGGGAATAATTTCGGGAATCTGCCGACCCGCAACATCGTGTATCCCGCGCGTTTCAAGCGCGTCGTGGCAGCTTGCGGGGTGATGGCTGACGGCCGTCCCTACGCGGATCTTCCTCAAAATATCATGGCCGGAAATTACGGCCCGCCGAGCAAGATGGATACAGCGATCGCAGGCTACTCGCCAAATGCCCCCTGGGCCAGGTTGGGCTGCAGTCAAATCGTGGATCACAACGGGAGCGGCACCTCGGCAGCAACACCGCAGGTAGCAGCCGCCGCAGCCTTATGGATCCAGAAGAACAAGACCCAATGGGAACAGTATCCGGAGGGTTGGATGCGAGTCGAAGCAGTGCGCAAGGCGCTGTTCGAGACGGCCCGCCTTGACGGCAGCGAACTAGGCGAACGGTTAGGAAGAGGCGTGATCCAGGCCGCAGCGGCCTTAGCACAAACGCCGGCCGACCCTGCGCTCCTCAAGAAACAACCCGTGGATTCGGCCAGTTTCCCTTTACTTCGTGTCATCACCGGTCTTGGCATCTCGACAGCCCAGGATGTGGATGTCCGCCAGCGGATGCTGGAGATTGAGGCGCTTCAACTCACCCAGCAATTTCAGGAGCTCGAACAGTTGATTCCGGATCCAGAAAATACCGGAGCCCTTTCGCAAGCCGATCGCCAACGCGTGATTGACAAGCTGCACGATGCACCGGCCGCTTCAGACGCTCTCCGCACGGCGCTCAAACAACTCGGCGCAGTAGCCGCTGCTCCGAAGCCTTTACCGCTTCCGAAATCCGACCCAGTCGCCGCCCGCCTGAGGCAACTCGCGGTGGATCCACCGATGCCCGTTCCCCTGACACGCCCATTGCGCGTTTATGCGTTCGATCCGCTGCTCGGTTACAACCCCGATTTCCTGCAGATCAACGAAACAACCTTGGAAGTAATCTGGGAAGAGCTCCAGCCGGGACCGGCAGGCGAATACCTTGAAGTGGTGGATATCGACCCGTCCACCGGCTGTGGGTATGCTCCGGTCGATCTTAACCATCCTGCGGCGCTGTCTCAAGCCGGTCTCGCGCCATCGGAATCGAATCCTCGTTTCCATCAACAGATGGTCTACGCAGTCGCGATGAAGACCATCGAGTTTTTTGAGCACGCGCTTGGACGGGTAGCGCTTTGGGCACCTCGGTTTGTCAAACACCAACAAAACGGCGAACAGACCGTCGAGGAGTTCTACGTCCGCCGGCTTCGCATTTATCCACACGCATTAAGGGAAGCAAACTCCTATTACAGCCCGGAGAAGAAAGCGCTCTTGCTGGGCTACTTCTCTGCCTCTCAAAGTGATCCCGGCGAAAACCTGCCAGGCGGAACGGTTTTTTGCTCCTTATCTCACGACATTATCGCCCACGAGACCACGCACGCATTGCTCGACGGTCTCCACCGATATTTTACGGAGCCGACCAACCCGGACATGCTCGCTTTTCATGAGGCGTTTGCCGATATCGTGGCGCTGTTCCAGCACTTTACGGTGCCGGAAGCCCTGCGGGATCAGATCAGACGCACCAGAGGGGATCTGGCTAAACAGAATATGTTGGGCGAATTGGCCGCGCAGTTCGGACAGGGTATCGGCCTTTACGGCGCCTTGCGCAGCTCGATCGCTCGCTTCGACAAAGCCAAAAAGGTTTGGGTACCGGCAACGCCAACGCGCGACGATTACAATAACGCTACTGAAGCTCACGACCGCGGTGCAGTGTTGGTCGCCGCCGTCTTCGACGCCTTTCTTGACATTTACCGCAGGCGCAGCGCCGACCTGATTCGCCTTGCAACTTCCGGCACCGGGATTCTCCCGGACGGTGAAATCCCTCACGATCTGGTCGATCGTCTCGCTCGCGAGGCCAGCAAGACTGCCGGGCACGTCTTGAATATCTGCATCCGCGCCCTCGATTATTGTCCGCCGGTGGATCTGAACTTCGGTGAATATCTGCGCGCCCTGATCACCGCGGATCGGGATCTTGTGCCAGACGACGATTGGGGTTATCGGCCCGCGTTCATTCAAGGATTCCGCCGGCGCGGTATTTACCCCGAAAACGTTCGCAATCTTTCTTCAGAAAGCCTCCGTTGGGAACGGCCGGAAGTGGATTTCTCGATCGAGGGAGTGTTTGAGAAGCTGAAGCTGGAGCTAGGCTGGGATCTGCGCGCCGATCGCCAAATGGCGTTCGCCAGCTCGAAACGCAACGGGAAAAGCCTCCACGATTGGATCATGACGGATCCGGACGTCAAAGATGAACACACGGAAGCGCTTGGGTTCTATCGCGGCCAACGCGATTCACTAAACGGCCAACCGGGCAAGCTCCGGAACTTCGAAGTCCATTCTGTGCGCCCCGTACGGAGGATTGGACCGGATGGACAACAGCGAACGGATCTCGTCATTGAAATCGCCCAGAGCTGGCTTCCATCTGACGGTAGCGGCAAATTCCGCGGTGGCTGCACCCTCATCGTTGATCTGGAAAAACGCGCTATCCGCTACGTCGTTCGCAAAAGGGTGGACCATTCCGATCGCATGCAAGCGCAAACGGCTTTTCAATTGGAACTGGCGAATGGCGACTTGGGTCTCAACTATTTCACTGACAGCGCGACGAGGCACGAGCCTTTCGCCATGATCCATCGCGGAATCTAGGAGAAATGATTGATGGCTACTAATCAACCGACCAAGAAGACGGCGAGTACCAGTCCGCGAACTCGAAAGTCCAGATCGAAAGAGAGGCCCGCCGTTCAAGAGCAAAAGGATGCCGGTGGGCAAAAAGAAAATGCCGCCGTCAAGGTCAGGATGTACCGGCAAGGTCTGGGTGACTGTTTCTTCGTCACCTTGCCACGGACGAATGGCAAACCATACTATCTACTGATCGACTGCGGCGTAATCCTTGGCACCAATGATGCCTCTTCCAAAATGGAGCAGGTGGTGAATGATGTGATTGCCACCACGGACGGCAGCCTTGATCTGCTCGTCATTACCCATGAGCACTGGGACCACCTCTCCGGCTTCGTTCAAGCCAAGGATCTTTTCGGCAAGCTCAAGATCGACAAGATCTGGTTCGCGTGGACAGAAGATCCCAATGACGCGCTAGCCAACAAGCTCCGGTCGGAACGGCACGCTCTTCGTATGGCCTTAACCTCAGCCTGCGCACGGATGCGGCTGGGAGGTGCCGAGGAATCGGCGGTCGACGGCCTCTTGGAATTTTTTGGAGCTGCAGGGCAAGGTACCACGGGTGAAGCTCTCACTATAGTGAAGGCCCTATCTCAAGATGTCCGCTACTGCCGTCCGGCGGACGCGCCGGTGTCATTGGAGGGTGTGGATGCGCGAGTCTACGTTCTGGGGCCGCCCCATGATGAAGCCTTAATCAAGAGATTCAACCCTTCAAAGAGCCGTCCAGAGACTTACGGCATAACCGGCTTCAACCTGGACGCGCAACCGATTGCCGTCGCCAACACAGACCTTGAGGCGCCTTTCGACCCGATTGTGCAGATCCCCTTCGAATTGACCCGGCAACTGCCGTTTTTCCAGGAGCATTACTGGGGCAAAGTACCTGGCGCTGATAACGGAACCAACGATGCCGGGAAAACAGCGTCAACAACCGCTCCGGAGAGCGCCTTGGACCAGTCGTGGCGCGGCATCGACACCGACTGGCTGGCCGCCTCAACCAGCCTGGCGCTGCAACTTGATAGCGCAACGAACAATACCAGTCTGGTGCTCGCGATTGAACTCGGCGATGGCAAGGTCCTACTTTTTGCGGGTGACGCTCAGGTAGGCAATTGGCTCTCCTGGCAGGATCTGTTGTGGGTCGTTGAGGGTAAGACGATCACCGGCCCCGACCTGCTGAAGAGGACCCATCTCTACAAGACTGGCCACCACGGCAGCCACAACGCCACGCTTCGAGAAAAAGGCTTAGAACTGATGAGTGCGCTGGAGATCGCTTTAATTCCCGTCGATCATGAAATGGCGCTCAAGAAAGGTTGGGGCCAGATGCCTCTGGGGGAACTTGAGCAACGTCTGAATGCCATCACTAAAAACCGCGTCTTGCGGATCGACAAAGAAGTGCCGCCGGAACTGACCGGAAGCGTTGCCCAGGACGAATCTAAAAAGCTCTATTACGAAGTGACCGTACAGTAGAAATTTGTAATGTTGCCCGCCGGTTGACGTGTGTTTTTGAGCGCCTAGTCTTGGCAATAGGCGCCCAAGAACACAGGCTGGAAGACTATGCTATGCTACATTGGTTTCCGGGACTGTCGCGCGATCTCTCAGAGCCATCCCGGGAAGCTCGCCGTGCACTCGCAGTGACGACGCGACGGCGTGGCCAGATCGTCCACCGCGCGATCAATGAGCCATGGGGATCAACGTTTAATTTTGATTGCGGCGGCTATCTCCCGCAGAGCTTCGACTTGCTCCGCGTCGTATCTTGCCGGTTTTCGGTCAAACGTGCTGATCACCTGATAGTCGACCTGCAAGTATTTCAAATTTTCGGGTTTAAGGCCGATGATTCTTTCGACCGGAATCTTAGCCAGAGCGGCATCAAGATTCGCCGTCAGGCAATCGAGTTCGGCACATGAAAGAGGGGGAGACGCATTCGTAGCGGCATCAAGCTTGTCAGCAGCGGTCACAGCAGCCTCAGCGGCGGCATTCGCATGATTCGCATTATATGCCATCCTGGCACCATCGGGAGTACGCGGAGGGCAAACCTGCACCGCCAGCTCAACTGCTTCTTCGTCGGTCCAATCCACCGGCTTTGGAATGCCCGGGTTATCTAGCCGCTGAATGAAAAGAGAAATCTGCCAGGAAGCAAAGCCGCTGTCGGTCATCGCACTCGTGACCAGGACTGTGCCCTTGTCGAGAATGGCTTCCAGGTTCCTTTTGGTGAACAGGATCTGAAAGTAAACGGTGCTAACTTGAGTGTCGTAGAATTGAGTGCTCATGGGCTTGGCTGAATTGATTGGTAACGCGGCGTCCGCCTTAGACGAATTGGCCTGCGATGCTGGTAGTTTTGGCCCCACATACGGTCCAGGAAGAAAGGTCTCGGCATAGGCGCACGCGATTTCCAGTGGCACTAACAAGGTTGTGAATGGGAACATTAGTGTTCACTCCTTTTCAGCCTTTTTACCATATGTTACGTCCCCTTTGTCAAGCGATGTTGATTAGCAACGATAACTCCTCTTCGCATGGCGGACGGCTCGAAACAGGCTGTTTCTAAGAGTATGCCTTTACTTTGCCCGGCGAAAGGCCCTCAGGGTTTATTCTCTTCCTTTGCGATCGATTGTCGCCTAAAGTGTGAATGGCGCCCCTTACAGAAGAACGCAATCATGGCAAGTATTGATCGTCGAACTTTCCTGTGGACCACTTCTGCCATTGCTGCTGGGGTTGCCGCGCCAGATTTCGCCACCGCAACGGAGAGCAATACCATCAAAACAACTACGGATCGATCGCCTATATCCACTCCTGAAGTGACCAAGACACTTGCGCGCTACATCGTAAGGGCAAGCTATGAGAATCTACCGGAAAAAGTGCGCAAGGAAGGCGTGCGGACGCTGCTTAACTGGATTGGTGTAGCTGTAGGTGGCTCTCGGCACGAGACAGTCAACATTGCGGTTGCTGCTCTGGAGCCCTTTTCGGGTCCAGCCCAAGCGACCATTCTTGGGCGCCGAGAACGCTTTGACGTCATGAATGCCGCCTTTGTGAATGGCGTTTCTTCGCACATCTTTGACTATGACGACACCCATCTGAAGACGATCATCCATCCGGCAGGACCGGTGGCTTCGGCGATCCTTGCGCTCACCGAATATCATCCAGTCAATGGAACGGATTTTCTGAATGCCTTGGTTCTAGGAGTTGAAACCGAGTGTCGAATCGGAAATGCCGTCTACCCGGATCATTACGACCGCGGTTGGCACATCACCGGTACGGCCGGAGTCTTCGGTGCCGCGGCAGGAGCAGGCAAGCTGTTAGGTCTTTCGGAGCAGCAAATGGTTTGGGCATTGGGACTAGCCGCATCTCAACCAGTGGGGCTAAGAGAATCGTTCGGCTCGATGAACAAAAGCTTCAATCCGGGACGAGCCGCCAGCAACGGGCTGTTTGCCGCGATCCTGGCCTCGAAAAATTTCACCAGTTCCGATCGGATGCTCGAAGCTAAGCGAGGTTGGGCCAATACTATCTCAACCAAGCAGGATTTCCAAGAAATCACGGAGGGACTGGGAGAGCGTTACGAGTCTGCTCTCAATACCTACAAACCGTTCGCTTGCGGAATCGTAATGCACCCAGCGATCGATGCCGCGATCCAATTACGCAATGAATGCCAAATTACCGCCGACCAAGTTGAGCGTATCGAGCTCAGAGTGAACCCGCTTGTTCTCGAACTGACCGGAAAGAAAACACCACAACAAGGGCTTGAGGGTAAGTTTAGTATTTACCACGCCGTGGCTGTCGCCATTGTCGAGGGAACGGCTGGCGAAAAACAATTTAGCGATCAAGCGGTACAGAACCCGACAATTATCGCTCTGCGGGAAAAAGTGGTCCCGGTTGTGGATAGTGTGATCAAGCCGGAGCAGGTGGATATGAGAGTGATCCTAAAAGATGGCCGCAAGCTGCACAAGTATATCGAGCACGCAATTGGTAGCCTTGAAGCCCCGATGACGGACGCTAATCTTATAACGAAATTTGCAAGTCTCGCAGAGGGCATCCTTACGCCACAGCAGATTCACGAACTGATCGATCTCTGTTTAGGTGTTGAGAAGCTTTCTAATGCCGCTGAAATCGCGAAAGCGGCCATTCCTGCTTAATTAACTAGCCGCGTAAACTCGGATGGATCCATCGGGACAGTGTCAGCCGAACAGAATGTGATCTCCACCCGAGATCCAGCCGGTCTCATCAGGGCCTACAAAAGCCCGCTGGGATCGGCTGCCTCAACTCCGATTTTGCCCCAACGGGGCTAGAGGACGCAGCCCAGGGTTGAATGTCGCTAGGTTAAGGAAATTTGGACGTTTCAATCTGTGGCCCGAAGTGGCCAAAATAGCATAGCCCAGGGTTTACCCTGGGAAATTCCCCCCACCCGAATTGGCCCTGAAGGGGCCACTAGGGCGGCGAGAACCCGCTCTCCGACTGCGAGATTCATCTGTAGCCTCTCGCCCCATCAATGCTAAAAGTCAATTTCGGCAAACCATGGGAGAACCCACAAGCGCTAAGAAAACGGCCAACGCGTGAATTCGGAGCTTGTTCGGGCAGCGTGAAATGATCAAACAATCCGAGCGAGAAAATGAGACGGGGTACAAAGCGAACTCGCACAACCATGGCGAACGGGAAGCCAGCTGAAGAGAGCTTTCACCACAGCGTTTACGTGATTCTTCTCGACCCATCCGTGCTTCGGCATCCATCGATCCTGCGTCTGAACCCGAATCGGCAGCCGACAAAGCCATGCGTTTACGTCGGCATGACAGGACTATCGGTCGAACAGCGTTTTGAGAATCACAAGAAAGGACAAAAATCGGCCTGGGTCGTAAAAAAGTATGGCCTCCGCTTGATGCCTGAGCTGTATGCATTTCTGAATCCGATGCCTTTTGAAGCAGCAGCTCAAATGGAAAGGGATTTGGCAGAGGATCTGCGAGTGGACGGTTATACAGTCACCGGCGGCACATAGGGCTAACAGCAG